>NC_010628.1:6502500-6848864 GCF_000020025.1 Nostoc punctiforme PCC 73102 | reverse complement strand
AGTTGGGTGGTGCATCTATCAAAATATAGTCGTATTCTTGTCTTGAGAATTCTAGCTTTTGATAAAGAGTGTGAGGTTGCAAATGATTACGCAAGAGCTGTTCAGGTGCATCTATCAGTTCTTGATCGGCAGGGATAATATCAAATCTAAGTTCTGAATTAAGCTTCTTTAAGGGGAATTTATAAGGATGTAGAGTACTTTGAAGTTCTATACCCCGTTCCTTAAGAGCCTCAAATACACTACCTTTGCTTAGTGGAAGGCCTAAAGAACTCGTTAAATCTTGTTGGTTTGGATCGAAATCGATCGCTAAAACCTTTTTCCCTAAAAAAGTTAAGATAGCTGCCAAGTTGACGGTAGTTGTTGTTTTACCTACTCCACCTTTATTGTTATAAACCGCGATGGTTAAGGCTTTTGTAGGATTTTCAATTTTTTTCCTAATTGAAGCGACTACATTATCAATATTATTTGCATCAATTGGAAGACACTGTGTAGCAGGATAAATCACTTTTCCATGCTTGCGAAACAGTTGAATATGGCAAGAATTAGTAATAATTCCCCACTGTACTGTTTTGCAATTAGGTGCAAGTAGGTAACGTTTAAGTTGATTAACTGTTCTTTGATACTGTGCAGCATCTTCAGATAAATTAATATCCCTCCCTTTCAATTCCAGTAGCAGGTATGGATTAGATTTTGTATGTAAAAAGACATCATCTCCAATAGTTTTCCTGGCTGCTTTATCAACAGCTCCGTCACCAGTGTTATATTCAGGATGAATTTCTTCAGATTGAAACCCTAATGACCTCAACAAGTAAGGGGCGAAAAGGTCTTTTATAACAGGTTCTGGTGCATTTTCGGGCAGGCTTTGCAGTGCCGCTCGAAGACTGATAATTGTCATGCTCATAGTGTGGGTTGACTTCCAGCAATGTCTAAGTCTAGTGTTCCCACTTCAGGACAATTATTTATTGTGTTTGTTTATCATTTATCGAGAAAATTACAAAATTACTCTATAACCAGCTAAACACAGACGCCACGCTTAGATTTAGTAGTAATTCGTAGGTTGGGTTGAGGAACGAAACCCAACATTACCCATCACAATACCCAACGCTGATGTTGGGTTTCACTTCGTTTAACCCAACCTACAATTTCAGTTACAATTTAGGCGATATTTACTCTTTACCGATATTAGAGTCAAATACAATTCCTTGCCCAGCACCCCACGTAATATCATACGTACCCTGACGAACAGAACGATGAAAGCTGGAATATTCCCAATCTTTTGGAGCTTTCACTAAACCATGTTTGACAGGATTGTAGTGAATATATTCAAGGTGATTTTTAAAATCTACTTCGTCTCTAATCAAGTGTTCCCAAAAACTACGCTGCCAAATAGCCCGCTCTTTTTTATTTTGCCTAGAGGTAGATAGGTTTTCCTGTGATAGAGTAATGCACTGGCGACTAAAATAGCTTTTGATCAAACGCCAACGAGTAGAAAAATTGCGATCGCCCTGTGGTAATGTCCAAAGACAGTGCAGATGATCTGGTAATAAAACAAAGGCATCAATTATAAATGGGTGTTGTTGCATTACATCTCGAAAAATATTTCTCAATAAAGATACGTTAGTCGGTAAGGATAATAGTCTTTGTCTTTTATGTGTTACGAGTGTAAAAAAATAAGTGCCACCTTCTATTGTGGCTCGGCGATATTGCATTAAGTTAATTTTATGATGGTTATATTTCAGGCTTTATACCAAACTACTGGTTATAAATGATACCGTCAAATTATTGCTTTTGAGATGTGAGTTAAGAAGAAATGAGTGAAGGGCAATCTAATAACCTAAAGTAGATGTTGGGTTTCGTTCCTCAACCCAACCTACGATTATGTCTGATTTAGAGTTTGACGATATCCTTAGTCTATTTGCGATCGCACTCAGCATTCGATTTTGGGATGTCAAAAGTTTCTGGAGACGCTTCAAAAGTTAAGCGGTAAAATATAGGATCGTGGTGCGTTGTCACAAAGGTCAACGCACCCTTATCTAAAGAAGGAACGAGTCCAAACAATCACTTCACAGATGCCACTGTTTGGTTTACTACTGGGCGTGGTTTCTTGCGGTCTGACCTGCGCGTTCCACCAGCCATCTCATATTCATCACTATTTTTGCCATAGCGAGATGCAACATTCAACAGCATTTGCTCAGAATAAGTATTCAACTCACGTTCTGCTTCCATTAATGCATTGTGTGTCTTATCTACTATTGTTTGTGCTTGATTATAAGCGGCTAGCTTCTCTCGTAACTCAATTACTTTAGTGTTGTAAGTAGCAATTGAAAACCCATTACTAAAGTCTAACTGAGGGTTAATTGTCTGCATTCCTTCAATCCGTCGTTCAGCTTTGGTCAGCGGCATGGAGTTTCGTTTCCGTTGCGTCATATAGTTTTCCTATTTGAATTAATTTATAAATAACCCCGATGTTATACACTGAGTTATTTATATATCATTAAAATACGCAACAAGCAGATGCACCAGCCACAGTGAAGTTACAGAATTATAAAAGCATTGGATGGCATTAGCCAACTAGATAGATGCGGGTATATTTGCTGAAATTCTTTGAGAAAAACAGGTTTGGAAGTCACAAAAGCAGGTTTTGAAGTCGCAAAAGCTAGTTTTGAAGTCGCAAAAGCTAGTTTTGAAGTCGCAAAAGCTAGTTTTGAAGTTGCAAAAGCTAGTTTTGAAGTTGCAAAAGCTAATTTTGAAGTCGCAAAAGCTAATTTTGAAGTCGCAAAAGCTAATTTTGAAGTCGCAAAAGCTAATTTTGAAGTCGCGGAGCTTTATCTCATGTAGAGACGCGATTTATCGCGTCTAAAAAATTGACACGTTAGAGAGACGCGATAAATCGCCGTCTCTACAAAGAATGTACTCGTCAATTATTCTTTAACAGACTACTAACTAATAGTAACAACAGCTACCATCGCATCGGCTAGAGAGGGATGAGACGAAGCACACTAAAAATTTATTTTTATAACTGAAAATTTTATTTTATTTATCTGTTAAGTAGCTTTTACTATTTTGTCTGTATAATCTATCATTCAGTCGGAATTATCGAATGTATAATCTATCATTCAGTCTGATTGATTATTGACCTCTGTTACTCATTTATAGGTTGAAATTTGAGAATTATGGCATCTCTTTTTAAGACATAACATACCACTCACCTAGTAGTTATTGATTAACGGAATTTGAGAAGTTATGTAGGCATACTCTATCCTAGACATTGCCTGAACTTGTGCTTCAAAAATCATGAGCCATTATATGAATAGTTAGCACGTTTACGGCACTATCCAATGTCTGAAGACTTATTAAACTCCTTTCAAGAAGCATACAGTAATCTCGAACTATTTCCGTTGATGGAACGGAATGAAATGGAAAGATTTCGAGTCGAATATGGTGATGATTTGATTGCAGACCTGAACCAATTAGTGGAAGATAGTCCTAATGGAGATGGCAAAATTGTCTTTACAGGACATCGCGGATGTGGTAAGTCTACTTTATTAGCTGAATTTAGCCGACAAATTCAAGATAAATATTTTGTAGTTCTGTTTTCTATTGCCGATAAAATTGAAATGTCGGCTGTTAATCATATTAATATACTGTTTGCGATCGCAGTTAATTTAATGACAGAGGCAGAAGCACGCAAAGTTGATATCCCGCAATCTACTAAAGAAGCTCTTTATAAGTGGTTTGCTACCCGCACTCGCACTGAAGAATCTAATTTACAAGCAGAAGTTAGTATAGGTTTTGACCTCTTAAAGTTGATTAGCTCTAAATTAAAAGCTGATGCTAGCGTTCGAGATGAAATTAAGCAAGAGTTTGAACGCAAGTTATCAGATTTAGTTGCAAGGATTAACGAAATAGCTGCTCTAATTCAAGCTGCAACTAAACAAAACGTTTTAGTAATTATTGATGATTTAGACAAACTTGACTTAGGAAGAGTTAACGAAATTTATCGAGATAACATTAAAGCTCTTTGTCAACCAAACTTTCAAATTATTTACACTATTCCGATCGCAGTCCTTCGGGAAACATTTATCAGCACAATAATTGCTACTGAAACCAACGATCAAGTTGTAGCAATGCCTGTCTTAAAAATATTTGATAAAGGTAAAAATCGCTTCCCTAATGCCCAACCTCGCCGGGAAGCAACAAAGATTCTTGGTGAAGTTTTACAAAAGCGGATTCCCAATGAATTAATCGCAGCAGAAACTGCTGAAAAAATTGTGATTTACAGTGGTGGCGTATTGCGAGAGTTAATTCGGATTTCTAAAGAATGTTGCCGCATTTGTTTGCGGACTATCCGGCGAAACCCCTCAGCCGAAGTTATTATTGATGATAAAATTCTTCTGCAAGCAATCAATAAAATACGCAATGATTTTTCGATACGCTTAGGAAAAACTGATATCGATATTTTGCAGAGTGTTTATGAACAATTTATGCCCAATGACCCGAAACAAGCGGAGTTTTTAGATTTGTTACATGGGCTGTATGTTCTAGAATATCGCACTGATGAAACTTGGTATGATGTTCATCCAATTATTATCGAAAGCTTGAAAAGACAGGGAGCCATTAATGTTAAATGAAGAATTATTTGATGAAGGAGAAAATCAGGATGCGTATGATGATTTAATTGTTTCTATTGAAGCTCAAAAACGAGGCTTAAACTTACTGATTGCAGTTTGCGATGATGCTAGCTTTCGCGATGAAATTATTGCTCAATATGAAGCTGAACTACAACCTGCTTTCCATCCATATCGAGCGACTTTAGCACGTCAGGAACCGAGCCTAAAAGCTGCTCTTAACCAACTGGTACAACAAGAAGAATATCTCCGTCAGCAGAATCCGGCGGTAATCACTGTGACGGGTGCTGAACAACTTTATTTTCTCAGGTTGGGAAATGAGCAATCGGAACAGGAAAAGTTTTTTGGTTACTTACAGTGGACAAGGGAAGGATTGCGCGAATTTCCATTTGCGATCGTGCTTTGGGTAACTAATCAAATTTTAGTCAACCTAATTAAAAAAGCTCCTGATTTTTGGAGTTGGCGTAATGGTGTATTTCGGTTTGAATCTCAAAAGACAAATGCTATTCCTGGTAAAGAATTAGAAAATATCCGCTTTGTTTTTCGAGACACAGAATTAGCTAGCACAGATACTAATGAAAATAACCCCTTTTTCTTGCCTATTCAAGATTTGCAAAAACTAATCGAGAAAATAGAACAAGAACGGGGAACTAAAGACCCTACATTGGCTACTTTATACTCAAGATTGGGCGATATTTACCACAGCAGATTAGATCGGGGTGAATCTCAAAATTATCAAGAAGAACAGGAATTAGCAATTAAATATTGGCGACAGGCGAGTGAGCTACAAAATGAATTAGGTTTGCAGATAGATTTAGCTAATAGTCTCAACAATTTAGCTGGAATATATCGTGCAACAGGACAGTACAGCGAAGCCGAACCCTTATATAAACAAGCTTTAGAACTAAGGAAACGCCTGCTAGGAGACAATCATCCTTCTTTTGCTACTAGCCTGAATAATTTGGCGGGACTTTACAAATCTACTGGACAATATGCTAAAGCGGAACTCCTATATCAACAAGCTTTGGAACTGAGGAAACGCTTGTGGGGAGAAAACCATGCGGATGTCGCCGTCAGTCTGAACAATTTGGCATTACTATATGATGAGCAAGGACGTTATGACGAAGCAGAACCTCTGTATCTGCAATCATTAGAACTTGAAAAACGTTTGGTTGGTGAAAATCATCTTTCTTTCGCTCTTATACTGAATAATTTAGCGCTACTTTATTATCATCAAGGACGTTATACTGAAGCTGAACCATTGTCGCAACAAGCAATAGAATTAGATAAGCGATTTTTGGGAGAAGAGAATCCTGATGTTGCAACAGATTTGCACAATTTAGGATTGATATACCGCGCTCAAGGACGCTACGATCGAGCAGAATCTTTGTTTTTAGAATCCTTGGAACTGAAGCAGCGTGTATTGCAAAAGGCGCATCCACTTTTAGCAGATACTATCTATGCTCTTGGTTATATGTACAGGGAGCAAGGACGCTACAATGAAGCCGAATCTTTATGTATAAAAGCCTTAGAACTTGATAAGCACCTATTGGGAGAAAATCATCCCAATGTTGCCGAAAGTCTCAATAATTTGGCAGAAATTTATCGTGCAACTGGACGTTACGGTGAAGCAGAACCGCTTTATTTGCAAGCTTTAGATATTTGTGAGCAAGTCTGGGGTGTAAATCATCACCGTAGTGTCTCTATTAGTCAAAATCTAGAAAAACTTGCCACAGCAATGCAGAATAATGGAGAGTGCGATGTCTTGTCTACGACACGCTGCACGAACGACAACCCCTTTGGGGAACGCATTGCATAGAGCAACAATATCATTTTAGGTTAATCTGGCCTAATCTAGAGATAGCAACATGGCTAAAGATGTTTTTCATCAACAGGTTAAAAAAGCATTAATTAAGGATGGGTGGATAATTACTCACGATCCTTTTACAATTCGTATTAGTGAAGCAATTAAACTACAAATAGACTTAGCGGCTGAAAATGCCATTGCCGCAGAACGTAATACAGAGAAAATAGCTGTTGAAATTAAGAGTTTTATTGCAGATTCAGATATCAGTGAATTTCATACTGCACTAGGACAATATCTAAATTAGCCAAGCCATTGAAGAACAAGAAGCAGACAGAGCGCTTTACCTAGCAGTTCCTATTGAAACATATCAAGACTTTTTTCAACTTTCTTTTGTCCAACGCGCTCTTCATCGTTACCAAGTTAAGTTGATAGTTTACGACCCAAGATGTGAGGAAATTCGACTATGGATAAAATAGAACGCTATCGACAACTTATCAAACAAGTATTGAGCGAACATCAACAAATAGCATCTAATACCGATACAGTAAATTCACAATTAATTTTAGACAATGAAAATGACCATTATCAACTAGCTTATGTTGGCTGGCAAGGAGATAAGCGGGTGTTTGGCCCGGTCATGCATTTTGATATTCAAAATGAGAAAATATGGATTCAGTATAATGGTACAGAAGAGTCTGTTGCTGAACGATTGGTTGAGTTAGGTGTACCCCATTCTGATATTGTGATTGGGTTTCATTCTCCTTTTAAACGCCAATTTACTTCTTATGCTGTCGAGTAAATGTAAATATTTCCAACTCAGAGCTTCTATAAGAACCCCGACTTCTTTAAGAAGTCGGGGTTCTTGGGGAAGGAGGCTTAATTGTCATCCAAATCTACTAGTCAACACTGACGAAACCAGCTTGCTCAATTGCTCTTTGTCCCTGGTCAGTTAATAAAAGTTTGGTGTATGCATCCCCAATCTGCTGTTCCCGACCTTTATTCTGCTTAATAATCACAAACAAATTAGCAATCATCGGATAGCTGCCATTTTTGATAGCTTCAGTATTTAGCTGATTGCGCTGACGCGGACATTGCTCAGACGACACCATAGGTTCCCGATAGGGGGGAATTAATTGACCAGCAGTCTGACCCAATGGCAAAGCCTTCACACTACATTGAGGCACTACCGAACGGGCAGAACCATAATACACACCACCAGGGATTTTACTGAGTTGGCGCACTGCCTCTGTAGTAGAGTAGACATATTGCACATTCGAGCCAAGTGCTTGCCCCTTCAAGTCGCTGTTGCTAGGGAATATTACTGTATCTGCGTCCTTTGGTCGTTGAGATAAAGGTGTGATGGGTAGGTTGGGCCCACCTACTTGATTCCAGTTAGTAATTTTCCCCAAATAAATCTGCTGCAATTGGTCTACAGTTAAACCTGGGACATTGAGTGATGGGTTGACTACCACTGCTATTCCATCTATACCTACCTGACGTTGCTCAAGGGTGAAGCCTTGCGCTTTTGCTATAGCTTGTTCTTCATCTGTGAGGGGACGAGAAGACTGAGCAAAATCTAGTTTCCCATCAAGTAACATCCTAATACCTGAGCTAGAACCAGGGCTAGCATTAACAGGGTCTACATAACGTAATTGTAGTTCCGGGCGATCGCTCTGAATCTGAGAATCTACCAATTGCCGAATAGATGCCCAAGCTGTACTTCCTCCGTAGTTAAATGAGGCAGTGGGGACATCTGCAACTGTCTGAAAACTAGATGCAGTATTAGAGACGGTCTTGTAACTTTGATTAGAAGAAGAGTTAACGCTGTTACGGGACAATAAATTCGGCTTTAGTAACCACCAAAGCAGCCCACCAATAACCATAAGTGTCAGCACTTTACCAATAATCAAACCTCTAAGAAAGAGGGAGATTTCGCTGTTAATTAAAGCTTTTTTTTGATTTGTATTGTCCATATTTTTAAGTGTTGTTTATTGTATTGATCTTACAGGAATTTATAAGTATTCATCGTAGAATAATTTTTAGAATATTTAGATTTAAATTAAATACGTAATAGCTAGTTAATAGGTATTTTTATGATTGCTGCTAGATGATTAACTTTTTCTAATGTATGGACTCATCTTTGATTTTAGCGAAGCTAGACCTACCGCACTTACGCTACAGCACGCTGCGCGAACAGAAATCAAAGTGGACTGCTATCATGAGATTTGATTTGCTTTTTAGTAGTCTTTGCAATGCTGCAATTGTTTTTGCAGACTCCTTTTTTAGCTACTGATTTGGCTGTTAGGCTATTCACATTGGCATTAGTAAATCGTTGCTCAACGAATTTTTCTATAAAATTATTTAATTGAGTAGGTTTGTTTGGAGACGATGCACTTGTATTAATAAATGTATAGATTAAAATTAGTACTATAAAACTAGTGGTAGCACCAAGCCCTATTCCTAGAAGCAAAACAAAGTTTCTATAATTTAGCAAATAGGTATCATCAGAATTTTGGTTGATGCCAGCAGATTCTGATGACTGTGGCAACAGCAGAGCAGAATTAAGTGCTTGCAAAGCTTCTGTAGCAGACTGATAACGCTGGTTGTAGCGATCGCGAACCATTGTATCTAAAATATTTGCAAGAGCATCACTTACCTGTACCTGATCGCGCCAGAGAACTTCTCCAGTATTGGGATCTTCTTTTATTTGCTCAGGGATTAAACCTGTCAAAGCTTGAATGCCTATCATCCCTACTGCATAGATATCGCTGCAAAGTTTTGGTTTTCCTTTAGCCTGTTCGCTTGGCATATAACCAGGAGTCCCAACAGCAATAGTTAAACCTGCTCCCAAAGCACCAATTTTCTTAATACTCCCAAAGTCAATTAGCACAATCTTCCGATCGGAGCGCCGCCGCATTAAATTTTGGGGCTTAATATCCCGATGAATAATGTTATTTTGATGGACGAATGCCAGCACTTCCAAAATGTCTTTTAATAAACTTAAGACTACACTCTCGCTCAGACGCTGACCTGAGACAATTTCTTGGGTTAACGCATGACCATCAATAAACTCTTGGACTAAATAGAAATCTCCATCTTCATCAAAATGGGCAAACAGTCTAGGAATTTGATCGTGATCGTTGCCTAGCTGGTATAAAACTTCTGCTTCTCGATCAAATAACTTTTTAGCGATGGGTAGAACAGCAGGATTGGAATCTTTTGGTTGGAAATGTTTGACCACACAATGGGGTTGTCCTGGTAAATCTAGGTCTACGGCTAAGTATGTATCACCAGAGCCTCCGCTTCCTAAGTGCTTGATAATTTCAAAGCGATTCCGAAGTGTTTTTCTGGTGAGAGAGTATTGATGCATGTTACGTCTAGCACCTGCTAACAAGTAAGTATTACCAGAATCTCCGCTTTCCAAGAGTTTGACAGTCTCAAAGCGACTCCGAAGTTTTTTTCTAACTAGAGGGTTCTGGCTCATGTGGCGTATACTACTTGTTAATTTACTGACCATTCAGAGCTTGGGTGAGGTTATGAATACCTGCCGCTATATTTGTTAGTATTTGAGGCAGTTACCTTTTCAGGCAAACTATCCTTTGGAGCATTTTTATGGCTAGCTCCTTGATTTGGTTAATTTAATACCTATTACAAGATATCTTAATATAAAATTTATTTTTGGAATAGTTCAATAATTTTATCACTTAAGTAAATTTAACACTAGTCCCCAGTATTTATAACTGTAGCCAGAAGGCAACATTCAGTAGTTAGGAGATTTATTTATTTTAACTTTGGGTCTGATTACTGACAAAATCTTATAGAGTAAAGTTTAAAAACACAGACATGCTTAGAGTGTATTTCACAATTTTGTTACCAAGTTTTAGTCATTACTGAGTAGCTAGGCGTAAATAAATTAAGTTTGTAGTAAGGATTTTAGTCCTGATAATCCTTGTTTCGCGCGATAAAAAATTACTTATGTCAAAGTATAGACCGCAGTGACAATCCATGAATTGCCTCTAAGAGGATGTTTGAAAAGTCTTTTGTCGGTATCAAAAGTTTTAGATTCCTCTAAAGTGCCAAAGTCACAGTAAAACACTTTTCAAACAATCACTAACTGAAAATCATGGTTTTGACTATTGTTTGCATAGGTACTGGAATTCAACCTGTGTAAATTTGCAAACTTTATTTATTGGTTTAGCCTATCTTTTACGTATCAAATTACAGCATATTAACTGGTTATTCAATAGGTTTTGTTCGCGCAGTATGGCGTAGCCATACTTACTTGTGTGGGTAGCCAAGACGCAATGGGAAAGAAGGCTTTTTGAGTACGAAGTTCTTTTCAAAAATCAAATATGAGTCCTATATGCTACTTGCAATAAGTCAGTTGCATTTAAAAGAGTAATAGTAGGAGTAGTTTCAATACTTGTCGGTTAAGGGGAAAAGGGAATGGGAAAGGGGAAAGAAAAAACCTTTAACCCCAACCCAGTAACCTTTTCCCCAAACCAAATTCCAGTTTAAAATTTTTAAACGAGCAGTATTGGGAGTAGTTTAAGCTTGTTTTAGTATATTTTCTATAAACCTTACTAAGTAAAAAATAAAACTATTAATTAAAAAAGCCCCCTATTGGGGGCCTATTAAGTTGTTCGCGTGGAGTAAACAACTAAATAATTAATACTCACAGCAGATAGAGTAATCCGAACAAAATAATCCAAATCACGTCAACGAAGTGCCAGTAGATTTCGGCTGCTTCAATGCCAAAGTGCTTTTCGTTACTATAGTGGCCCGGAAGGCGCGATCGCCACAACACGGCAACAATAGCCAAAACGCCAATAGTAACGTGCAATCCGTGGAAACCAGTCAAAACGTAAAATGCACTAGCAAATAAATTGGTAGTCAAACCAAATTCTAAATGGGTATATTCATATACTTGACCCACCAAGAAAATAGCACCCATTGCAGCAGTAATTGCTAACCAAATCTGGGCACCCCGCGCATCGTTCTTTTTGATAGCAGTGTCAGCATTGTGCATGACAAAACTACTAGAAATTAGATTGATGGTGTTGACTCCAGGTAGCAATAGTTCTAACTCTGGGGTACCTGCTGGCGGCCATGCAGGTAAGGTAGCACGGAAAGCCAAGTAGGCTCCGAATAGCCCCATAAAAATCATCCCTTCAGCAATCAGGAAGACAACTAGCCCAAACATACGATGGTCTGGATGTTCTTCGTGATGACCAACAGATGCTTCCGCCGTATGGTGATGATTGAGTTCGGTTTTAGCTGGGTCAATAGTTTGACTTTGCATGAATTTTAAATATTTAAAGGACAGGTTAGGGAGAGGGATTGGAGATTGGGAAAAAGCAAGGGAGCACAGAGCAGGGATCTGGAGAAGCTAGGGAAGCTGTGGAAGAAATGATGAATGAGCATTAACTCTTAGCCCTTGCCTTATTCCTCATACCCAATGCCCCATCCCCAATGCCCAATCCCTAAATGTGATTAACGCTTTTCTAACTCAGACTCAATTGTTGGGTATGGTTCGTCTGGGTCGGCGCGTAAAACTGAATTAGGCCCAGCAGATAAGACTGGATTGGGATCGGATAAAGGTACACCTTCATTAGCATTTTCCAAACCGTAGTCGTAGGGGCCTGTGGCCAATACTGGGGTTTGATCAAAATTCTCGATCGCAGGTGGTGATGTAGTCATCCATTCTAAGGTCAATGCTCTCCAAGGATTATTACCAGCTTTCTCGCCGTATAACCAACTCCAAATCGCATTGATGATGAAGGGGAATGTCGAAACTGCTAGTATGTAAGCGCCATAAGTGCAGATTTCGTTGAGAAAGGTAAATTTGGGGTCATACTGGGCAATACGGCGGTTCATGCCCATTAATCCCAGCTTGTGCATTGGTAAGAAGGTCATGTTTAGACCCACTATTGTTAAGGCAAAGTGAACCTTACCCCAAAATTCGTTCACCATCCGTCCCGTCATTTTCGGGAACCAGTGGTAAATCGCCGCATAAATGCCGAGAACACTACCACCAAATAGCACGTAGTGCAAGTGTGCCACCACAAAATAGGTGTCGTGAACGTGAATATCAAAGGGCACTGCTGCCAACATCACGCCACTGATCCCACCAATCACAAAGGTGCCAACAAAGCCGATGGCAAATAGCATGGCAGTGTTAAGCCGGATTTTTCCACCCCACATGGTTGCTAACCAGCTGAAAATTTTAATCCCTGTGGGTACGGCAATGATCATGGTGGTGATCATGAAGAACATCCGCAACCAACCGGGGATACCGCTGGTAAACATGTGGTGCGCCCAAACAATTAGCCCCAGAAAGCTAATGGCAAGAGACGAATAAGCGATCGCTTTATAGCCAAAAATCGGCTTGCGGGAATGGACGGGGATAATTTCTGAAATTGCGCCAAAGAAGGGCAAAATCATAATGTAAACCGCTGGGTGGGAGTAAAACCAGAACATGTGTTGGTAAACTACAGGGTCACCACCGCCAGTTGGGTTAAAAAATGTTGTACCGGCAATTAAGTCAAAGGCAAGCAGAATCAAACCTGCTGCTAACACTGGCGTAGATACCAAAGTCAGCGCCGAGGTAGCAAACATCGCCCAGCAGAACAAGGGCATTTGATGAACCCCCATACCAGGGATACGCATCTTGAGCAATGTCACCAAGAAATTGATTGCCCCTAAAATCGATGATGTACCTAGTAAAAGGACGCTCATAATCCAAATTCCCTCACCGACTTGACCTGTTACCAAGCTCAGGGGAGGGTAAGAAGTCCAACCTGCATCTGGTGCATCGCCTACCACTAAACTAGCGATCAACAATAAACCCGCAGGGGGAATCATCCAAAAGGCAACAGCATTCAAGCGCGGAAATGCCATATCCTTTGCCCCAATCATTAAGGGGATGAGGAAGTTAGCAAAACCCGCACCAGCTGGCACGATCCACAAGAAAATCATAATTGTGGCGTGCAGCGTAAATAAGCTGTTGTAGACTTCAGGGGTGACAAAATCGACTTCTGGGGTTCGCAGTTCTGTACGAACCAAGTCAGCCATCACCCCACCAATGCAGTAGAAAATGAACGTAGTGACTAGGTATTGAATCCCAATCACCTTATGGTCGGTGTTGAAGCCAAAGTAGTCTTGCCATTTTCTGATCCCCGGCTCCTCACTAAGGGCGGGGATATTGGCAGTTTCTTGCAACTGAGCTTGTGTCATAGTCATTAGTCATTGGTCATTAGTCATTAGTCATTAGTCATTGGATTTTGACTAAATAACATATTGATTAATGGTGAACTTGATGCAGAATTTCTGGTTTAATTCCCATATCCTTGGTGTAAGGAGCAAGAAATTCATTTGGGGATAGATCGGCAGGGTTAACAGCAATGGCTTGATTTAGCGTTTCTTTGCTGGCAACTAGCTGTTCTTGCATCCATTTATCAAAGGCTTCTTGTGGCTCAACAACTACTGGCGCTCTCATTGCACCGTGGTAGGGGCCACAAAGTTCAGCACAGATCAGGGTATAATCTCCTGCTTTTTGGGGGGTGAAGCGAATCTCGCTTTGCCTACCAGGAATCGCATCTTGTTTCAGGCGGAACTCTGGCACCCAGAAGGCATGAATGACATCGTTGGCGGTCATACTGATTTGCACTTCTCGCCCGATGGGGACGTGCATTTCACCTGTAGTTATACCAGTTTCAGGATAAGTGAAAATCCAGGCATATTGTAGACCAGTGACGTTGACTTGTAATTCAGCTGGTTTACCTGCTTTATCAGGAGTTCCCCCAATTGTCGGAGCAACACTACCTACACCTGGGGCATTCCGCAGTTGGGGAATTTGGTCAGCATTACGAACTGCTGCCGTAGCTGGATCTTGCATTGCCTCATCAGATTTTTCTTGATTGAGGTTGGGTTCGGTGCTAGGAGGAGTATCGCTTAAAGTTGCCGCCATCGCACTTCCAGGCATTGCCATTGACTCCTGATTCATCATCGGCGCTTCATGAATAGCATGGGGATCAAAGCCACCGATTTCGTTGTAGACATCAAAGCTGTAAACCGAAATACCGATAACGATAATTGCTGGGATCGCCGTCCAGAGAATTTCTAGAGGTATATTGCCTTCAACTGGTGGACCGTCTTTATTGTCACCTGCACGCTGACGATATCTAAATGCAGAGTAAATTAAAATACCTTCAACGAGCAGAAATATCCCTGTAGAAACGATCATCATCGCGTTGAACAGACCATCCACCAAGACGGCTTCATCAGTGGCGGCTGCTGGCAACAGACCGTGATTTTGACCGTACCAAAAGCTGGCTAGCGTTAGCACGATGCCAATGAGTAATGTCCAGATGGAAGTTGGAATCTTCACGGCTTACTTAATTGAATTTACTATGTTATCTCGAAGCTACTCACTTACTAAGGTAGTCTAGGCTGTCAGACATGGGGGACAAAGGTCTGAAATTTTTATTAATTTTTTTAGCTATTTTAGTAATTTTGAGTAGGAGTTTACTATCATACAACGCCAAAAATAGATTCAAATCAGTGAAAAAGTTTAAGGAAAAATTTAGAATGCTTAAATTAATTATGATTAATCCATTTCTGACATCTTGAAAAATACCTAAAGCTTCAGGTAAAACCTTTCTGGAGTGATTCAAAGTATAAGTGAGTGCTAATCTATAAACCCTTAGCCTATACGCTAGGGTGGAGATAGGACGCTAAAAGAAAATTGAAAATTTTAACAGATCCACCAAGAGCGGGCAGAAGGTATCGTTAATGAGCGAATTTGTCCTACAACAAAATGAAGCGGCTCTTCAGCAGCAAAAGCCCAAGGAAATGATTCGTCGCTTGGTGTGGAAAATATGCATAGCCACCTTAATTTTGATGGCAATAGGCAGCGCCACCCGCGTGATGAATGCTGGACTTGCTTGCCCAGACTGGCCCTTATGCTATGGCGAACTGGTGCCAGCCAAGCAAATGAATCTTCAGGTGTTCCTGGAGTGGTTTCACCGATTGGATGCGGCTTTAATTGGTGTAAGCGCGATCGCACTCTTCGGTTTGTCCTGGTGGCATCGTCGTTTCTTACCCAGATGGCTGCCTTGGGCATCCACATTCGCCCTGTTTTTAATTGTCTTCCAAGGCATCTTGGGAGGACTCACCGTTACCGAACTGTTGCGGTTTGATATCGTTACCGCTCACTTAGGAACGGCGCTGTTATTTTTTAGCACCCTCCTGATTATCGGCACGGCACTCACTCCCTATCAGGGAACTGGAACCGTTGGTAAGTTGCCTTGGGTCGGTTTAACTGCTGCTGTTCTGGTTTACCTGCAAAGTCTGCTAGGTGCTTTGGTAGGCTCTCGCTGGGCGCTACACCAATGCCTCGGCGGTTCTCAACTTTGTACGGTAATGTACAGCCATATTGCTGGTTTGGTGCCGCCAACAGTGGCAACCTTGGCAATGGTATTTATCTGTTGGCGGACACCAGCACTACATCCAGCCTTACGGCGACTGGCAAATATAGCTGGTGGGTTGTTAACCTTACAAATCTTGTTGGGATTCGCCACTTTCAAATTACACCTCCAAGTTGAGCCTCTCACCGTCTCTCATCAAGCTATAGGAGCTGCTTTGCTGGGTACTTTGGTGGCTTTTACAGTTCTCGCACTGCGTGACTGGGCTACTAGCCGCGACATCACAGTGTTGAGCAATGACTGCTGAGTATGGAGTGAGGGAACAGGGGGAGTAGCGGAAGTAAGAATTTCTAACTCCTAACTCCTGTACAACAGACGCAATTAATCGCGTCTCTCCTAACTCAGCACTAAATTATGGCCGCAACGGCGAGTATTGCGACCCACGCAGGTGCAGAAAATCTGTGTTTCATTTGCCTGAAAGAGCCACCTTGAGCGGGGGCTGCATATAAGTTGTTGAAAAATAAGGAATCAGAGCCAAAATGATTGAGACTAATGTCTCTCGCCACCACGAAACATTTTTACAGGTAATTCAAAGTTACTACCAGCTAACCAAGCCTCGGATTATTCCGTTGCTTTTGATTACCACAGCTGGGAGTATGTGGATTGCCGCTAAGGGAGAAGTAGACCCATTGCTGTTGCTAGTAACTCTCACTGGTGGCACTTTGGCTGCTGCAAGCGCCCAGACGATTAATTGTGTCTATGACCGGGATATTGATTATGACATGGAGCGGACGCGCCATCGTCCGATACCTTCGGGTAAGGTGCAGCCGCGCGATGCTCTAATTTTTGCGATCGCACTAGCGACGATTTCCTTTACACTCTTGGCAGTATTTGCCAATCTGTTAGCCGCGCTGCTAGCTTTCTCTGGCATCGTCTTTTATATTTTGGTCTATACCCACTGGCTAAAACGCCACACCCCTCAGAATATCGTTGTTGGTGGTGCGGCTGGGGCAATTCCGGCTTTAGTGGGTTGGGCTGCTGTCACGGGGACATTAAGCTGGTCAGCATGGCTGATTTTTGCCATCGTCTTCTTGTGGACACCACCCCATTTCTGGGCTTTAGCTCTGATGATTAAAGATGACTACGCAAAAGTTGGGATACCAATGTTACCTGTGATTGAAGGTACTACGGCAACTGTAAAGCAGATTTGGTACTACACGCTGGTAACAGTGTTTGCAACCGTGTTATTGGTATATCCCTTGGGCGCGAGTGGAATTCTTTATGCTGCGATCGCCCTAATTCTGGGAGGATTATTTATCCACAAATCTTGGCGTTTATTGCAAAATCCAGAGGATCGCGCTGTCGCTAAAGAGTTGTTTCTTTTTTCCATCTCCTACATGATGCTGTTGTGTCTGGGGATGGTAGTTGATAGTCTTCCCGTTACCCATAATTTAATTAGTGCGGTGAGTAATCATCTGCATTTTATTGGTTAGGGGATGGAAAATTTAGCGATCGCGTTTGGTAAAGGGGCGCGATCGCATTTTCAAATATATTCAAAAATCAACAATTTTTATTTTTCTATAAATTATAAAATTTTCCACATAAGCAGTTTTAGCCCTACCAGCGAGTTGTTTTTTATTTAGTTGTAAGGATAGTAACTATTATTGAGTCAGGTGACAAAACGCGCACCTATACATAAATGCATGAAAACGATTGACTTGATGCATTGAATGTACAAGCCCTGTTTTTCTCATTCCTATCCATGCTCTAAAAAATGGCAGATGTCCTTTGGGAGCTTGGGCTGTAAATTGTATTCGTTCGTAGGGTAGCCATCTATCTTTTACACGCCATCCTACGAGATTACCAAAATTCCACCACATAGAATAGTCTCTAACGTTGTTAGCGAATCCAATACTTTCCCATATAGTTTGCTGCACACTAAAACCAAAATTCCCATTACTGTATTTTACCCAAAGCTGATCAATTGTTCGTAAATTTTGACAGGAAAAATTTTTCAACTCCTCTACACCAAGCCAACCTTGTCTCTCTGCGGCAGCAATCGAAATAATTAATCGTGCGGTTTCTTGATCAGCTTCTTGCCATTTTTTATTGTAAGAAGCTCACCTAACAGAGAGCAATTTAATCCATTTTGAGAGATGAGTGAATCCTTTAGGGTTTCTGTTTCTGTAATAGGTTCAGTAGGAAAAGATTGTGCAAAAGCTTTCAAATAGTTGCTAAAAGCAGCACGAATTCGCTGAACATCTGTGTTAGAAATAGTGCTGCTATGGCTTTTGACTTCAATTCCAAGAGACTTACATATTGTCATTATATCTCGGCTGTCTACATTGAGTTCTTTTGCTAGATTGTAGAGTCTAACCTTAACTTTAATATCTTTGATTTCATTATTATAAGTACTAATAAAAAGCGGATTGCTAAGAGGATTGTTTTGTATATTGTAGAAAGTAGACTCAACTGTATCCTCGATTTTGTCACTTTTACCAATCATTTTTTTTAGCCGCAACAACGAGCGCACCCTTGCTAGTAGCTCATCTACATCAATAGGTTTACGAATAAAATCGTTTGCTCCAATATCTAAGCCTTGTACAACACTAGCTTCAAAATATGCTGAGATGAGTAGAATCGGAATGTAGGGAAGATTATGGTTATTGCGGATGCGGCGTGTAACCTCATAACCGTCCATTTCTGGCATTTTTACATCTAGGATAATTAAATCAGGTGGAGATTCTTTAACTAATGATAAAGCTGTTGTACCATCTGCTGCTAAATCTATCTGATACCCCTCACTTTCTAAAACTGTTTGGATTAGGATGAGATTATCTGCTACATCATCCACAGCTAAAATGCGAACAGTACTGGGTAATTGTGAAGAAGTCAAGTTAGTTGAGAACTGATTAATAGACCTAACTTCCTCAAAAGAATTAGCTATCTGTTCAGGAATTGGCAGGTTTACTCCTGCAATCTGTAATTGAGGCTCCTGGTTTGCTAGTAACCCTGTAATCTCTGTTGTCGCACGTTCTTGATAACCACAGACAAAGTTTGCCATCCCACGAGCATAAATTAGTAGAGGTTGGAATTCTGCTAATGGCTCTGCAAAAGTTTCCACCAGCAATGCCATACGAACCCACTCTGCCTTTTCCTCTAACTTCAACCTTGCAAGAACTGATGCTAAATCCCTCGCTGCCTCACTTGGTCGCGTATAGGCTAACGCTGTCCACTTCTGAGCCTGAGCAAAATCACGAATATCCGGGTCGTAGCTATCAAGTTGTTGCCGTACATAGGTAAGCAAAAAATCAGACAATTCATTAATCCGCTTTTCGCCAAAACGAGGATTCTCCCTCAACTCTTTCAACAAAGCATTTCGTACTGCTGTATCCATCTCATAGAGTTCATGTCCCACCTCATCACAAAGGCTAGAAAGTAGTAAATCAGCCACAGCCATCCAAGGGATATTTAGTACTTCATGATTAATATCTTGTTGAAAATTGGCCCACAAGCGGTAAAGCAAATCTGGTGTGAGGGCTAACGGAAAAGCAGCATGGTAAGCCAGGTAGAGGTGCGTTTCCCCAAAGCGTTGACCAAAAGACTCAATTCTACGACTAGCAACTTCTGGCTTCATACCTCTACCCTTAAAATACTCCGAGTTAAATTGATTACAGTCAGTACCTTAATTGTGCATTGATCCCCCGACCCTGCAACACATCGATCGCACCATCAAAACCCTGTCGGCTAACTTCAAACATCGGCACTAAACGGACAATTTCTCCTGCTGTTGTGCCAAACCAGCGCTCTGTTGCCATTGGATTCAGCCATGCAATATAACGCGATCGCTGTTTCAACTGGTCTAAAAATTTTTGGGTTAACTCCAGCCGTTCCAGACTAAAACCGCCGCGTGCTGCACCCCCATCACTAAAAATTAATACAGCGGAACGGTCTGGGCGCAACTGAGCTAGAAAATCTGTGACAGGTTCGGCTTTTTGGCGCGTCTGGTCATGGTAAAGATACTTGGTTGGGCAATTGTGAAAGTAGTAAATACTAGCTTTTCCTAAGCGTCCGCCTCGTAATGCTGTCTGGGCTAATCGCTGGGATAGTGCGTGAAAGGGAACCATCGATCCCTTATGATCAATCAGCAAAAGTAGTTCAGTTCTATTTACCCGACTGGGCATCAGTACAGGCTCTAGCAAAACCCCCTGCCGTACCAATTGCTCAATAGTTGCCTCTATGTCTAACTTTGTGGGCAAACCTTGGCGTACCATTCGGCGTAAATGCCGCCAGCTTTGTTTCATCTGTCGCCGCGTCACTGGAAAATACTCATCGGTTTCGGTAAAGCGATTAACAGTAATTTCCTCATTTTTTTGAGTAGTAATCTGTACTGCTTCAGCCACTTGCATCTCATCCTGTACTTCCATTAATTCCGATGAAACGGGTACAGTGGTCGGTGTTGTATTGAGCAAATCAGGTGAATAATTATCGTCACTTTCTACCGCTTCTTGCATTCTGGAAGATGTTTTCTCTTCTTCCTTCCTGACAAAAGGTCTTACAGGATAAGGTTCTGTTATTACTTGTTGAAAGTGATAGTTGAAGAGGTGTTCTTCATCCTGGGATTTTACCCACAAGGTACGGCACAGTTCTGCTAACGCTTCTTGGTCAGTCGTGCCAAAGCCTTCTTGTAAAGCTGTCAAAACAAGGCGGTATTCATCGATACCCAAGGGTAAACCTGCCTCGCGCAGTTGTGTAAAAAGCTCAAGCAGTGGTAGTTCTTCGTGGAGAGCTTCTATTTTCATACTTCTGGCTGCGATCGCATCTGTTCACCATAGCGGCGGTAATCATCCCAACTCTTCAGCAACACCCCAGGATACAAGAGTTCTGTTTTTAACTTGCTGAGAATTTCATCATCTTGATGATTAAGAATCCGCACCCAATCCATCAGTTCGCTGGTACTGACCTTTTTACCAGCTTCGCCCTTATCTCGCCGCATCTCTTCACGCAGTTCTAAAAAGCGGTCAATAATTGCGTCCACCAATTCCAAAGGCGAAACCGAAAACCGAGTTTTGACAATATCAATTAATTGCTGACGTTCAGGGAATTTAACATAGTGAAATAAACAACGACGTAAGAAAGCATCAGGCAAGTCTTTCTTTCTCATCGTTACTAGTGATCAAAACAATTGGTGTTGCTTTCGCCTGAATTTTCTTGAGCGGACTGTTTTGTTTTACTTCTGTGACTTCAAACCTTTGCTCATCAAGCTCTAACAGCAGATCGTTAGGAAAGTCAATGTCAGCTTTATCTATTTCATCAATTAAAACTACAGTTGGCTGCTCATTGCGAAAGGCACGTCCTAACGGTCCCCACTCTACGTAGTCATCAGCATTTTTTGCTTTGATTGCGGCTTCTTCATCTATTTTGGAGGCAGCAAGTTGAGCATCCCGCAACCTGCCAACGGCATCATAAGTATAAAGACCATCCCGCGCTCGACTGGTAGATTTGATGTACCAAGCTTCATAGGGTAAACCCAACTCATAAGCCACAGCACGAGCCAATTTTGTCTTGCCGCATCCTGGTTCTCCCTTTAATAGTAAGGGGCGTTCGAGGGCGATCGCTAAATTCACAGCCTCTACCAATTTCTCACTCGGCAGGTAAGGATACAAGATTTGACCCGTCTCCGGGTCTTGCTCTCCTGGCTGGGGTTGAACCTTACCTATATATTTCAGCCGCTTTCCGTCTAAAGTTCTAACCACCGGGTTTCTTCCTCCTGCCAGTTACAGCCACACAAACCAAAAATTTCAGCAAACACACGCTCTGGAATGCCTTCACTCTTCTCTAAAATCACCTGAACTGTATAGTCAATTTTTTTAGTCATCTGGATTGGTAGAACATCAATTGCATTTTCCATCCAGTTAAGTAAGACTTGCTCAGATAAAGTGTCAATCATTGGTAGCCTAATGGGAATATGGGGTTTCCATACCAGATCGAACCGATCTGCAAACTCAAGATTCCAAGTGTTGACACAACCATCTTGGTCAAGCAAAAACATCAGTAGAAAAAATTCGTTGCTTGAGCAAATTGTCTGTGGGGTTGAGTTTACCAGGGGCAACCAAAAATCACGGATTAATTCGTGCAGATAGGTTTCATCAATGCAATCGAGATCGTGAAAAACTAGGATGATATGTTGGGTTTTTAATTGAGCTACTACATTCCTGGCAATCTCCTCATGGGATGAAAAATTTTGTACTCCGATCTGACGGCCTAACTCTCTCCATAGGGCTGCAATATCACTCCTAAGTGCCCTGCGTTTGAGATGAAATGGGATTGGGGAAGTCACTGTACTTTCAGGAATTTTCTGTAACAAACGCTTCAGTAACCAGATTTGACCATATTCTGGCGAACCATGAACTAAGAAAGCTCCTATACGTTTTTCTGTAATAAATTCTCGGAATAACTGTACCTGTGCTATGTAGTTGAGGCGAAACAGTTCACTGTGTATTGGCTCACTCTTGCAAGACCTCTCAAGAATCTGAATCTGCTTCAGGAGGCGATCGCGTTCTTTCTCAACCCGCTCAATTTCTTTGTCTAGTTGAAAAGCTACTGAAGCCCCCGCTTCAATGGCGTGTTGATTCCGCAACAACTTTATCTTCTCGCTAAACGCATCGTAGTGTTGTTGAAGTTCTTCCCGTTTTTGCTGTAAATGCCGAACTGAAGACATCTATGAGTTTTGATACCCAACTATTGAGATACTACTATTTTTATTGCAGGCTATTTTCTAGCTGCTCGATCCTTTGAGTAAGTTGTGTTCTTTCAGCTTCAGCATTTTCAATCTGCTTTTCTAACTGAAACTTGATGACAGTGCCAGATTCTATCACTAAATCCAACCGTAGGCGGCTCAATTTCTGACTTAATAAATCATACTGTTGCTGGAGGCTTTCGATTTCCTGTAAAATTCGCTGCCTTTGCCCCAGATTTAAACTAGTTGACTGTGCATTGGTTACTCCAGTTGATTTGTTGGAGTCTATCTGCTGTACCTCTGAGACTGGAGACACTGAGTTTTGTTTGGTGTACAGAACTGGAGTCAAATGTTCTGCAATGCCTTGCAATCTAATTTCGACACAACCGAACTTGTAAGCTTGATCTATCGTCCGCCTTGCTGCCAATGCTTTGTAAAAACCAACAGCAAAAGCGATCGCGGCTTGATCTCCAATTTCTTTATTCATGCCAATGACAAAAGAAATATGTTGTGCGATCGCTTTTGCTTGAGCTTCGGAATAGCAAGCATTCAACACCACACAATTTATTTGATCGGCTACTAGTTCAAATAACGCTGCTAGAGCATCGGGTTGTACAGGTTGGTATTCTCCTAGTAAATCTTCAAAACAAAGCTCACCCGTACTGGTTCCATGTCCAGAAAAATGCACAATCTGCGGTTCAACATCGAATATAGCCTGGCTGATATCTCCCAGACGTACAGATTCACGGGAGTCTAGAATAAATCTGTCTCGCTCTTTTGCTAGTTGCAGTTTTTCACGAATATCACGCAACTCTTGCCCCAAGCGTAATCGTGCAGCATTACTGGGATCTGCTGCCAGAAACAGAATTTTGATTTGATCATTACTGCTCATTTAGATGATCAACCCAGAGTATGATTTTTGACTAAGTTCATTTTCACATAAGTAAAGACCATATTGTTGCACCTTTGCCGCTGTTCTTGTTAAAAACATAAAAATCTGGCATTTCAATTGAGAACTACTCAGAGAAGAATCGAATCATTAATCTAGTTCCCAGGAGATAAACAATTTGTTATTAGAGTTAAATGGATTTGAACAACTGGAATTAGAGCAGTAAAGTATATTTGGGAATAAGCAGATGGTGTCTATGTTCAGTTTTCCCATTTTCTGCTTACTGGGTTTCACAAGTCTTTATATTTTTGAGCGGATTTACTTCTAGTGGTGTCTACAGTCTCAAGTAACTTTTGCTAGCGTAGTGATATAAGGTTTATCGCTCCCCAGTAAGCGTCTGGTGGAAGCAAAAGGATTAATATGGCTCATTTAAATCAGCGTCGCTCTCAAAATGTCAACGGCGATTTTTATGTAGATACTACCTGTATTGATTGTGATACCTGTCGCTGGATGGCTCCTGAAGTATTTTATGATGTTGACGATCAATCGGCTGTTTATCATCAACCAACGAATGAGGCGGAAAGATTAGCTGCACTGCAAGCACTTTTAGCTTGTCCTACCAGTTCCATTGGCACAGTTGAAAAGCCAAAAGATATCAAAACTGTTCAACAAAGCTTTCCAATATTAGTAACAGAAAATATTTACCACTGCGGCTATCATTCTGAAAAATCTTATGGTGCTGCTAGCTATTTAATTCAACTTCCAGAAGGTAACATTTTGGTGGATTCTCCCCGGTTTACGCCGCCTTTAGTCAAGCGTTTAGAAGAACTGGGGTCGATTCGTTATATGTACCTAACTCATAAGGATGATGTGGCAGATCATCAAAAGTTTGCCGAGCATTTTCAGTGCGATCGCATCCTTCATGCTGATGATATTACTGCGGATACTCGCAATGTAGAAATACAGCTAACTGGTTCCGAACCATTTGCCTTGACTCCAGATTTCTTAATTATTCCAGTTCCCGGTCACACTAAAGGACAAACTGTCCTACTCTACAAAAATAAGTTTCTCTTCACTGGCGACCATCTCGCTTGGTCAGAAAGCTTGCATCAACTGGCTGCATTCCACAATGCCTGCTGGTATTCTTGGTCAGAACAAACTAAATCAATGCGTAACTTAGCTAATTACTCTTTTGAGTGGGTGCTACCAGGTCATGGGCGAAGGTTTCATGCTGATAAGGAAACCATGCGCCAGCAGATGCACAAGTGTATTGAGTTAATGGAATCTTTGGATTGACATTACAGCTATTTTCAGATAAAAGACCACGCAGTAGGGGCGCAAGGTCTTGCGCCCCTACTATTTCACGAGATATGGAAAAGCCCAGGAAAAAACTAACATAACTGATACGATGTACACAAAAGTCTTTTAAAGCTGCCGCACATCTTGACCTGTAATGCCAATGCATCGACTTGCAATGCTAGTGCATCGACCTGCAATGCTAAAGCGTCGACCTGCAATGCTAATGCATGGACTTGCAATGCTAATGCATGGACTTGCAATGCTAGTGCATCAACCTGCAATGCCTATGCATCAACTTGCAATGCTTATGCAATACCGTAGCTTTCTAGAAGAGAGATTTAGATAGAGGTCAGACTCTATTGCATAGAAACGAGAAGCGCTATAACCTGAGTTTTAGCAACCTTTTAACCAAACACGGATTATGAAAAAGCTGATCAACAAGCCGGAAGACTTTGTGCGAGAAAGTCTAGAAGGTATGGCGGCGGCTCATTCCGATTTAATTAAAGTAAACTACGATCCAGCTTTTGTCTATCGAGCCAATGCACCTATTCCGGGTAAAGTAGCAATTATTTCAGGTGGTGGCAGTGGACATGAACCAATGCACGCTGGCTTCGTGGGCAAAGGAATGCTTGATGCAGCTTGTCCTGGTGAGGTTTTCACTTCACCGACTCCTGACCAAATGCTAGAAGCAGCAAAGCTTGTAGATGGAGGCTCTGGTATCCTTTACATCGTCAAAAATTACAGTGGCGATGTCATGAACTTTGAGATGGCAACAGAGTTAGCCCGTAGTGAAGGCATTCGATCGCTAAATATTTTGATTGATGATGATGTAGCAGTGAAGGATAGCCTCTATACCCAAGGACGGCGGGGTGTAGGAACAACAATACTAGCGGAAAAAATTTGTGGCGCGGCGGCTGAGGCAGGGTATGATTTGCCACAAATAGCAAATTTATGTCGCCGAGTTAATCTGAATGGGCGGAGTATGGGAATTGCTTTAACATCTTGTACAGTGCCAGCTAATGGAACACCGACATTTGAATTGAGCGATCGCGAAATCGAATTAGGTATCGGTATCCACGGTGAACCAGGAATAGAACGTACAGCTATCAAAGCAGTAGATGAGATTACCGAAATTTTAACGCGATCGCTCCTTGAAGATGCAGCATACAGCCGCACACTGCGCGAGTGGGATGAAGACAAAGGAGAATGGGTAGATGTAGAACTAACAAATCTTCCATTTACCAAAGGCGATCGCTTATTAGCTTTCGTCAATAGTATGGGTGGAACTCCGGTTTCCGAACTGTATATTGTTTACCGCAAACTCGCCCAAATCTGCGAACAGCAAGGATTGCAAATTGTGCGAAACTTAATCGGCCCTTATATTACATCTCTAGAAATGCAAGGTTGCTCAATTACCCTGCTGAAATTAGATGATGAAACGATCCGGTTATGGGATGCACCAGTCAAAACACCAAGTTGGCGGTGGGACTAATTATGTTGAGTCAGGCGCAGATATTACAATGGTTGCAGGCTTATGCAACTGAGATAGAGCAGAATAAAACCTATTTGACAGAATTAGATGCTGCGATCGGAGATGCTGACCACGGTATAAATATGGATCGCGGCTTCAAAAAGGTAAGTATTCTGTTACCAACTCTTACAGACAAGGACATCAGCAACATTCTCAAAGCTGTGAGTATGACCTTGATTTCTTCCATTGGCGGTGCTAGTGGCCCTCTTTATGGAACCTGGTTTTTACGAGCTAGTACAGCAGTAGTAGATAAGCAAGAATTAACAGAACAAGATGTGTTGGGGCTACTCCAGGCAGGCTTAGACGGCGTGCTGCAACGTGGCAAAGCGCAACTAGGAGACAAAACAATGGTAGATGTGCTATCTCCAGCTGTAACCGCTTTTGGGCAGGCTGTAGGAGAAAGTAAGGGAACGCTGGAAGCGATGCAACAGGCTGTAGCAATAGCCCAAAAGGGGTTACAAGAAACTATACCTATGCAGGCCAAAAAAGGACGGGCTAGCTATCTGGGGGAAAGAAGTATCGGACATCAAGATCCAGGAGGGACTTCTGCTTATTTAATGTTGAAAAGTTTGTTAGAGGTGTTGGAAAATAGCCAAACAACTGACCACTGAAAATTAACGAGCCCCATAATCACTATTGCCAAAAATCAGTGACATCGTATCCTAGTTCCGCTAATATGTGCCGGAGCAGGGGTAAACTGAGTCCTATTACATTGCTGTGACAGCCTTCAATTTTTTCAACAAAGAAACTGCCAAAACCTTCAATGGCAAAGGCTCCAGCACACTTGAGGGGCTCACCTGTGGCAACATAAGCAAGAATTGCGCGATCGCTCATTTGAGCAAAGTAAACTCTTGTAACTTGAGACTTGACTATAGTGCGGTTTTGCTCAAGGTCTATTAAGGCGTGACCTGTATACAAGTCGCCAAAGTTACCCTGCATTATCTGCCAACGGGCGATCGCTTCAGAAGTGTCTGCTGGTTTGCCGTGAATTTCACCATTCATGGACAAAACTGAATCACAACCCATAATCAAAGCTGATTCAAACTGCGGGGCTACAGTTTCCGCCTTACATTGGGCAAGAGTTTTGACCAATTCTGCTGGTTCACTTAATTGGATTTGCGACTCGTCAAAGTCACTGGCTCGAACTATCGGTTCAATACCAACAGTTTCCAACAAGCGGCGACGAGCTGGGGAAGCTGAGGCAAGTACAAAAGGTGGAATTTTCATGAGATTTATAAAAGCTTGTTAATTGGGTACGGGGCATGGGGCATTGGTGATTAAATTTCTTTTCTATCCCCCATTCCCCATTCCCTATTCCCTATTCCCTATTAATAGACAGAAAAAGAATTTACAACCTCATCAATCATTCCTTTAACTCTCTGCCAGCGTTTTTCAGGAATTGAGGCGTTGAGGGTAAAAAGTTTGCCACGGCTAACAGCCACGCTGGCGATGTTATGCCGTTGCTGTTTATTGGGAAGTTTAACCTCATACTCTAAAAGGTAGTAGGTTTTACCGTCTACTTCTCGTTGTGCGGCATTGACTAATTCAGCCGAACGACCAGAGTCAGGAGGCGCAAGAGCAGCTTTTCCCAACTTATATCCTACTTCTGTTGGGGTTCCCAATTCTGATAAAGTTTTGCCTTCTGGAACTGGGCTAATGACAACAGAAACGTTTTCAGATACCTCAATCAAATCGTGGAAAACCACATCTGGCCCGTTGGCAACTTTAACTTGCAGCCAGCCGTTAGGATATAAAAACTGATAGCCATCACTAGTGTCTACAAAGCTTTTGAGTCCAGCCGCAGCCGCTATATCAGAATTACTCAGGCTGAAACTCAACACCAATAGCAAAATTAATACAATTCTTTTCCACATTTATACGAGTTCCTTTGGGCTGGGGACAACACCAGGTTTGCATCATTTATCGTTTTTATTCTCCCACCAAGCGGGACGCTTCGGATGAAGCGTTTCGGGGTTGCTTAAGCGATCGCCTGTTTTTGGAAAGACTGTTTCTTTACATATCCCTTATTTCATCAAATACCTGAATAGTAAGTTATTACGCTGTCTTAACCTAACTAAAAGTGAGCGCAAATCTTTAACAACTTTTACTAAATATAAGTAAGTTGGCACAATAAAACCAAACTATGTAAAGAAAAATGAACTAGGCTAAAATCCTTATACCTATTGCCTATTTCCTGTTGCATATTGCCTTATCCCAACGACAATTATTTACGTTCACTTACTTAAGTTAGCTAGTGAAATTATTAAGTTGCGCGATCAATTTTTTGTACTTCTTCTTCAGATAATTTCACATTGATAGCTTGTACTGAGTCTTCGATGCTGTAAACCTTGCTAGCACCAGGAATTGGCAAAATAGCGGGCGATTTGGAGCGTAACCACGCTAGAACGATATTATACACTGACACGCCTTTTTCTTTAGCTAAGTTAGCGATCGCTGGAATATCTTGTAAATCTTGATGGCGACGTCTACCACCAAAGGGACTCCAAGGCAAAAACGTCAATTCTTGCTGTTCGCAATACTTCAATACGCCGTCCTTTTCTGGCTGTCGTTGCCAAGGACTGTATTGATTCTGCACCGAGACAATATCTACTACATCTTGCGCCCGCTTAATTTGTTCAACGGAAAAGTTAGAAACTCCCACAAACCTAATCAAACCTGCCTCCACTGCTTCTTTCACTGGCGCAAGAGATTCTTCAATGGTGTACTTACTATCGGGCGAATGGTACTGCCAAACATCGATGGGTTTGGCACCACCTAACGCCTCAAAACTGACTCGAATTGTTTCGCGCAAATGTTCTGGGTTACCGTTGCTTGTCCAGTTGCCATCGGGACGCATCAAACCGCCCTTAGTTGCCACAATTATTTGGCTAACATCGCCTTTATAACTAGTAAGTGCCTTATGAATTAGTCGCTCGTTGTGGTGTTTTTCTGACTCATCTTTGCAGTAAGAATCGGCGGTATCAACAAATGTAATACCCAAATCCAAAGCCCGATGAATAACTTCGACTGATTGCGATTCGGGAGGGCGATTAGAGATTGACATGGGCATACCGCCCAAACCGATCGCACTTACGATGACACCTGTTTTTCCTAGCTGTTTGGTTTCCATACTTCTAGCTATAGCTTTCTGCCCCAATTATCCCAGCTAGTCAAAGCTTTTTGAGCGATTTATCATAAATCCTCCCTAGTACTTAGATTTGGTGATAAGTGAATGGGCTACTAAGGGAATACTCTACTCAGGGGTTAAGTATTCTATACACAAGCACTGATGAAAATTGTAGAGGAAACCCGTACCAGATTGCAGCTAAAGCATCGGCCACTCAGATATTGGTTCATTGGGTGGTGCATTTTTACTGTCTGTTTAAGCTTCTTGATTTACTGCTTATTTTTTGAGTCTGCTTCAGTTAGCCTCAATTGCGATCGCCTCTCGCCAAGCAAAATTAATTGTGAATTGAGACGGTTTAATTTGCTGGGAAGGATGGAGAAACTCAGAATGTTTGATCCCAGTGAAGCATACATTCTCACAAAGACTGGCAGCAAAGGGTCGAAAAGCTATCAGGTTATAATTGTGACTCCATTTCAAGATTTTCCTCTTTTATCCCATCTTAGCTATGAACAAAATCAAGAATTTACCTTGAAAACAAACGATTTTATCAACTCTAATAAAACTTCGCTATTTGTACAGCAAAATCAGCGAAACTATCTATTTTTCTTAAGTTTATCTATATTAATTATCATGGCGATCGCTGCTTTTTTTGCAACATCACCTGTAACTACCTGCACCTTCTATAAGAGTATCGATAAGGTCTTTATCGAACGTAAAAGTCTTCGTGGCAATCAAGTTATTGAACATCCACTAGAAAATATTCTGTGTTTTGACATCCAAGAAAAGCAATATAAATACTCTAAGCTTTATCGGGCTGTAATTGTACTGAAATCTTTCAAAGAAATCCCAATCAATCCACAATATACTGATGAAAGAAGCGTTAGATATGCAGTTTCTAGGATACTCTTATTTCTAAAACTTTAATAAAAACTATCTCCACTACTTACCACTATGCCCATAGACTGAAGTCATAGATCGCTGACTTATTTAGGAAGCTGGGGATATTGTCCATCACAAATGATTTAGGATTTGCTATATGGACACGAAACGCTTAGCTTAAGGAGGCTTGAGTCACTTTTAACTGAAATTTTACATGCAGCATTCTCGATTAGTACCATTCTTACTCAACTAAAAATACTCACTTTGTCAGTTTGTCTATTTAGGCTATTTTTGGTACATAAAATAAGAAGCCTACACGATCGGCTGTTATTCTACACTTGACATAAAGCATTGTGAGTGCTAAAAGACGACTGCCAGAAACCATTGCCCATGTCAGAATCACCCGCCAATCTTGGCAACACGGCTTCCTTGAGGGTGAAGTGAGTGCAGGTGAGTTTGAGTGGCATTTCCAGTGGCATTTTCGCCGGGGAGAACTTGCCGTCAAGCCTTCCCAAGGCCGCGCTTTAATCAAAGAACCCCTTGGTCGATTTTTGGAGCAACAAGATTATCAGCTAGAGCCTGGAGGAGATTATGCTTTTACTATTCGGGCGGAACTTTAAAAGTTAGGAGTTAAGGGAGACGCGACACCAGTCGCTACAACGGGGGGAACCCCCGCAACGCGCTGGCTCATTAATCGCGTCTGTACAGGAGTTAATTATGTAATTCCTCACTCTTGACTGCTGAGTGTTGATTCTGTGAGGCGGTTTAAGTATCTTTCGATTAAGAGAATGGCAACAATGTCATCTATCGGTCTTGGAGGCTGTCGTAGGCCTTGTGGCAATAGCTTTGTTAGCCCTTTGGGTGGGAACATTTGCCAATAGCGATCGCGTGCTTCTAAGGTTGTATACCGCTCATCCACTAAAATAATACTCAGAGGTTCTGTCAATTCCTGATATAATTTTTCCCTCCACTGCTTGGCTGTAGTTTGGTCGCCCATCACCATCAAGGAGATCGGAAACTTTTGACGTAGTGTTTCAATGGTAGCGATCGCCTCTTTTGCTAGCACAACCTGATGATAATACAATTGCCGATCCAGTCCCATCACCGCTAAACCACACTTATCTCGACCTGGATCAAACCCTAATATGACTGGTTGTGTTGGTGAAAATTCACGGGAAGTCATAAGAAATTAAAAATAAAAATTAAGAATAAGAAATCAATAAATGCAATCACAGCAACTATTTTGACTGCTGTTGAATATGTTTAAATCTTACTAATAACAGTGTGCAAATAATGTTTTAAGTACTAAAAATAATTTTTCCGTTGACTATTGCCACTAATTTTACTCTCAATGGCCCGGCTGTATAAGTGTCCTCTGCTGCGATCGCTTTGATTTCTAAGGGTTGATTGTACTGTCTTAATTGGGCGACAAAGCGCAAGAAAGTCCCGTCTACTTGCACATTTTCGACAATTCCGGCATTACGGGCACGAAATTGAGAAGCAGAAATTAGTATTTCCAGCCGTTGCTGTAACTGATAGGATGTCATGGTTTTGGAATCGGCACTAGTTGTTGCTAGCACTGCACCTCCTGAAAAAACCAATTGATTTCGCGCTGTATCGGCGAAAAACTCTATCTGTTTTTCTCCCCTGACGTAATTACCAGCCGAGAAAATTCGCACCACATATTCTTGACCATCGCTAATCTGCTTGCTCAATTGGTCAACCCTATCCTGAGTCACGCGCAGTAGCTCTACATTTGCAGGATTTGCCCCAGGCTCACTTAATTCCAGGTTGGCGTTGCGATTTGCTTCTTGTAAAAGTTGTACCACTGCCTGATGAGCAGCAGCAGGTTGGGTAACACGAATGACAGCAGCAGACAGAACTTGACCGCGAATTAAGGCCAGCTTACCTAGACGCAGGTCGCGGTAAGACTGATAATATTTTTCCAGCCTGGCAACTTCCAGTTCTAGTTGCTCTTGTTGTGCTTCCAATTCTTTGAGGCGCGATTCCCGTTTGGCAATCACTTGCTCTCGTGCTGCAACTTCTACATTACGCTTTTGAATCAATTGATCGAGTTGGCCAATTTTTTTATCGCGTTGTTCTATGGCTTCTTGACGGTTAGCCAGTTCGCGATCGCGTTTTTCAATAGCTGTTTTGGCTTCGTCAATCGCTTTTTTCGCTTCAGCGTACAGTCGTTGTCGTTCTGTCTTCAGTAGTTCAACTGCCGCCTGTAGCTCTTTTCTTTGATTGGAAACGCTTTGCAACTCAGCTATGGCTTTTTGGTACTGAGTTACAACTTGTCCTAACTGACCTTGAGTGCGTTGGAGTTGAGTTTGAGTTTGGGCTTGTTGACTAATGGTGCGGTTCAACTGAGCTTGTGTTTGGAGTTGTTTGGCATTCGCTGCTTGTAAAGACTGATTAATTGCCTGTAAGTCTTGTTGTGCTTTTGCTTGGGCAATTCTTGCTTGATTTAGCTCACTTTCTACCTGACTTTTCTGAGTTTCTGCGGTTTTTAGCTGTTCTCGCTTCTGTCTGAGGTCTGTTTGAATATCTTCTAATTCAAAGACTCCCTTTCGCAAACCTTCATCGGCAGCGAATAAAATTCCTAATGTTGATGCTGAAATCAAACCGCCCGTAAAAATAGTTACCACTACGGCAGTATTTTTCGGACGAAGCTTAAAAAGTGAGAGGCGGGCTTTGCCAACTCGTGTGCCGATGCGATCGCCCACGGTTGCAATTACGCCTCCCAAGATTAAAATTGCTGCGATGAGGATGTATCCGGTGGTCATCTTTAGCTACCGAAATCCTTCCAGATACAGCCTACTACTTTTAAGCATTGTCTGCGGAGAAGTGGAAGTTGGCAATAGCTGAAATTATTCAATTTTAGATTTACCTCTAGCTATTAGTGTCATCTTTCAAAATAGAACACGCGCCGATTCCCCTTTCTCCGATTGATTTTATGTGAATTGCCTACTTAAGGTAACAGGTTTATGCACGGTAATCTTCTTTTTGTGGATAGAAATCATCTTTTTCTCACGCAAATCCCCTAGTAGCCTAGTAACGGTAACACGAGTTGAACCAATTGCTTCTGCGATCGCCTGATGAGATAACTTCAGATCGATAGTGATCCCATCAGCACAAGGAACGCCAAAATCTCGACAAAGAATTAATAAAAAACTCACCAACCTAGAACCCATATCTCGGTGAGCGAGAGTTTCAATCATCATCTCTGTTTGTAGAATGCGCGAAGATAGACCCCGCAGCATTAACATTGATAATTCTGGATTTTCTTTGAGTGCTTGCTCTACTTGTTCAATTGGGGCTGACAGTAATTCCACAGGGGTAAATGCAACCGCATGGTAAAACCTATCCGACTTATTTCCTGTCAGCAATGACAAAACACCAAAAACACTATTTTCCCGAAGCAATGCTACTGTTATTTCCTCTCCTGCCTCGTACACCCTAGAAAGTTTAACAGCACCTTTCAAAAGAAAATAAACTCGTTCGGCAGGATCGCCAGGAAAAAAGATCGTTTTATTGCGTTCAAACGTTTCCACAACTGGCGGAAACGCCCCGGTCGCCATCTGACGAAATACATTTGCTAGGGCTTTATCTTGTGTCACGATCATCTCCCTTCCCCTACCCAATGCCGGAAAAACAAAAACTGATTACCTAAGAATACACCCGAAAAATGAATAAAGCACCGTCAACCTTTCTGTACTTTCCTATACTCAAACTAATCGCTTCATAACTGTTTGTTTATAATGATACATAATTGTTGATCCTTTCAGCTACTAATTGTTGATAAGTAGTTCCAATAACTGTATTAAAAAGGGTTTTTTAAAGAACAAATAAAGATATCTTGAGAAAATCTTTAGGAAAAATCAAGATTTTTGTCATAGCAAACGCCCTTCTCAATATTCATTTTTGCAAATCCTGTATAAAACAAAGACAAACGTGCCTCAGATTCTAGTATGCTCCTAATGATCGATCGCATTAACAATTTCTATGCTGAATCTGACTGGAAAAAATGCTCTTGTTACAGGTATTGCCAATAACCGCTCGATCGCCTGGGGCATCGCCCAACAGCTGCATAAAGCCGGAGCAAACCTGGGTATTACCTACCTACCGGATGAACGCGGCAAAATGGAGAAAAAAGTTGCGGAGTTGGTAGAACCCCTCAACCCAAGCTTATTTCTTCCTTGTAATGTCCAAGATGAGGAACAGATTCAATTTACCTTTGAGACAATTCGTGAGCAATGGGGGAAGCTAGACATTCTCATCCATTGTCTGGCCTTTGCCAGTAAAGACGATTTAAGTGGAGACTTTAGCCAAACTTCTCGTTCTGGCTTCAGCACTGCCTTAGAAATCAGTACCTACTCGCTGGTGCAGTTAAGTGGTGCAGCGAAACCTTTGATGACTGAGGGAGGTAGTATCGTCACGCTGACATATTTAGGCGGTGTCAGAGCAATTCCTAACTACAACGTTATGGGAGTTGCGAAAGCAGGGTTAGAAATGAGTGTGCGTTACCTAGCTGCTGAACTAGGACCGCAAAATATCCGCGTCAATGCCATCTCCGCAGGCCCCATCCGCACCTTAGCATCTTCAGCAGTTGGTGGAATTTTGGATATGATCCATCATGTCGAAGAAGTAGCTCCCCTGCGCCGTACTGTCACTCAGCTAGAAGTGGGTAATACTGCCGCTTTCTTATGTAGTGATTTGTCCAGTGGTATTACCGGACAAGTTCTATATGTAGATGCAGGATATGAAATTATGGGAATGTAAGATAATTTGGGGAGTGAGGAGTAGGGGTAGTTAAGTGAAGAATTATTCTTGCCCACTCCCCATTCCCCATACTTCTCTACGAGAGGCTGCGCCAACGACTGCGCTCAGTACAAGTTCCCCATTCCCTATTCCCCATGCAAACAACCAATCGCCAAGTTAATTCAAACTACGACCAGTCAACTAAAAACCCTCGGATTGCCACTGTTCACCGTACTACTGGTGAAACTGATGTACAAGTTACCATCAATCTCGATGGTAGAGGAACTTGCACGGCAGCAACAGGCATTCCGTTTTTGGATCACATGTTGCATCAAATTGCCTCCCACGGGCTGATTGATATAGATGTCCAAGCCAAGGGAGACTTGGAAATTGATGACCATCACACCAACGAAGATGTAGGCATTACTTTAGGCCAAGCTTTCAACCAAGCACTAGGCGACAGAAAAGGTATTGTCCGCTTTGGTAATTTTCTTGCACCATTGGATGAAGCTTTAGTTCAAGTAGCGCTAGACTTTTCTGGACGACCTCACCTCAGCTACGGCTTGCAAATTCCTACCCAGCGTGTAGGAACCTATGACACTCAACTTGTGCGCGAATTCTTTGTAGCACTGGTGAACCATAGCCAAATGACACTCCACATTCGGCAACTGGATGGCATTAATTCCCACCACATTATAGAGGCAACATTTAAAGCCTTTGCAAGAGCAACACGGCTAGCAGTGGAGATTGACCCCCGTCGTGCTGGTCTAATTCCCAGTTCTAAAGGCGTTCTCTGAAAGTAGTCAAAAGGGGCATTAGTTATTTCCCCTCTAATCTCCAATACCCAATAATTGACACATAACTTGGTGATGGTTATTATCAGCCTACTAGGTAACTTGTAATTAATACCAAGCTGGTAATTAGCGGTTGAACCAAGATGAAGTCTGTTACAGATGACCCTGATTCTCAACTTAATACGGCAGACACTCCGCCAGTAGTCCTAACTTCTGAGTTGCGAAAAGTCTATCGCACTGGTTTTTGGCTAAATCAAAAAATCGTATCTCTCAAAAACTGTTCTTTAACGGTTTACAAAGGCGAAACCTTTGGTTTGCTAGGACCAAACGGTGCTGGTAAAACCACCCTTTTAAAATTATTGCTGGGAATTATTCATCCCACTTCTGGACGGGGATTGTTATTGGATAAGCCTATAGGCGATCGCAGTGTTAAGCAACATATCGGCTATCTGCCAGAAAACCCTTATTTGTATGACTATCTCACTGGCTGGGAATTTTTGCAGCTAGCTGCTGGACTATTCCAAATTCCCCAAAGTGTCCAACGCCAACGCATTCCCCAACTGCTGGAATTAGTGGGTTTATCCCAAGCTGATGCCCGCAAAAAGCTTTTACGCCGCTATTCAAAAGGAATGCTACAGCGTGTTGGTATGGCACAGGCGCTAATTAACGAGCCAGATTTGGTTTTTCTGGATGAACCAATGTCTGGTCTCGATCCGGTGGGACGTTACCAAATGCGGGAAATTATCCTGGCGCTAAAAGCTGCTGGTAAGACGATTTTTTTCAATAGCCACGTTCTTAGTGAAGTAGAACAGATTTGCGATCGCATTGCCATCCTTGCTCAAGGTGAACTAATTTGCTCTGGTTCCCTTAATGAACTTTTAGGCGTAGACCACACATATTATGTAAAAGGTCAAGGTGGTGACTGGGAAATTCTCAAAAAATGGATACCCACTCTTAGATTTGAACCTGATGGTTCCTGGCAAGGTACACTACAAGACGATTACTATGATTTCCTCGCTAGTGTTCGTCTGATGGAAGGTAAAATTATTGCTATGAACTTGTCGCGTTACTCCCTAGAAGAGTTTTTTATTCAACAAATTCAAAGAAAAAATAACTCAGTTAATTAATTTCGTTGCCAAATACTCAATTCTAGATTTGTTTGAGCAACGTAGATACGTGGTATCTTTTTACAAAATAACCTTAAATTTCCGCTTTTTTGAGTTTTTATTTGCTCAATCAAACTCACAAAAAACTAAATTCCAACCTTTTTTCAAGGTTATTTGTAGTTAATCGATAATGGAGTTCATAATTTTTGCAAAAATTACTACTAATAGAATATTTAGAATCACAGTTTAAGTGTCATTTAATTGACTTTGGTAGAAATGCGTTATTGGTAAGTACCTTTTTACATAACAGACAATTTTTTATATAAACTCTGTTTATCTGCGTAAGACACATATTTTTTGAGAATCCTCAGATTCAAGTTTGCTCAACTTTAAATTAACTTCACTAAAAATTCAAATTCAATAAACAAATTTCCTCCGGAAAATTACACTTTTCGGGGAAAATAAGAGTGTTGGGGAACTTGAATACTTAGGTATAGTCAAAATAAAAATGTTTAGACAGTACTTTATTAATCGTAGTTTCAGAATCTCAGGTAAATATGCTTAACACAAGTTTGTTTAAATTCCTAACTCAGCCAGTTGTGGGTGTGGCTTTGTTAAGTGCTGTCAATGTCGCTGTGCCATTTGCGAGTCTAGCTCAGGGACAACCATTACCACCAACGACACAAACACCAAGCACACAAACACAATTAGATACTAATTATTCATTAGGAGGCGGCGATCTCATCCGTGTAAATGTATTTGAAGTACCTGAATATACAGGAGAATACCAAGTTCCCCCAGGTGGAGCAATCAACCTACCTTTAATTGGTAGCGTGTCAGTCCTCGGTCTAACAACTGAACAGGCTGCTGACGAAATTGCTAGAAGATATGCTCGCTTTCTCAAACGTCCCTTAATCTCGGTCAATTTATTATCGCCTCGTCCTATCAATGTTTTCGTTGCCGGAGAAGTGACACGTCCAGGAGCTTACACTCTTAGCTTGAGCGGAGGCGCAGGCAACAATCCAGGTGTACAATACCCAACTGTATTAGCCGCATTGACAACAGCGCAGGGAGTAACCTTAGCTGCGGATGTGACTCAAGTTCAATTACGGCGTAAAATAGGACGTTCTTCAGAGCAAGCCGTTAACGTCAATTTGAAGGAACTCATTCAAACGGGCAGGTTATCACAGGATATTACCTTGCGTGATGGAGACACCATCGTTGTGCCAACAGCAACCAACTTCAATGTGGCAGAATCTCGTAATATATTTGCATCTAATTTTGCCGCCAGTCAAACCACGCCTCGCACGGTAACAATTATCGGTGAAGTTAATCGTCCCGGTTCGTATCTTGTCACCCCAGCCAGTACAGATGCTCAGGGGGGCGCAGCAACTAACAGTGGTACTGCTAATCCCAATGGTTTACCAAATGTGACACGGGTTATTCAACTAGCTGGGGGAATTACAGGACAGGCTGATGTTCGTAATCTCAGGCTACGTCGACTTACAAGAACTGGCTCAGAACAGGCTATAGATATTAACCTTTGGCAACTATTGCAGAGTGGCGACGCTAGTCAAGACATCATCGTGCAAGACGGAGATACGATTGTTATTCCGACGGCAACTGAAATTAACCCCGCAGAAGCTACTCAATTAGCTACCACTACTTTGTCTCCTACACGTATTCAAGTTGGTGTGGTAGGTGAAGTTAAAAAACCAGGATTAACAGACGTTCAACCAAATAGCTCTTTAAATCAAGCTATACTCGCTGCTGGGGGATTCAACGATGCCAGAGCTAGCAGCAGTGCTGTTGATTTGATTCGCCTCAACCCTAACGGTTCTGTCACCAAACGGATAGTAAAAGTGGATTTCTCCGCTGGGATTAATGAGCAAACTAATCCCATACTCCGCAATAATGATGTTGTAGTAGTCAACCGATCTGGTTCCGCTAAGACTGGCGATACCATAAACACTGTAACTGGACCTCTTGGTGTTATCTTTAATCTTCTGAACTTGTTCGGACTCTAGTTTAAGATACAGATTTGAATTGGGGGCGTTGCTTAAACTTCTCCGTCCCCAAAATTACAATATCTATATAGTCAAAGAGATTGATTGCTTGTAGTGTATTCCCTTGCAAGAGAGCAATATTCATCTCTCTTGACCTGTTCTCCACAATAATCACCTCTTTTATTAACTTAACTTACGCACTCAAAACCAGAAAGCTGATCCCTCTTAAAAAAAAGCGAGTATCTCTTACACGTAAGTATTAGTTGAATTACAGCAGTTGCCAGTAAATGAAATACACCTCTTCCCAACGCTTTCCAGATACTCTTATTTGACCACAGGATAAGACAATACTAGAGTACAGAACTGTCTTGTCTTTTGCGATCGCTGCTCAAACAGTATATTTTTATACTTTATTTTAGAGACATCTAAATATTATTGCTTAGGAAATTCTTCTATAAACCGAAAGCTCTCACTGAAAATTCTTAATTTGCTATTGATATACCTTTTAAAAATTTGTTTTAGCCACTCTGGTTCCTTATGATAATGAGAATATTTTAGAAAAGAGATGCTACGAAGCATTTTCTATATATGAATTTTCTTATTTTAGTGATTATCATTATCATAAGTATTATTTAAGTCAAATACCTGTTTGATGACAGATATACTATCTTAACTACAGATACCGCGTATACACAGTAGAATGATGTCCAATTGGAAATGATGTCATTTGTACCGTTGGTTAGTGTCCATTAATGTGATGATTCTGTATACTGATACTTTTTTTCAGTACTTTTACCAGATAGTTGCCATTTTTTAAAACACTACCTAAAAAAGCATTTCAGCGATATTTACGTGGAAATGCTCAGGTGTAAACCTGATAAACCGTTTATAAACTTACAAATGGCAGTTACACGACCGTATCCAATACTGACTTACTGACCAAGGCTAGAGTTACTGACCGTTGACGATTCAGTTTTTGCAATATACCCTATTTTTCCCCTATGATGATTCATGGTTTAGGCTTTCTCAGTTTAAGTGCATCTCTTGTACTTCCCTGGGCATTAACAGGTCTGGTTCAAGGACAGAGAATAACAGAGTCTTTAGTTAAAGATGTTCGTCAGTTATCTACCGATCAAACTACACCACTACCAAGTCGCAAGCTGATCAGCCAGGTTACAACTACAACATACTATGTTAGTGGTAGCGGAAACGACAGAAATAGCGGACTCACTCCGTCATCTGCCTTTAGGACAATTCAAAGAGCAGCAGACCTAACTAGGCCTGGCACTACAGTACTGCTTATGGATGGAGTATACAAGAATACCAGCGCGAATGGATCGGGACTAGTAATTTCACGCTCTGGAACGGCAAATGGATGGATCACTTATAAGCCATATCCTGGAGCTAAACCGAAAATTCAGCACAATGGATGGCATGGAATTGTAATTGAGAAGGGAGCCTCATATGTTGAGATAAATGGGCTGGAGATTGTAGGCAACAATGCAAATATAACCCGTAGTTATGCGTTGAGTCAGAGGTATAACCGATCCAATCCCTTGACAAATGGAAACTGCATCACTATAGATGGGCGAAAAGGTGGTCGCCCCCACCACATACGTATTCTTAACAACAAGATACATGACTGTGGAGGTGGAGGTATCGGAGCTATTGAATCAGACTATCTGACACTGGATAATAACGAGGTATACAATAATGCCTGGTATTCAATATACGGTCCTAGTGGCATTTCAATGCTCAGCAATTGGAATTCTGATAATAATCAGGGCTACAAGATGATTGTTACCAGAAACAAGGTTTACAACAATCAAATGTTCGTTCCCTGGATTGTCAACGGAAAGTACCAAGATGGTAATGGCATTATTGTTGATAAGGGACGAGATTATGGCTATAAAGGACGTACTTTGATTGCCAACAATATCTCATATAAAAATGGTGGTTCGGGTATTCATACTTATGCAAGCGACCATGTGGACATTGTCCACAACACGACTTATCTGAATAACCAGACAGAGGGAATTAATTACGGGCAAATCATGAGTAATTATTCTGGTGATGTCAAAGTTATCAATAACATCCTTTATTCTGCGCCTAACAAACCAATAAGCTCGAATAATAAAAGTACCAACACTACTTTTAACTACAATCTCTACAATAACAATGGTTCTCGTGCAAATTCTGTGGGGACTAATGATATAATGGCAGATCCACAGTTTGTAAATCCCTCAGGTGGTGACTTTAGAATCAAAGGAACGAGTCGGGCCATCAATAATGGTTTTAAGTGGACTAATTTGAATAACGATTATTTTGGTAAACCTCGTCCTGTCGGTGCTGGATATGATATTGGGGCACACGAATATCAGTAACCATAATATTATGTCTTGCAATCTAGACATAGTTTTGTCAGGCTGAAGTCTACAACAACTATACCAAATAATAAGTCTACCTTCGCAGGTAGACTTATTATTTGGCTAAATAAATTAAACAGATATGATACAAGCATCCCAACAGAATTAATTATTGATTTTTGACTAGCAAGAATTTGAGCCAAGTTTTTGTGTAATTAATCCTGTAAGATTACTTACCAGTTATGGTATTCAATTAACTGGTAAGAGGAAATATCAATTTGTTTATTTAATTTATACAGAGGTCTTATTTGGAATGCGTTTTTGTAGCTTTGCCTCTTTTGTCAAATCTTGATAAGTAAAGTATTGTTTAACATGATTGAAATAGCTACTAGATTCGTTTTTATCAATGATACCATTCACAACTAAACCTAATACGTTGTGACTAGATCTCTCTAGAATTTCTTGAGCAGCAGATGCACTGTTAGAATCAATTACCCCAGGTCGAGCTACTAACAAAATCCCATCAGTCATTTGGCTTATAGTCAAAGCATCGGCTGCCAAAAGCAGGGGAGGAGCATCAATAATTACAAAATCATATTTATATTGAGATGAGAAACTTTCAATCAGCGATGCCATCCGCTTTGAGTCAAGTAAAGCAAGTGGATTAGGAGGTCTAGAGCCAGCAGTTAAGACATCAAGATTATCCATTACTTTAGATAAAGCAACATCAAATTCAGTCTGACCTACAAGAACTTCACTCAAGCCATCTGCATTGCTTACTTCCCAGAGATGATGCTGAGAAGGAACTCGCATATCTGCATCGATTAGTAAAACTTGACGTCCTAATTGAGCGATCGCTGTTGCCAAATTAGCTGAAACTGTAGACTTGCCTTCTTTAGGAACTGCGCTAGTTACCACGATAGTTTTTAGCACTTTATCTGAACTCAGGAATTTCAGATTAGCTTGAATCATTCTGTACATTTCGCTAGTTAAAGTGTAAGGCGTATCTCTAACAGCAATTGTTTGATTTATTGATTCTGTATTTGAATAACGGGAGTGAATCTTTTTAACAGACAAAGGAACAATTCCTAGCAAAGTATATCTAAATATATCTCTGATTTCCTGAAGTGTTTTCAGAGATCTATCTCTCATACCTAGAACAAGGACTGTTGTAGTAGCCAAGAATAGACCGAACATTACTCCTAGCACTAAAACAATAATTTTTTTGCTTTCTACGGGCTTATCGGGCACTATAGCCTGAGCAATAATCCGCGAGCTGGCTGTATTTGTATTCTCAACTAACTGTAATTCTTGAACCTTTTTCAATAGGGTTTGATATGTCGATTCTGCGACTTCAGCTTTCCGTTCTAACTCCCTCTGATTTTGTGCTAGCTGGGGTATGAGTTTAACGCGCTTTTCGTATATTGAACGGGAGTTGTATAAAGAGGAGAGTCTTTTAGCTAAACCAATGCGCTGTATTTCTGACTGTAGAAAATTTTGGATCAGGTTTTGTTTTAGTCCTCCAATCTGTAATAGGTTCTGTGAAACTTCTGTTTTATTGCCAACAGTCTGACCAATTTGCTGTTGTAAGAGGGATTTTAAGCTAGCTTTCTTTGCTTCTAAGTTAATAATTACAGGGTTGTCATCTAGGAAACGGCTACGCTCAATTGCTAGCTGTCGCTCAGTTTCTTGAAGTTGTGTAAGAACTCCCTGCACTGCCGGTGACTGACTGAGGGCACTCACAGCGATCGCTTCTTGAGAATTTAGCTCTACTTTCTGGCGCAGTTCGTTGGTTTGGGCGTTTACCTCATCCAGCTGAGCCTTAACAGTATTCATCTCATTGTCTAGATTTCCAATAGTTGCAACAGCTGACTTTGTCTCCTCTGACAGATCAGCTATCTGATACTTCTGTTTAAATATACGTAGTGCTACTTCTGTATTATTAACAACTTCTTGAGTTTTAGGAAGCTGCTTGGCAATAAATTGACGAGTTGCTGCCGCCTCAGAGCGATTTGTCAGAATATCATTATCTAAATAAAGACTCATAATTGTGTTGACCACTGCTGCTGATTGCTCAGGGTCAGGGCTGGTATAGCTAATTCGCAATACATCTGTGGCACTCACAATTTTCAGAGTCAAAGATTTTCGGAGCTTTTCTACTTCTAGAGGTTTACCTTCTTGGTCTTTTAGTTGTAGCTTATCTATTGTCCTTTGCAATAAAGTCGGGGAAGAAATAACTTCTATCTGAGTGTTTATAGGATTTTGAGTGGCTAGCAGCGATTTTAAATCTCCTGCATCTCCTCCTTCTGTATTAGTAGGCAAAAGATTAGATCCTACTACTTTAAAAGAAGGGATTCTAAATAATAGTTTTCCTTCCGCCTCATAGGATGGCTTCATAAACTGTGTAGCTATAGCACTGAGAATAACTGTAGCTGTAAATATCACAGTAGCAGGTAGCCACCATCGTTTCAATATCAATAAATAACGACTAAGGTCTAAATCAATAGATTCTCTAGATTCCGTAGATTTTGCTGACATAAATCTTCAAAAGTACAGGTTTTAAGCGATAAACTCAATATTTATCTACTTAGAGTAGATACAAAGCGTAGCTATTGATGAGAATAGTACTCTTTTAAAAGATGACATATAAATAGTATAGACTGTTTGAGTTACAAAGCGATGCAATCATCTATAAGCTTTGGTTTGATCAATATAAAAGCAAATACCTATGAGTATTGCAAAGCCTTATTAGAAGTACATACCATGAAGGTCTATACTGATTTAAGCTTGCAGCTAACATCATTTAGTATAAACATATTAATATATCTTATAGAGTGGTTTGTAACTTTAAAATTTAGGTACAATCATCATTCAGTCCCAAAACGAAAACACTATGAATGTTTTACTGTTGAACGAAGACGCTAGTAGATTATAAATTTGAGGTAAGATTGGCAATAACCTACTATCACACCACAAATCAATCCTTTAGCAGCAGCCCGTTCTTTTAAAAATTTTTACCATCAGTATTAAAGTTGCTATATAGCGGTTTCTGAAGTAGTGAGATACTTTTTCAAAGCTATTAATGTTGCTCACAAGGATTGGGGTGTACCTCAGCTATTTAGGAAACGCTATATATTAGGTAGGTTATTAAGGACTGGAATTTTTTGAATTAGAGAGATGTCTCTAGCTATTTTCGGCAACTCCATAATCACCCAAAGTTTCTAATCCCAGCAAAAAACTTGCCATCTAGTGGAATTGAGGTTTTTGAATATTAAAACTTTCCGATATTCTTTCGGATGATCGAGTTGCCAATGTATTTTGACGACATATTCATATACCGTGTTTTTACTACCGTTGCCAAGCTTTCTTATAAGCCTCTAACAGTTTAGATACTTGATGTCGCCACTCTAGTTTCTCTTCCATTCGTTTTCTACCTAGCTCTCCCATCTGTTGTCGCCGTTCAACATCCTCGAGAAGTTCAAGAATGTTATTAGCAAAATCCACCACATCATTACCCTTGGCATAAACAGATGCTCCTTCTGCCGAGCGCCTTCCTTCCAAAAGGTCAAACTGAACAATAGGTTTCCCCATGGCCATGTACTCCATGATCTTGTTCATGGTTGAACGGTCATTGTAAGGCATTTTTTTATCGGGATTAGCACATACATCACAGCTAGAAAGTCTTTCCAAAAGTTCATTATCAGGAATACGCCCAGTAAATTCCACAAATTCATTAACTTCTAATTCTTTAGATAGTGCTTGAAGCTTCTCAAACATGGGCCCACTACCGATGAGCATAAACTGAATATCGTGGCGTTTTTTTTCATAAACAATATAGCGCACCGATTGCAGCAAGTAATCAATTCCCTCTGGTTCTCCCATGACACCAACATATCCCACCAAGTACTTCCGGCCTCTACGGTAGATTGGGTTAGGCGATACGGGTTGAAAACGGGAAAGGTCAGGACCGCTACGAACAACGAAGACATCCTCTGGATTTTTGCATCCACGGGTAAGTGCTACCGACAAATAAGATTCATTAGTTGAGATAACTACGTCTGCTGTAGCAAAGGTCAATCGCTCAACCAACGAGAGTCCATAATAGAAAATGTCTCGTCGTCCATACTTAGCTTCATACATTTCCAGATTGATATCATGGTGGTCAAATATCACTCTTACACCCTTGAGCAACTTGAACCATCCTGCCACCAAAAACATTAAATCTGGAGGATTACAAATGTGGACTATATCAAAACCTCGCTCTCGCCACACTCGATGGGCAAGGCGGAACTCCCAAAAAAGGGCTGTGCAATACTCCCGTAGATAACCTGAGACCGAACTAATATCAGGTGGCATTGGGTGGCGATAAATGTGAACCTGATCGATTATTTCATATTCTTCTTCAAACCCTTTACCTTTGGGACAAATCACCGAAACTTCATACCCAGCTTTTATCAGGGTAGTGGCTTCCATCCATACGCGTCGATCAAAGGGAACAGGTAGGTTTTCTACAATTATTAGTACTTTATTAGACATATCTCATTTCCCCTTCAATTAGCGTTTAATTTTTCAGTTATTTCTGCTAGATTTAAAATAAAATTATTAATTTTTCCTCTATTTTTATGGCTATATATTGCTTTAGTAGCATCTATCAAAAACGACTCTTGATGTTTTATATATAGCTGCTTGATATAAAAGAAAATAGGAATACGAAATCGTGAAAAGCAAAAACTTATTAAATAGTTTTTAAAACTCATAATTAACTTCTGAACACACTTAGAATATTTATTCGTCTAATAAAAATTAAGAAAGGTTTTTTGCTTATCTAAAGCGAGAAATCGAACGTACCAGACATCAATTTAGAGTGATAATTTTCTGGATGTACCAGTATTTAAGCAAAATAAAGGGTAGGTACATATCCAGAAAACGCTTAAGTTACTTCATAGTCAGTCCTCTGCTTACCAAGCAATACCACAATAATTTAACTCTTCAATCGGTTCAGTAAATACACTTGCCAAATCCAAAACTTGTATTTCTTTGAGCGCTTCCTGTAATATTTGGCGAAACTCTGGATTAGCATGAGTAACTATTACTAATTCTGCATCTTTCAGAGCTTGTTCTGCTTCTGCAACTAGTAGCTCCTCAAAATGAGGGAGGTTATTTTGGATATAGGTCAGATTGGTTCCCATTAACCGAGCTTCATAAACAGCCTGGTCATAAATTTTTATCTGGCAGCCTTCCCCAATCAACCGCTTAACTAGCAGCACTGCTGGACTTTCTCTTAAGTCATCTGTACCTGGCTTGAATGCCAATCCTAAAATTGCAATCTTCCTTGCCCCAAGGCGTAACACTTGTTGGGCAGCCAAATCAACTTGAAGGCTGTTAGTAGTTGGTAGGGCGTTTAGCAGGGGTACTGGTACATCCATATTCCTTGCATAGTAAAGCAAAGCACTCAAATCCTTGGGCAGGCAAGAACCACCGTAGGCAAATCCAGGACGCATATAAACAGGGGAAATATTTAACTTCGTATCCTGGACGATGATATTCATTACTTCCCGCCCATCTACGCCAAAAGCTTTTGCAACTCGTCCGATTTCATTAGCAAAGCCTACCTTGGCAGCGTGCCAGCAATTGGCCACATATTTAACCATTTCTGCCACAGATGGTTTGACTACGGTGAACGGTGCATCTACTGTGGCATACATTTGCCGTACTGCTGCTTCTGCCACAGGAGATTCTGTACCAATAATGGTGTAAGGTGGTTGATCGTAATCTTTGATAGCTGAACCTTCGCGTAAAAATTCTGGGTTAAATGCTAAATGGATAGAGTTATTACCTGTAATACTATCTATAAGATTCTGACATTTTTCTAATGTTCCTGGGGGGACAGTGCTACGCAAAACAACGACATGGCTTTCAGTCTTATGGATGGAGGCTTTCGCAATCTGCTTGCACACATTCCAAACGTAAGTAAGATCCGGTTCTCCTCTCTCTATTGGAGGTGTACCAACACTAATTAGAGAAACATCTGATGCTAGCACTGCCGCTTCAGTATCTGTAGTAGCTGTAATTAAATTAGCTGCCACTCCATCAACCAGCAACTGACTTAGCCCAGGCTCTACAATGGGTGACTCTCCTTTGGCAATCAAATCCACTTTTTCAGGATTTACATCTACCCCAATTACTTCGTGTCCATCTCGTGCCAAGCAAGCTGCTGTTACAGCACCGACATATCCCAAACCAAAAATGCTAATTTTCATAACTATCCAGTTGTTATTTTTTCATAAAGTACAAAAAAATCAGCCTTTAGAATGCTCTTCCATAGTATTTAACACTAAGTTATATAAATCTATAAAATCAACCCAATGTTTTTTGATGTCTAGTGGAAAAACACTTGTTCTTGCCTTTGCTCCAAGGGAAAGCCTTAAAGCCTCATTTTCAATCAAAGACTTAATAGCATTTGATAATTGCTCAACATTACCTGGATTCACAATTAATCCATTTTCAGATTGAGTAACTATTTCAGGGATGCCTCCTACTGGTGTAACTATGACTGGTAACTCCCAAGCCATTGCTTCTAGCATTGCTAATGGAAGACCTTCGTTATAAGAGGGCAACACGAAAATATCTGCTTTACTTAAAAGAATATCACGTTCATCTGAACCTATCCATCCAGGTAACTGTATATAATCTTGTAGATTTAAAGTCGTAACTAAATCGCGTGCTTTTTCTATGTCTCCATCTCCTGCCATAACCATAATTGATCTGGTTTGATATTCAGTAGGCAAAGAAGAAAAAGCTTTTATCAAATCAAATGCTCCTTTCCGTTGACCAATTCTTCCTAAAAAAAGTAAGTTCAATTTTGTAGAAAATGAACGCGATGGAACTTCAGTAGGAACTTTTACTGGATTATAAAAAACTACAACTTGTTCTGATTTCAGACCTAGAGTATCTATATAGAAGCTTTTCCAACTTTCGGATAATACAATTAGGCGTTGACACTTACAAAATATCCAACTTAACAATTTCTGTATCCAATTTGCAAGTCCAGCATAGAAAATATGAAATTGACTACCATGAGCATGTAAAATTATGGGTTTATGAAATACCCAAGCTAAAAGTATCATAATTGATTGTCGGAAAACACTGCCACGTTGGGATATTTCAAGTTGAACAATATCAATTTCTTCGCTGATTAACATCCATATAAATTTCCAGATAGCTTTCAAAAACACCATTATTTTGAACGCTATAGTTCCTTCCTCATGAGTGATAATATGACATATATGAATTTCAGAAGGAGCATATTCTAAAAAAAGCTTCTCATAACCAGAAATACCACCCTGCTGGAGTAAACTAGGGCCTAACATGATAATCTTGAGAGGGTTGGTTCTAAACATAAGCTGTACTTTTTAAGCAATTGGTATATCTTTGATTAATATATCACTGGAAGAATCACAACTTAATTTTTTGATTTTCCAATAGTCAAACTGATGTCTAACTTTTTCATTCCTTAGTGTTGATATTTTGCTTACTTCGACCTATTCGTACAGACGATTGTAGAGAGTCTGAATCTAAAACTTTGTAAATAAAATATGATTAGATTATTGCTATTTATTTGATAGGGAGGCGTTTTTGCTTGTTTACGTTAAATTTTAATAATTAATAAATTCCTATATTAATGTACATAAATATATATTATCTATACTGTACAGCAAGTTTATTGATGCTGTTCTGACAGATTATATATTTGAGCGTCTAGAAAGTTGACTTGAGAATATGGCTGATACATAAAGTATCCATTCAATACTATTTTGTTCTAGCATTGTAGTCTCAGTTAGATTTGAAAGAATAATAAATGTAAGATTAACTAGAAGCCATATACTTTCTGATGTTTGATTCCATCTAGTTAAATATATTGCTCTCAATAAATTAATAACGAACCCAATTGTAAAGACCAAGAATCCTAGTAAACCCAACGCTAGCCACAGATCTAGAAAGCCATTGTGAGCATTAGGAGCATCCCATTGTACTGCTTGTATAATAATAGAAGATTCACTATTATTCGCTGTCCAGAATGCTCCATACCCATATCCTAGCCAAGGTTTTTTCGCAATCATCTCCAAGACAACAGGCCATAACTCTGAACGTCCAGTTAGCGTTGTGTCTTTACCTACTGAACCCAAAATTGCATCAGCTTGTAAGATAAACCAGTAATAAAAAGCTATGCCAACTGTTGACAGTAATGTCAAAACAGGTATCATTATTTTAAACTTTAAATTTAAAATTCGATAATATACAAGAAAAGCTACTGTGATGATTATAAAATTTCCTGCGGATGTTGCTGATTGGGATAATAATATAAGTAATCCAGAAGTAATATAGCCAAGCCAGAAAAACCAGCGATTTTCTTTATTAGTCATGGCAAGGAATAAAAATACTGCTGCACTAAGGACAAATCTCTTGCCAAGAATATTCTTGGTTGAAAATATTCCTCGCCAACTATTAAATACAGGATCTATCCCATATTGTGGTATAAATATAACAAACAACAAACACATTATTATGGAGATGACAAGCATATAAGCACATAACTTTAGCTGCTGTTTTAAAGTGTAGCGTGAGGCTAAATAAAGCCCAAAAATACTTGTTCCTGCCAAAGCAATAACTCGACGTATAGTAGTTTCTGGCTCTAAAGACCAAAAACTAGAAAGTGCACAAACTCCAATCAGTATCCAAATAAACTTATCTTTGCTAAAAGCATAAGCAGCTTTTTTCCAGCGTAGAGAAATTAGGGAAAGGCTAACTATATAGGTAAGAGTAAAAAGTAACCGAAATATAGTTCTATCATTCTCTTTTACAGTAAAGCCATCAGTCAGGAAAGCATCTAGCGGAGTTCCTGAATAGAGCATCAAGCAAATAAATGTAAGTATTTGTTCAGCAGAAATTAAAAATTTCCTCATTTTTTATAAAATACATCATTGTATATACATATAAACAATATATTAAGCAATTCAGAGATTGGTGATTGGTAGTCTTAGTTTATTTTGCCAAATACTTTGTTTAGTAATGGGTAATTATTATGTTCGTTAAAGGGCAGTATAGCGAGTATATTTTTACTGATGTATAGGTTTCATAGTTTTTTGATAAACTTCCACAGTTTGAGCAGCAATATTTGACCAATTTAAATCTTGCTGGCAACGGGCTAGTGCCGCAGTTTGCATTTTTTGTTGCAAGTCGCGATCGCTTAACAAACAAATAATGGCATCAGCTAGAGCTCGAACATCACGGGGTGGAACTAATAAGCCATCCTTTTTATGCTGAACTATCTCACTCAATCCACCTACATCAGAAGCTACAACCAGCGTCCCCATTCCATAAGATAAAGCTGCTACACCACTTTGGGACGCTTCGATATATGGCAGAACTGTTACTGTGCTGCGTTGAAATAGATTACTTACTTCTTCAAGAGGGATTAGTCTATTGATAATCTCGTAGCGGTTCTCATCATAACCATTAGGGAAATACTCCTTGATATTTTCTCCCCTTCCAGCAATAATCAGCTTAACTTCAGGTACACATTCAGCAATTAAGGGCATAGCCTCAAGCAAATATTTCAATCCTTTATAGGGCCAGATGCGTCCAAAAAATAGCAACGTATTTGGATCGCGAGGCTGATTACTGCGATCGCCCCGGTGCTGATACAAACTACCAAGTTCTCCATGTGGGATAACATTGACTCGCCCTTCAGGTAAATTAAATTGTTCAATTAGAATCTTTTTTAGTTGATGAGTATGGACAATCAATTGTTGGGAACGGTAGAAGGCGATACGCCGAGTATACTCTGAACCAAATACAGCCACCTTATCCCCTGGGTGACGGAACACATCATGGATAGTTGTTACTAATGGTGGCATCTTGTTGAGTAACAACGTCCAATCATACCAAGGATCGTTAGTTTCTTGCACATGTAAAACATCTGGCTGTATATCTTTGATAATACGCATCATAGCGTTCATAGACAACAGATTACGCGGGTCGCGAATCCGTGGTTTTTTAAAGCTAACGACACGAATACTGGGATCAAAAGCATCACCGCATACATCTGATAGCTTTTTCGGGTTAATTAGCGTTAAATCAACATATTTACTCAGACTATTTGCTAATTCAATGGTGTAGTCTTCAAAGCCAAAATGTAATAGGGCAACTTTAATCATATTAAAATTATATTTACTTATTCAACAAATTTGGATTACTTAATAGTAGTATTTTGTACTGATATACAGAAAAGTTACTGTTATCCTAAAAGTTTTACCCACAAAAAGCGAAAACCGCCAAACGCACGAATACCTAGATAAATCACAAATAAACTATAGACACAAGTTGCAATAAGCAAAGTGAATATGAAATCTAAGCTAATTTTTTGCAATAATATAAATACAGGTATCAACAAAAAGCTTATTAGTAAGGGTCGGCGCATAATTCGCCATAAATTTAATGAGAATAGGCGAGTATAGGTGAAATAAGTATACTGGCTAAAGCCCAGAATAGTCATTAATAATACCATTAAAGCTGCACCTAGTAACTGATAGCGAGAAACTAATGCTACACCTCCCAAGCTTCCAAATATAGTGGTAATGACCACTTCACGCAGGTTAACTATCTCAAAACCATTGGCTACAAGTAGATAGGAAAGTGAGCGGATAAAGGGCACAAAAATCAGTGATATAGCACTTAAGCGAAGGGCTAAATTGGCTTGAGCAAAGCTAGAATCATAGACAAAAGTTAGTAAATCTTTTCCAAAAAATAATAATCCAATAAATAAGGGTAACGCCATAATCAGGAGAATTTCAATAATATTTTCTGCTATTTGCCTCTGCTTTTCTCGTCCTTGATCTACTGCCTTTGAAAATCTGGGAAACATTGCTAAAATTATGCTGTTAGCAATAATTGAAAAGGGTTGTAGCAATTGTGATATTCCACCAAAAAGACCCACTAAGAACTCATTTCCTAACAAGGAAAGAATCAAAATTTGAATCCGACCAGTTACTACAGCTATTCCTTCAATAGCAAAAAATGTGCGTGCACTTTTGATTGTCTTAAGTACAAAATTTATATCAATTTGCCATTTAATTTTGACTAATCGTATAATAAAAATCCATTCAACTATTAGAATTACTGTTTCTGAAGAGAATAGTATCGCCCCCAAATATCCAATATCGTATTTCAGTTGCATCGCCCAAATCATTATTATTAGGCGTAGGATATACACTGGTACTGTGGAGATAGCAATAAGATGCATCTTTTCTTGAGCTTGAAAAATTGCCTCTGTGATATTGGAAAGTGCAAAGGGAATGATCGTCAAACCCATGATGTAGCAAAGAGTGGAGGTTGTGGAACTATAGGGAAGTAAAAAGACTACAATCACTAATGCCCCATAACTGAACAAACTAAATATTAACTGTAGCCAGGTACCACTAATTAAATAAACTGATGAATTTTGTGGCTCACGGGCTAGTTCTCTGGTAAACAATGTCTTTAGCCCCTGTGAAGCAATGCCCACAAATATAAAGTAGTAGCTATAGGCTAGTAAATACTGCCCTAAAGCCTCAGCTCCTAAAGTCCGAGCAATAGCAGCGGTTAACACAAAAGCCGTAATGCTTTGTGCTAGCCTATTGACTATCATTGAGATGGAATTACTTATAAATTTGTATTTTTCTACCATTCTTAAAATTATTAATTCAGCTTAATTCGTTTTAAATCACTAATGACTATTTATTTCGTAAATTTACTTTTTAAATAAATTTTTGTTACAAAAAGATATCATTTCAGACTCTTAGCGAGCATCATTAACAGTTAATCAATCAATTAGGAAAGCAGAACAATATTAATTCAATTCGCAATCAATATTTATATCAACACGTAACCATTATAGTTCTTAACTGCCTACTATAATTTTGTTTTTCTGTTTGACATTATTAGAAATGAACAACTAGGTTTTATTTATCTAGCAAAAAACCTAGTTTTTTAATAATTCTTTTTCATGTTGCTTCTGACCGATGAACATCAAAAAGGTTTTTCCTTCAACATTGATGGTTCAAGAAAAAGGATAAAGTCGAGTTAGTAGGCACCTTCTTTTTTCAAAACCACCATAACTGTTTTGAGTAAAATTTCAAAATCTAAGCCAAGAGACCAATTTTCAATGTAGTTAAGATCAAGATTTATCACTTGTTCAAAATCCACAATGTCTGAGCGACCTGAGACTTGCCAAAGACCTGTAATACCAGGCAAGACTTCATGTCGAATAAAATGATGTTCAGAAAACTTATCTACATCTCTAGTAGGTAATGGGCGAGGACCTACTATACTCATTTCTCCAAAGATAACGTTAAAAAGTTGAGGTAATTCGTCTAAGCTATAACGTCGAAGAAATTTTCCAACACGAGTAATACGAGGGTCATCTTTAATTTTAAAGATAATTCCATCTTTTGTTTCATTTAAAGCTTCTAATTCTTTCTGCAATTTTTCTGCATCCGACCTCATAGTTCTGAATTTCCATACTTTGAACTGTTGACCATGTAGACCTATACGGGTTTGCCTGTAAAATACTGTGCCAGGAGAGTCCAGTTTTATAGCTATAGCTATAGCTACATAAATCGGAAATGATAACATTACAAATAAAGTCGCAAAACAGAAATCACAACTACGTTTTATCCAAAAATCCTTACCTGTAATTATTGGACAATCCAAGCTCAGACAAGGCATTCCACCTATTTTATTAAATTCTACATTTTTATAAATTGGTTTTAATTCCATCGGTAAAATATGTACTTGAATACCAGATGCTTGAAATAACCAGCATAAAAACATTCTATTTTTTAGAGCATCCCAAGATATAAAAACCTCTGTTACACCTAATTCATTAAGTTGATTCAATGTTTTTTGACGCTGATATCTGTCTAATGAATTAGCATGAGCAGTTCCAGATACAATATAGTGCTTTTCTTTTTTAATAAAGCTAGCAATCTGCTCATGGTCTTGAGGATCACAAATAATGAAGACAGAAGAACGAACTATTTTTTTCTGCTTACGTAGATACTCAAGAGTAACATTTACAGCGTATCTACCAGTGCAAATAAATAATATACTTAGAAGCCAAGATAATAATATTGATTTTGGGCGTGTAATATCAACAACTGGTTGATATAAAAAACAAGCAAAAAGTATTAAACCATGAGCAAAAGTTAGCGATTTAATAATGTTCAAATAGTCATAGCGCTTTTGGCCTTCTCGATAAATACCTTCTATAGCCAGTGAGCCTATTTGAATACCAATAGTTATTAAAATCGGCAAGTAATGACTCGGTAGATACCAAGAAAAATTTCCATAAAAAGATTTGTATCCAGCTAAAATCCAAGCTAAGGATAAAAGGATATAGTCTACTAAAAACAATGTTATTAGTCTCAACCACCATGAACCTTTGCGCACCCTAACAGAATCCAGATGCACGTAAATCCAAAGGTACTTCACTGAATTTATTTGTTGTAATGCTTTGATTACTCATAGTTAGTAACACTTGGTATATGTAAAATTTGATGGGAACTTAATAGCCAGGCAAGTGAGACATCCCACATTTTTATTTCAAAGAAGCTTATTCTTTGTAGTTTAAATATATTATTAATTAAATATTTTGTTTGGAGTAACTTGAATTTTTCGATCAAAAGCATATTCTAGGATCGGCTTGAGGAAATTTACTGCCCAGATATTTAGCTTTTGTTGCAGGTTATGATTCAGTTTAGTCTGGATATTTTGAGTTTTGAACGCAAAAAATGATTTTCTAGTGAGTTAACTTCTTAATACCTTAATAAAATTCCTGACATGAGATTAATAATACAAGTAGTTCAGGTAAAGATATTAGGCTTTTAAAAAGGCGTAACAGTTGAACTGAGTTTTTACAGTTCGATTGCAGAGTTTTACTTCTATGAGACAATTATGTTCCTTCGCGAACTACTGTAGCATATCTAGCTAGATGAACTTAGCTTTGCTTAGAAGTTCTCTGTTTTTTACGCATAATTACTTAATTAACAAAACTTACACACATAACATATAACGAAACGCATCAAAAATTTGAATATTGTTACAAAAATTTACATAGCGGTTCTCGTGGTTTAACTTGTGTCAGTCTCATGGCCATCTTTAGAAAATTTTGTAACAGATTAATGAAAATAAATTCTAATAAATGAACAAAATCTCTCTGTGAGCCTTGTTATCTCTGCATTATAGATATTTTCATCTCATGAGTCTTTTTTCTACAGTATCTTTATGCCGATGATAAGTTTTTATGCAGACCTGATTTGAAAATACGGAACCCCAAGCAAAAAATACTACAAGACTTTGCATAAAATAAATCGCCGAGATCCATTAAAAATGTACTTTTAATCACCGTATGTTCTCACATTTCCATTCGGATTGTTATAGTCCTGAGTCATCACTCCCTTTCTCATATGTTTTTAGTATATACAGTTCATGACTGCTACTTAATTATTTAAACAAATCATACTTATGGCTTCACAGTATTTTTACATATTAAGAAACACAATGAAGATTCGGTAATAATTATTTTTTATCTTAACAAATTCGCATAAAAAAAGATAGAGTTTCTTCAGTATTGTATTTGGTATATCTATTTATGTAGAGTAAAAAAGCTTAATTTTTTAACTAAAAGTAAACTGTAATAGAATATCTATCCTTTGCTGTACCTAAACAATGCAATAATGATATTTTTATTTTAATGTCATTTAAAAATTTTCATTTTAAATTAAAGCGTTTGGTAATAATGGTGATTTACACGTTAAATATAAATCGATTAGCTACAGAGCTTGAAATACAAATTATCTTTGAAAATATATATGATTTGCCTGTGTACGAAAACCTATAAACTGTTTGCCCAAAGTCTCGCCTGAAGCAAAGCTAGGTTTTGTTTTTACAATTTCGGGCTTTTATGCTGATATCCTTAATGTACAGCCTCGCATAAAATTTGATATAAACGCATATACAATAAAGAATAAATTAAAACAATGGCATCTCCTTATGGAGTTGGTACATAGAAAATGCAGATAAATAGGCAAATTTCAGAGTGTAAGCAAAATATTCCCTTAAACACCTTAACTAACATCGTCGATACTCAAGTTATACAGGAATGGAATTATTTTGAAATAGATCGTTATCAAGATTTGTGCATCCACCAAATGTTTGAGATGCAAGTTGAGCGATCGCCTCAGTCCATTGCTGTAATATTTGAAAATACACAACTTACTTATTGGCAGTTAAATCAGCAGGCTAATCAACTAGCACATCACCTACGTGCTTTAGGCGTTGGTCCTGAAGTACTTGTGGGCATTTGCCTAGAGCGCTCCTTGGAGATGATCGTAGGATTACTGGGAATTCTCAAAGCTGGAGGTGCTTATGTGCCTTTAGATCCGGCATATCCCTCAGAGCGTTTAGCCTTCATCTTGGAAGACACCCAGACACCAGTGTTGTTAACACAAGAAAAATTGCTCAATAACTTACCACCGCATCAAGCACAGGTGGTTTGTCTTGACTCAAATTGGCAAGGGAATATCCAAAACAGTCAAGAAAATCCTGTCAATCAAACGGCAGGTGATAATCTCATCTACGTAATCTACACATCTGGTTCTACAGGACAGCCCAAGGGTGTAATGATCCCTCACCGTGGAATTTGCAACCAACTGTACTGGCGGCAAAAAACCTTTAGATTAACTCAGGCAGATAAGGTTTTACTGACTATTTCTTTTAGCTTCGATCCCTCAGTGTGGCAGATATTCTGGCCATTGTGCTTCGGAGGGCAATTGACCGTGGCTCGCCCCGGTGGACATCAAGACACTGCATACCTTGTGAAGGTCATTACTGAGCAGCAAATCACTGTCTTGGCCTTAGTACCTTCTATACTGCGTATCTTACTAGAAGAAAAGGGAATTGAGAATTGCCCATTTCTAAGGCATATTACCTGTGGTGGTGAAGCTTTACCTGGCGAACTCATAGAACGCTTTTTTGCCAAACTGGGTTTGGACAATGTTCTCTATAATTGCTATGGCCCGACAGAAGCCTCTATTGATACCACTTTCTGGACTTGTCAGCGCGGCACTAATTCTACCATTGCTCCCATTGGTCGTCCCATTACCAATGCAGAGATTCACATTCTTGATGACAATTTGCAGCCTGTGCCTGCTGGTGAATCAGGTGAACTGCACATTGGTGGTATTGGTTTGGCACGAGGCTATCTTAACCGTCCAGAATTGACTATAGATAAGTTTATTTTCAACCCTTTTAGCTCTGAACCTGGGGCACGTCTTTACAAAACTGGGGACTTGGCACGTTACTTAAGCGATGGGAATATCGAATTCCTTGGTCGCATTGACGACCAAGTAAAGATTCGTGGCTTCCGAATTGAATTGGGAGAAATTGAAGCGATATTAGGTCAACATCCTGCACTGACACAGACTCTAGTCATCGCTAGAGATGATGTTAATGGTGACAAACAACTCGTGGCTTATATTGTTGCTAGTGCAGAGCAAATTCCTAGTCGAGTTGAATTACGCCGCTTTTTGCAAAGTCAGCTACCTGAATATATGGTGCCTGCTTACTTTGTATTTTTAGACACTCTACCATTAAACCCTAATGGTAAAATAGACCGCCGTGCTTTACCTGCACCCGATTTATCAAGGCGAGAATCGGAAGTTACTTTTGTTGCTCCCCGTAATGAAGTGGAACGCGAGATAACACAGATTTGGGAACAGATTTTAGGTGTCCAACCCATTGGCGTAAAGGATAACTTCTTTGAGATAGGAGGAAACTCCATCTTGGCAGTAAAACTATTTTGGCAAATTGAGAAGATTTTTAGTAAAAATCTTCCTCTTGCCATTCTCTTTCAGTCAGGGACTGTAGAGGCTCTAGCTAAAATAATCTCTCAAGAAGAAGATTTAGTAAGAAACTTGGCTTCAGTAAATATCTTAGACAAATCAAAATCTAGCTGGTCATCCCTCGTAGAAATTCAACCCAATGGTTCCAAGCCACCTTTTTTCTGTATTCACGGACTCGGTGGAGAAATCTTGTGTTTCCGTGAATTAGCATTGCATTTGGGGTTAGACCAACCATTCTATGGACTACAGCCACAAGGACTAGATGGAAAACAGCCCTTGTATACGCGGGTAGAAGACATGGCAACTCATTACATTCAAGAAATCCAGACCATTCAACCCAATGGGCCTTATTTTCTGGGAGGCTATTCTTTTGGGGGTGTAGTTGCTTTTGAGATGGCTCGGCAACTCCAGGAACAAGGTCAACAAGTTGGTATTCTAGTTATGCTTGATAGTTGTCGTCCAGGTTATAGTTGGCAGGCACCATTTCTGAAGCGAGTGTTTTTGCATTTAAATAATATAGTTCAACAAGGGCCTGCATATCTTTGGCAAAGGACTGTGAAATGGACTAGTTGGCGTAAGCAGCATATCCTAAATAGATATCAGCGTTACTTGAAAGGGGTAATTGATTTACCTGTAAATGATAAACACTTAAAGATTATGGATGCTAATACTCAAGCCATGAGTGAATATATCTTTTTACCTTACCTTGGTAGAGCTGTTCTGTTGCGAGCAGACGATCAGAGTCGGGACGAAGCTATAGGCACACAATACGATCCTCAATTCGGCTGGGGCGACCTAGTTGCTGGAGGATTAGATATCCATCACATTTCTGGAGCTCACCATAACCTATTTAATGAACCGCATGTACAGGTTTTAGCCGAAACATTGAGAAATTGCTTAATCCAAGCGCAGTCTCCAAAGAATTAATTTGACAACCTGCTACCTTTGCAGGAAAAGTCAAGTAATTTTGGATTGGCGTAAAATAAAGCATTATAAAATCAGCTTAACTCTTCGACTTATACAGCAGATTTCACGTTTATAAGGTACAAAAATACTCCACCGTTGCGATCGCTCACCCTCACACCACTTACTTCCTTACATGTCTAGATTGTGAGAGTCTCAACTCATCAATGCTGGGTAGTTTTGTCATTTCTTTGTCTAAACACAAATTTGGAGAATAATAGAAAAATCGCTTGCTAGTGGTAACTAGAATGAGATAATTATTCTGTGGAACGGGAATACTGGTCGTAGTCCAATAACCAAAAGACCTGACCGATTTAATATGCGATGAATCTTGCTAGTGTCACTGATTGAACAGAGGTAGTTATTGTGACACTGTAGGCTTGAATGACTGTCGTTTTTCATCGAGGAAGGCAGGAGGAGCAAGGGTTTAAGACAAGAACACTGTTGCGTCAGCTTCCCGCAGGGTACGAAAGTTCAGTGGCTTCAATTCATCCGGGGTCGAATCCCATAAGTGAATTGCTCCTTCTGCCTTCTGCCTCCTTCAATTATATTGGTAAGCAATCCACAATCTACTGATGCTATATAGACGATTTGGACGCACAGAATTACAGATGCCAGTGTTTTCCTGCGGTGGCATGAGATATCAGTTTAAGTGGCAGGATGTCCCCAATAATGAGATTCCTGCTGATAGCCAGGCGAATCTGGAAGCGACGATTAGAAGGTCAGTCGAGGTTGGGATTAATCATATTGAAACTGCTCGTGGTTATGGCACTTCCGAAATGCAATTGGGAAGAGTTCTACCCCAGTTTCCCCGTGAAAAGTTGATTGTTCAGACCAAAATCAGCCCGCAGGAAGATGCGAAAGAATTCCGCGAGACATTTGAACAATCATTGAAAAATCTCCAGCTAGATTATGTCGATCTACTGGGATTGCACGGTATTAACCATGCTGAGTCATTAGACTATAGCATCCGTCCCGGTGGTTGTTTGGAAGTAGCACAGCAGTTGCAAGCAGAAGGAAAAGTTAGATTTATTGGCTTTTCCACACACGGATCAACAGATACAATTGTGCAGACAATTAATACCAATCTATTTGATTACGTGAACCTGCACTGGTACTACATCAATCAATGGAATTGGGCGGCAATTGAAGCAGCTAAACGCCACGATATGGGGGTGTTTATCATTAGTCCATCTAATAAAGGAGGTTTGTTGTATGAACCTCCGCAAAAATTAGTGAATCTTTGCGCTCCTTTGAGTCCAATGGTGTTTAATGATTTGTTTTGTTTGAGTCATCAAGAGGTGCATACTCTGAGTGTGGGAGCAGCAAAACCACAAGATTTTGACGAACATCTGAAGACTTTAGAATTAGTAGATCGAGCATCAGAAATTTTGCCGCCAATTTTAGCAAGGTTGGAAGAAGAAGCGATCGCTACTTTGGGAGAAGATTGGGTAAAATCCTGGGAAACAAATCTACCAACCTTTGACCAAACCCCTGGTGAGGTCAACATTCGGGTGATTTTATGGCTGCGGAATTTAGCGATCGCCTACCATTTGGTAGATTATGCCAAAATGCGCTATAACCTGCTTGGTAATGGCGGTCACTGGTTTCCTGGTAATAAAGCCGATCGGTTAGACGAATTAAACTTGCAGCAATGTCTTGCCCGCAATCCCTATGCCGATAAAATCCCCCAATTTCTGGAGCAAGCGCATCAAATGTTGGCAGGTGAAGCGGTCAAACGTCTATCTAAAACTTAATGAATTGGGAATTGGGAATTGGGCAATAAATAACTCCTAACTCCTCAACGATCGCTAGTCAGATTTTTTCGTATCTGCTGATTTAGTTGCTTTCGGTACGACTAGCACTTTGTCAACGCGGTTCCCATCCATATCCATCACTTCAATTCGCATACTTTGCCATTCAAAATGATCTGCTGCGGCAGGAATACGACCTAAATGGGTGATCACAAAACCGCCCAAGGTTTGATAACTGCCGCGTTCCTCGGATTCCCACTCTTCCATACCAAAAAGTTCTAAAAACTCTTCTACAGGCAACATCCCATCCAAAAGCCAGGAACCATCTTCTCGTTGCACAGCTTGGGGTTGATCCTGCCCATCTGTTGAGGGAACATCACCTACGATTTCGCTCATGATGTCGTTGAGAGTAACTAATCCCTGAATTACGCCGTATTCATCCACTACTAGTGCCATGTGAGTAATGGTTTGCTTGAACAATTCCAAAACTTTCAATCCACGGGTGCTTTCTGGCACGAATACGGGCTGTCGCAATCCCACTGTTAAGTCTAGCGGTTCTCCTCGGAAACTCCTGGCTAATAAGTCGGTGACAGGTATTACACCCAGCACGTTGTCAAGTCCCGCCTGACAAACTGGATAACGAGAATAGGCACTATCAACCATTTTTTGGCGATTTTCTTCGGCAGTGTCTTCTAAATCTAACCAGACGATATCGGGACGGGGTGTCATTAGGTAGCTGACGGGGCGATCGCCTAAACGAAAAACTCGCTCCACCATATCCTGTTCAGCTTCCTCAAAAGTTCCGGCCTCGGTGCCTTGCTCAATTAAGATTTTAATTTCTTCTTCGGTGACTTGCGGCTCGGTAGAAGCTGTTATTCCCAGCATTCTCAGAATTAAATCTGTAGAAGTGCTTAAGAGATAGACTACTGGAGAAGCGATCGCTGCCAAGGCTTGCATCGGAATAGCTACAATCGATGCAATCCTTTCTGGATTATTTAATGCCAGACGCTTTGGTACCAATTCGCCAACAATCAGTGACAAGTAGGTAATGATCAAAACCACTATTCCAAAAGATATCGGTTCGCTATAAGGTGCTAACAAAGGCACAAGCTTTACATAGACTGCCAGTCGGTTGGCAATTGTTGCTCCTCCAAAAGCACCAGTCAGGATACCGATTAGGGAAATCCCTACTTGAACGGTTGACAGGAAATGATTTGGAGACTCAGCGAGTTTCAATGCTGCCCTTGCCTTGGCATCTCCTTGATTGGCAAGCTGTTGTAGCCTGACTTTCCTGGCTGAGACAATCGCCATCTCAGACATAGAAAACACGCCATTGGCAATAATTAGCACCAAAATGATTAAAATTTCAAAAGTAATGGGGGACATGTTTAAAATTGCCGCTTCTCAGAGCGAATGTAGCTCAATACCTAGTATCTAGTATTAAAGGTGCTTCTATAAATGCTTTTACTGTACACAAAGTAATAGTTATAGTTCTTAAGTCTATTAGTTGCTGTGCATTATTCTTCCACCGAAAGAATAAGAAGGCTGTCAACACTTTTAAAATAGTTGACATAAACTGCCTCAAGATTTTCTGACTCACAAAGACTCCCACCGCTAGTTGTACTTATGTCATTTTCTTCTATTGTGCGTGCCTTAGCGCGATCGCCGCTCACCACTGAATTTATTTCTAAGCTAAACCGACAACAAGAATTGCGGTTAAATGGCATTTCTCGATTGCCCAAGGGTTTGGTCGCTTCGGCATTGGCGCAAGCTCAGGGTAAGGATTTATTTGTGGTTTGCGCCACTCTGGAAGAAGCTGGACGTGTTTATGCACAACTGGAGGCAATGGGATGGCAAACAGTACATTTTTACCCCACCTCCGAGGCTTCTCCCTACGAACCTTTTGACCCGGAAACTGAGATGAGTTGGGGACAAATGCAGGTATTGGCAGATTTGGTAATGGGGAATGGGGAAGAAAACCAGATCCCATCCAATTCACAATTACCCAAGATGGCAATTGTGGCTACTCAAGGGGCGTTGCAACCACATTTGCCTCCACCAGAAGCTTTTGGGCAATTCTGTCTTACCCTGAAGCGGGGGATGGAATTAGACCTAAATGCCTTCAGTGAGAAAATAACTATTCTGGGGTATGAACGAGTACCTCTGGTGGAAACGGAAGGACAATGGAGCCGAAGGGGTGATATTGTTGATGTTTTCCCAGTTTCATCTGAGTTTCCAGTCAGGTTGGAATGGTTTGGCGATGAAATTGAGCAAATGCGGGAATTTGACCCAGCAACCCAACGTTCTGCACTCGATAAAGTTGACCAGTTAATTCTTACCCCCACTAGCTTTGCTCCCATCGTCATGGCGGCACTCAACAAGAGTGCTGAGTTCCGAGTGCTGAGTCCTGAGTTAAATCCTGACTCAGAACTCAGCACTGAAAACTCATCATTGTTGGAGGGTAGTCGTCGCTTTTTGGGGTTGGCTTTTGAGCAACCAGCATCTCTGCTAAATTACCTATCAAAAAATACTCTGATTGCTATTGATGAGCCAGAACAGTGTCATGCTCATAGCAATCGCTGGGTCGAAAATGCTGAGGAACAATGGAGACTGGGGGCTGCAGAAGAGTCTAGCCAAGTACCGAAAATTCATCGGTCATTTGATGACTGTCTGGCTGACATTGCCAAATTTAAAACACTATATTTATCGGAACTGTCAGAGGAAAATAGTGGGATCAATCTTGCTAGCCGATCGCTTCCAGTTACGCCACACCAGTTTGCTAAACTAGCTGAAACTATCCGTCAAGAACGCGATCGCAATTTCTCGATCTGGCTACTTTCTGCTCAACCTTCGCGTTCTGTCTCGCTATTGCAAGAACATGATTGTCCGGCTCAGTTTATCCCCAATCCCCGCGACTACCAAGCGATAGATAAGCTGCAAATTAACCATACTCCCATAGCCCTAAAATATTCTGGTCTTGCGGAACTCGAAGGTTTTATTCTGCCGACATACCGAATAGTAATCGTTACAGATCGGGAATTTTTTGGACAGCATTCTTTGGCGACTCCCGGCTATATCCGCAAGCGCCACAAAGCTACTTCCAAGCAAGTTGATCCTAATAAGCTGCGTCCAGGTGATTATGTAGTTCACAGAAATCATGGTGTTGGCAAATTTGTCAAACTGGAAAGTTTGACGATTAATGACGAAACCCGTGATTATTTAGTGGTGCAGTATGCCGATGGGTTATTAAGAGTTGCCGCCGATCAAGTGGGTGCTTTATCCCGGTTCCGCGCCGGAGGTGATAAAGCACCGGAACTCAACAGGATGACCGGTAAAGCTTGGGAAAATACCAAGAATAAAGTTCGCAAAGCCATCAAAAAATTGGCGGTGGACTTGTTGAAACTGTATGCAGCGCGATCGCAACAACAAGGTTTTAGCTTTCCAAGTGATATGCCTTGGCAGGAAGAACTAGAGGATTCTTTCCCTTACCAACCCACAACGGATCAACTCAAAGCTGTACAAGATGTCAAACGCGACATGGAAAGCGATCGCCCAATGGATCGCTTAGTTTGTGGCGATGTCGGTTTTGGAAAGACGGAAGTGGCGATTCGTGCTGTTTTTAAAGCAGTCACCGCCGGGAAACAAGTGGCACTCCTTGCGCCAACGACAATTTTAACACAGCAGCATTACCATACACTCAAAGAACGTTTTGCACCTTACCCGGTAAATGTCGGTTTGCTCAACCGTTTTCGTTCGGCTGAAGAGCGCCGCGATATTCAAAAGCGATTGGCAACGGGTGAACTAGATGTAGTTGTTGGTACACAGCAACTTTTGGGTAAAGGCGTGATGTTCCGGGATTTAGGACTGTTGGTGGTGGATGAAGAACAGAGGTTTGGGGTAAACCAGAAAGAAAAAATTAAAAGCCTAAAAACTCAAGTGGACGTGCTTACACTCTCCGCTACTCCCATTCCCCGGACTTTGTATATGTCCTTGTCGGGAATTCGGGAAATGAGTTTAATTACTACACCACCTCCAACCAGACGAGCGATTAAAACCCATCTGTCACCGATAAATTCTGAAAGTATCCGCAGTGCAATTCGTCAAGAATTAGATAGAGGTGGACAGGTTTTTTATGTAGTTCCGCGAGTGGACGGGATTGAAGAAACCACAGCCAATTTACGAGAAGTGATACCGGGAGCTAGATTTGCGATCGCTCACGGTCAAATGGATGAAAGCGAGTTAGAATCAACCATGCTCACTTTCAGTAATGGCGACGCAGACATCCTCGTTTGTACGACAATTATTGAATCTGGCTTAGATATTCCACGAGTCAACACCATTTTAATTGAAGATGCTCACCGCTTTGGATTGGCACAACTGTATCAATTACGCGGTCGTGTGGGACGTGCAGGGATACAAGCTCATGCTTGGTTATTTTATCCCAAGCAACGGCAATTATCTGATGCGGCACGGCAACGATTACGAGCAATTCAAGAATTTACTCAGCTAGGTTCTGGATATCAGCTAGCAATGCGCGATATGGAAATCAGAGGCGTGGGTAACTTGCTAGGTGCAGAACAATCCGGTCAAATGGATGCCATCGGCTTTGATTTATACATGGAAATGCTGGAAGAAGCAATTCGGGAAATCCGAGGACAAGAAATTCCGAAAGTGGAAGATACGCAGATTGACCTTAACCTCACGGCGTTTATCCCAGCAGATTATATTACTGATTTGGATCAAAAGATGAGTGCTTATCGGGCGGTGGCAACAGCTAAATCTAAATCAGAATTAAATCAGATTGCAGCCGAGTGGAGCGATCGCTATGGTACTTTACCAGTCTCTGCAAATCAACTTTTGCGAGTTATGGAACTCAAACAGCTAGCGAAAAAACTCGGATTTAGCCGGATTAAACCAGAACAAAAGCAGCACGTAGTTTTAGAAACGCCGATGGAGGAACCCGCTTGGAATTTATTGGCGGCGAATTTACCAGACAATCTCAAGACGCGCTTTGTGTATTCTCCAGGTAAAGTCACAGTGCGCGGGTTAGGAGTTTTTAAAGCAGATCAACAATTGCAGAATTTGATTGATGCTTTTGGGAGAATGCAGGGTGCGATTCCAGAGGCAGCTGTTGTTTGATCGGTAGAAAAAGATTAGTCATCAAGTGAAAACATATCTCAGACTTACTGAGAAGTAGTTTAGAGTAAAATAAGGTGTTCAAAGCATAGACAATGACGAGCAGTTGAAAAAAGTGGAAACATGGAAACTACAACTAAAAGGCAAGCGTTAATCAAGGCTATTAATGAACAAATAGAACTGGCTTATGACGATACATTGCAAGAGATTTTATCACTGTTGAAAATCCGTAAACAGGAAGACGAGTCCGACGAAAGAGACTTTGAAGAGGGATTAAAAGATATAGCAGAAAATGGCACTTTAACTTGGTCAGAACATCAGCAAAAAACTGCATGAGCTACCAAATAGAAATTTCCAAAAGTGCATCTAAACAAATCAAAAAGTTACCCGTAGATATTCAGGAAAGATTAGAAAGCAAAATTCAACAATTAGCTCTTGAGCCTCGCCCTGATGGTGTCGGCAAATTAAGAAATGGTGAAAATCGTTATCGCATCAGAGTAGGCGATTATCGGATTTTGTATCATATTTACGATGATGTCTTAGTAGTAACCGTTGTCAGAGTAGGGCATCGTAGAGAAGTTTATAAAGATGATTGACGCTTGAGCAGGAAAGAATTTTATACCCAGCCCTTTGAGTCTAGTTAGTAGAATTAAAGAAAATACCAACCCAACTTTAACTCATGATAAAAACTATCGAAGGTATTTATCAGGATGGACAAATTCACCTTACCCAGCTACCGCAAGATATTAGCGATCGCTCCCAAGTTCTCGTCACCTTTCTAGATCCTGGCAAAATTGTCCCCACGAAATTATGCCAACCGATCGATCAGTTAGAGACAATTGCTGGGATTGGACAAGGTTTCGAGGAACTCAACGCTGGTAACACTCGCCCCATTGAAAATTTCGTCCAAGAAATGCAGCAAAAGTATGGCATTTCAGGTTGAGATTATTTTTCCTAAATTTAGATAGCTTGAGAATTTTGGGAATACTGATCAAAGAACTCAATTGTCTAAATCGCAGAAAGCTTGGAGAAACTGATGAATCAATCATGGTATCCAGCACACACATTCAATGGTGACTCTAGTTGGTTCGGTGGTGTGCGCTCCCTATCCATAAATCCAAGCCGCCAAATTATTGGTTGTGGCAGCGATGACAATACAATTAGATTATGGGATCTCAATAATGGTCAACTTTTGAGCTATCCATTTGAACATACAAAATCTGTTCGCTCTATTAGCTTTACTCCCAAAGGAAATGGTTTGATTAGCGGTGGCGATGATGCCACCATTAGAGTTTGGGATTTAAGAACATCTCAGGAATTATTAACTTTTAATGCTCATTCTCAACCAGTAACGGCAGTTGCTGTGGTTCCAATTTATGATTTTGTTGTAAGTGGAAGTGATGACTATCCCTGTTGTGTCACTTTAGGCAGAGGAAAAATAGAAATCAGGGTCAGTCAGGGATATAAAAGTAGGATAGGTAAGGTAATAAACAACAGATTGGAGTTTAGCAAATCCCAAAGATAAATGAGGAATAGGAAAAACTGAAAGCCAAGGCTGAATTAAATTAAATAGGGTAAAAGGTTGAAGGATGAGACGGAGATTATTGAGAATATTCTTCCAACCTTTACCATTATCCCACCTCTGATGTGAAGCAAATGTTGATTGAGAATCTAGGGGATAAGGGCGCAGAGATTCTGAATGAAGACTAACCATTAAGTAGGCGCTACAAATAATCTCCCACCACCGTTCAATATCTTCATAGCAAGTAAAACGATAATCTGCCCAACCTAACTGATTCTTACTTTGTTTTAAACCATACTCAACCCATGTCCTAAAGCCATAGAAATTCCCAACTTCTCTTGGTGTAATGTCTGGGTATTTACTCATTACATACCAGGTAGAGTTTCCAGGTAAGTTAAGAGTGTCTGTAGTAATTTGCCAATACCTATGATTGCTACGTTTGCCATGTATTATTTCTCTAATAAACCGATTCTCACTACTTAAGTCAGAGAATACTCTTTTAAACTTATGCCAGTTTAAATATTGAGTATACTGACCTTTAAGCAATGCTACAGAATGGTTTGAGCGAATTGCTACTAGATAATTTAAATCTAATTCATCTAATACGGGTATAAAATTTGTGCTACTCTCACCATATAAGCTATCTGCTAGTACCAAGTTGAATTTGAATCCCATTAACTGTAGCTTGCGTATTAGCATTGCCCCGATTTGAGGCTTAGTAAGATATTTGTCTCCTGGCTTTAATTTTTCTCGTGGCTTGTATACTTCAAACAGCAGTGGAAATGTCATTCCACAGAACATACCGTAAGCTGTGACTGCCACAACGCCATTCTCTACTTTTCCTAAATTGCCTATGTACTGACGTTTCACATAATCTGTGGTATTACCTTTCTTTTTATCTCCTGTTTCATCAATAATTAAAATGATTGGTCTTCCTTTTAGTACCTCTAAAATTAGTTGTAATCGCAAAGCTCTTAACTGTTCTACTGACCATGATGGTGTAGTTAAGAAATGATGTAGTCCTTGATAGTTATCTAGCCCGACAATTTTCGCTATTTCAGGTAGACTTTTCCGTTTTAAATCGGAAATACATCCTATATGTAGATATTTGAAAGCTTCAAAATTCCTAACATCTGAAAACAGGTTTTTATACCATAAGCAATATTCATCCACAAACTTGACGGTTTTTATGGGTGAACGAGGCTCTACCATGCTTTATGTCTTGGTTCTAGGCTTTGTACATTATTATACTACCGCGATAGTGACACAAGAGGGCTATACAGTTAAAATTTTTAGTTTGAAAGAAAGGAAGGAGATTCAAACCCTTCGAGGACATTCAAATTACGTGCAGTCTGTTTCTGTGAGTCCTGATGGCTCATTGATTGCGAGTGGTGGTTGCGATCGGAAAGTTAAGATTTGGAGAACCAACATACACGATGAGGTTTTCTCATTTTCAACCCATTCAAAAGATGTACGTGTAGTTGTATTTAGCCCTGATGGAAAAATTCTTGCAAGCAGTGATGATGATGGGGACATCATTCTGTGGGATATGCAAACTGGATTATCTAAATGCACTATTCAGGGGCATTCAAGTAGTGTGCGTAGTCTAGGTTTCAGTACTAATGGTCAGCTTCTCGTAAGCGGTGGTGATGATGGCTACGTCAAGATTTGGAATCTGACGACAGGTACTCTAGATTCCTCTTTTTGTGCTCACTCAGCAGGAGTTAGCTCAGTCGCTTTTTGTTTTAATAATCAGGTACTTGTAAGTAGTAGCTGGGATAAGACAGTCAAAGTTTGGGTTCTCGAAACCGCAATTCCTAAACCTTCAAAAATCGGTTTTTTTAAAGGACTTTTTGGGAAAAAGCAGTCTGAACCTGAGCTTATTCCATCTTTGCCAAATTTTATTCTTCAACAAGTTCAAGGAAATAGTGAAAAGCTAAACGAGTCTATGTTTAGTTCCGTTGGTGCTAACTTTGAAACTGAGGCTTATAGCTTTTGTTGGGAAACATCTCAGCCTCCAGTCAAGAATCCTCAGTTAGGTTTGGAGGATTGGGAGCGATTATTGAGAGACTGGAAACGCCAAGAAGAAGAGCGCAAGAAAGAGCAACGTGCAAAAGAGAGACTTCGCCTGCGAGAGCAACGTTTGAGATTAGAGAAACAGAAAGAAGAACGTCTCAACAGAGAGCAGCAACTACAAGCAGAGAAACTAAGACAAGAACAGCGGCAGCAAGAGGAAAAACCCAAACAAGTAAATCAAAACCGAACTACTAATAATTATCGGGATAACAGTACATCCAACCAGCAACGGACTACGACTAACTTCTGGGGCAGTAATTCATCAAGTAACTCAAGTGGAAAAGTTTATGTTCAAGGTTATCGTCGTAAGGATGGAACCCATGTTGAAGGATATTGGCGCAACAAATAGCTCTGTTATCGACTAACCAACGTGATCTACGCAGGCTGACAATATAAAGCCGTTGAACTCGTCAGATATAGATGAACATATTGGTAATCTGTACGTACTTACTGGGGACAGTCTTTACTCGCGCACCTTAACAACCCCAACAGAGTGCAAGCAGAGATAATTTATAGTATGACTTTCGTAACGATTAACAGCTATGACTGAGCTACTTGAACAAGCGATCGCTAAACTAAAAAATTTACCTGCCAATGAACAAGATGCGATCGCGGCGATGATTTTGGCAGAACTAGAAGATGAACGCCGTTGGGATGAAGCTTTCGCCCGTTCTCCAGATATGCTTGCCAAACTTGCAGCCGAGGCAATGGCTGAATACCGTGCAGGTAAAACCCAAGAGTTAGATCCAGATAAATTGTGAAGTCACGTATAACCGCTCAGTTTCGTCAAGGGTTTGCTGATTGATCTACCTGAGCAAGTTCAAGAGCAAACGCGTGAGGCATACCGCCTCTTCAAACAAGATCCGAGCTATCCAAGTTTGCGCTTCAAAAAAGTACATCCAGAACTACCGATTTATTCAGCACGGATTAGCAAAAATTATCGAGCGGTTGGACAGTTAGATGGAGATACTGTTATTTGGTTTTGGCTTGGTTCACACGCAGAGTATAACAAGTTGCTCTCTCAGATGTAGCGACACAGTGCGATCGCATACCCCATTTTGATTCAAAGATGAGCGCTTACTGTGCGGGAACGGTAGCGAAATCTGAAGCAGAATTAACCTAGATTGGAGTTAATTGGTGCGATCGCCCTTTTTTTTAATACAACAAGCGATCGCTTTTTTATATCTCAAAATTTTGATACTATATATAGTATCATCTCTCAATGAGCAAATTAAGAAAATTAGTAGATCAGTTCCTAAAACAACCTCCAGAAGTGCGGTCTCAGGAAGTTTACTATCTATTGGAAGCTTTTGGCTTTGAAGAGAAAAAGTCTAAAGGTAGCCATCATAGCTTCCGAGACTCTCAAGGTAAAACCATCACTGTACCCAAAACAGGAGGACAAAAAGTTAAAGGAGTCTATGTACAGCAAATAGTTGAACTTTTAAATTTAGAAGAGTGGATTGATGAAGACACTGAACCAGAAGAACCAGCAGATTGAGAAGCCGTCCTTAGAATATTATTTAAATCTTCAGTACTCCATAATACTTTACCCCGACCCAGAGGGGGGATATGTAGCTCAAATTAAAGATTTACCTGGATGTCTTACTCAAGGTGAAACCCTTGAAGAGACAGTGGCAAATCTCAATGAAGCGCGAGAATTATGGATTGAAACAGCTTATGAAGCTGGCGATGATATTCCTTTACCAAGTAGTAATGATAGCTATAGCGGTAAACTGCTACTACGGATGCCGAAATCTTTACATCGACGTTTAGCTGAGACTTCTGAACGAGAAGGCGTTAGCCTTAACCAATATATTGTGTCTTTGCTGAGTGCAGTGACCTAATTAACAGCAAAGCAATCTTAGTAAACTTCCATATTCTTTATAAATATTCAAAAAACACTTCAGGTACTAATCGTAATTCACCAGATTTGAAGCGAGAGATATCCATCCATAACGCTTTATGTTTATGATGTTGTGATTCTGAAAAAATTAGACTTTCCAGTTGATAAAATTTTGAATCAACAAAGTCACATTGATAAAGTTGAACAATTTCATGACCTTGCTTACCATTAAATGTAAACAAGCTTTCTATACAACCTAGATATTTAATATTCGTTAATTCCGCCTGAATTTCCTCTTGAAACTCCCGTTTTAAGGCGGCGTGGCTAGTTTCGCCAAAATCAACACCACCGCCTAAAGCACGATAAAATGTTTCTTGCTTTACGGGATCATAGCCTTCAGAAACAAATATGCGTTCGCCATCCCGAATTAGCCCCAATGCTATTACCCGAATTTCGCCTGCTTTACCCATTTTTGTAACTAATTATCGTAAATAGACTGAGGACGACTTTCACTATCCTCAATAGGCCAATCTGGATTTTCGCCACCGATGTACAATTGTTCAATGGTCACATATTCCTGACTTAGCTGTGTGAGGGCATTGATTAAAATATCCAGAGCGATCGCATCACTGGTTCCTAGATCAAACCAACAACGCCCCCATTGACCCTCATATTCAAACTCACCGATGTTGTGCATCAGTGCTAGCAAGCTTTTATCATACCCTTGCTCATCATAATTCATGTAGCTGATATCGAGTCCAGTGTCCTGCACCTGAAGATTCTCTGCGTTAAATGCGCCCAATTTACCCAGATAAAACCAGGAATTGAAAACTTCTTCTACATACTGTTTTTCACGTGCAGAAGGATTTGTACTGAATTTCAGCCAAATCCACATATCAAAAGGATTAATCTCGCGGAACTGAATCTCCATTTTGGTCTAATATCTCAATTACTGTTCTGCAAATAAGCATATCAAAGTGGAGCATAGGGAATTGGGAAAAAACTTAATCTCCAATGCCCAATCACCCAGGATTCTTAAGGCTAACAGCATTCTTGCGTTCACTCTCAATTTGTTTGACTAAATCGCTTGGGAGTTGGGATTTTTTAGTTAATGCTTTGTCAAAATTAGCGATCGCTTCCTGAATCATCTGCTGGCTTTTTTCTTTTTGCCCCAATTCTTTCAATATTTGGGCTTTAAGATAATAAATTTCTGGATTATCGGATGTGGTTTTGAGCGCCCGGTTGACATACTCTAGTGCTTGTGGATACCGTTTTAAATCACGGTAAGCAAGAGCAATACCCCGATCGACGAGATACCCAGGAGCAGCATTTTTTTCTAAGCGTCCAATTGACTGATCGGGACTAGCAAAAGGCAAATTAACCGCCAACAATAAATCCATATAACCCTTGATTAAATTCAGTTCTGGATCGTTGGCAGAAATTGCTTCGGCTTTATCTAAATATTCATAAACTTGCCGCAGCCGACTAAAAGCCTGCGGTACACCGTTGACTGTACCCTCACGGGTGAGAATTACTGCTCCCTCTAAAAAATGACCAACAGCAGTGTATAAATTACCACGCAACGGATCGTTAGGAATCAGTTTTTGCCCGGTTTCTAGAGTTTTCTGACTGTAGGTGTCTAGTTTAGCCCAATCCTTATTTCCGTATGCCAAAGATGCCTTCATCGCATAAGCTAGAGGTTCATTTGGTTCTTTAGATATTGCTTGTTCCAAATAACGCTCTGCTGCTGGATAGTTACCCTGCTGGAAAATCGCTTTAAAAGCTGCTTCTGTTTGGTCGCCAATTTGATGAGGTTCGCTATTGCGAAACGGATCGCCAGCCAGGGAGGGATTTACCCACAAATTAAGTGCGATTGCAGCACCAAAAGCAGTCTGAGCAAGGATAGTGAGTCTGGTAGGCACTAATAATTGAGGCGAAGAAAACCTTTTAGTCATTTTAACCCTCAGAATAATTGCGGTTGAAATAGTTGTATGTGTTACTTAAAATGCAAAAATAATTAATTTTTACACTGAGCGACTTGCCTTGACTTGTGCCGAGCCTGTCCTGAGCGCAGCCTCTCGTAGAGAAGGGAGGAGCCGAGGTAGCGCAGTCATAAAGCCTGCGGCATAGCTACGCTTAGGGCGCAGCCTCTCGTAGAGAAAGGAGTCGGAGTGTTAACTTGCCTCTGCCTCAACCAAAATTTTTTTATATAAAGGTTGACTTTGGTAATTTTTCCATGTTTCCAGGCTCGTCATAGTTATTGTTCCAGGGTGAGTCTGCCACAATGGAGAAAAATTGGATGATTCTTGCTGCTAGATTAAGCTGTTAATCCAGGTAATGCATGATAAATTTTTCCAGAATTTTCCAGGTACTCTCAGTGTAGCTAATCAGTAATTTGCTGACTTTTTGGTAATCTTAACAAATGCTCTATCTCCGAAATGTAAATTATCACCCCACAGCGTGTCCAACAGCGATTCTTAAATCGATCAACTTGGAATTAGCACCCCAGCAGCTAGGTCTGATTATTGGCCCCAGTGGTTCGGGAAAAAGTACTTTACTAGAAATTTTGTCAGGACTAGCCGAACCTACTACTGGCGCACTCTTCTGGCGGGAACAAGAACTTATAGCCGAACAGCTACAACAATTAGCTGGGTTGGTATTTCAGTTTCCAGAACGGCACTTTTGCGGTGGTTCAATTTTAGAAGAATTGCGCTTAGGACATCCTGAGTTAGGGTCAGAACGAGTTAGACAGGCCCTAACTGAGGTGGGATTAGAGCATTTATCGCTTTCTGCTGCTCCCCATGCTTTGAGTGGCGGTCAACAGAGGCGTTTAGCTTTAGCAGTGCAATTGATTCGCCAGCCAAATTTACTGTTATTGGATGAACCCACTGCTGGGTTAGATTGGTCAATGCGTCGGCAACTGGTAAATTTATTAGCCAAGCTGAAACAAGATTGGACGCTATTGGTAGTAACACACGATGCTGGGGATTTGTTAGCGATCGCAGATCGTTGCTGGACACTCAACCACGGCGAACTACAATCAGTAGACCCAAAGACATTAGAAGCCAAAGTCAAAGAACCTCTACCATCGGTATGAAAGGGGACTGGGGACTGGAGAAAAAAGAATACCCAATGCCCTATCCCAAATGACAAATGACAAATGACAAATGACAAATGACAAACTTATTGCCTGAGATGGCAGAAATCTGGCAGCAAACTCTGAATTGGCAACCAACTGTCCAACAGCAAGAACAATTCCAAAGGCTTTATGAGTTAATCCTAGAAGGTAATCGTCAACTAAATTTAACTCGCATTACTGACCCCCAAGAGTTTTGGGAAAAACATCTCTGGGATTCTCTACGAGGAATTCTACCCCTATTATCAGGAAATTTACCCCCGGCTTCTCCCACTATCATCGATATTGGTACAGGTGCAGGTTTTCCAGGTGTTCCAGTGGCAATGACAGTACCTAATTGCACAATTACTCTTCTCGATTCCACTCAGAAAAAAATTACTTTTCTCGACAATATATTAACTGAACTTGCCCTTACTAATACCAAAACTATTGTTGGTAGAGCTGAGAAAATCGGTCAGCATCCTCAGCATCGAATGGCTTATGATATTGCACTGATCCGTGCTGTAGGGGCAGTTTCTGTTTGTGCAGAATATACTCTACCACTGCTCAAACAGGGAGGTTTAGCCATAATTTATCGTGGTAATTGGACAAAGGATGAAACAACAGCTTTGCAGAATGCTGTGAAGCTGTTGGGTGGCGTTATTGAATCAATCGAACAATTTACAACACCCTTGAGTCACAGCATCCGGCACTGTGTGTATTTGCGTAAGGTAGCCACCACACCAGTTCAGTTTCCCCGTCCTATTGGTGTACCTACTCAAAAGCCTCTTTGAGAGGAAAGATGGGAATAGTGGGGAAAAATAATTTCTTTTTCCTCGTATCTGTCATTGAAATAGTAGCAATTAAGACACTGGAATCTTAATAATAAATTCTGTGCCCTCACCCAGAATGGAGTTGCAGATTAACTTACCATTGTGCGTTTCTTCGACAATTTGACGAGCGATCGCTAATCCCAATCCTGTTCCCTTGCCAACCTCTTTAGTGGTAAACAAGTGGTCAAAGATACGTAATTTAATATCCTCTGGCATTCCCGACCCGTTATCTTTGATCCGAATTACTACCGTATTTTGGTCGCTAGATACTTCAGTGCGAATTATAATTTGCTGAGAATTAGCTTCTAATTCAGCAAATGTTCGCCCAACGCTTTCTGTATCTAATACATCAATTGCATTGGCAAGGATGTTCATAAATACTTGATTTAACTGTCCTAAAAAGCACTTAACAGGTGGTAATTTCCCATAATCTGTAATCACCTCAATCGTCGGGCGTTTCTGGGACGCTTTGAGGCGATACTTCAAAATTAATAGTGTACTTTCAATCCCTTCATGCAGGTTGCAAGCAACTTTTTCACATGTATCGGCTCTGGAAAAGGTGCGAAGACTAGTGCTAATGTCCGTAATACGTTCTGTCGCTACCCTCATCGAATCTAGTAGCTTTGGTAAGTCCTCGCACAAAAACTCTAAGTCAATTTTCTCGGCAAGGTTGGTGACATCAGGTGCAAGCAGAGGATGATGTTGCTGCACGCATTGCACATAGTTGAATAAATCTTGGATATATTCTTCGGTGTTATTCATACTGCCTTTGAGAAATCCAAGAGGGTTGTTAATTTCGTGTGCTACTCCTGCAACTAAGTTACCCAAGGTTGCCATTTTTTCACTTTGCACTAATTGCAATTGTGCATTTTTAAAATTATCTAGCGCTTGCGAAAGCTCTGTGGTGCGTTCTTGTACCCGTTGCTCCAAGATATCCTTTTGTTGCGCTAATTCTAAATTTGCTCGTCGCAGTTTCAGGTGAATCCCAATGCGTGCAAGTACTTCTTCTTGTTGAAATGGCTTTGTAATATAATCAACAGCTCCTAACCCTAAACCTTTGACTTTATCGGTTGTATCATTAAGAGCAGTCATAAAAATAATCGGAATCTCACAGGTAGTCTGTTGAGATTTTAATTGACGGCAGGTTTCAAAGCCATCAATTCCTGGCATCATTACATCTAGTAAAATTAAATCTGGGGGATAGCTTTTTACCGTCTCGATGCCATGCCAACCATCCATTTCTACTAGAACTTTATAACCTGCTTGGTCAAGTGCATCATATAGCACTTCGATATTAGTTGGATGATCGTCAATAATCAGAATTGTTTGACCTTTTCCATCATTTGCCATCAGTTTTCAATCTCCTACCTAAATCTTTGTTGATTCTTGAGATTGGTTTATCGACTCTTGAAGAAAATGACGAACTGTCTGAATATTGAAGCCTTTAACCAATTCCCTGAGTTCTCTAATAAAGGGTTGATACTGCTCATCTAATTGAGCTAATCGATCCAATTCTTCTCGGATACCTCTAAAGTACCCAGTTTCGACATGTTCTAATAAACCTTTTAAATCAGAACTACTTGGAATTACAATGGTTTTGGTGCTCGCGGCTGTATCGATTGGATATTTTATATTAGTGTCTTTATATATCCAATCTAGTTGTAATTGCTTGGCTAATACAGCATAAAGTTCATCTGCTTGCACGGGTTTTGCCAAGAAATCGTTACCACCAGCATCCAAACTCTTTTGGCGGTCATTCTCAAAGACGCTGGCAGAAGAGACAATCACAATGGCATCACGTAAAGTTTCGGATTGACGCAATTGTTTGAGCATTTCCCAGCCATCCATTACGGGCATGGCTAAATCACAAATGATCGTATCGGGGCGATCGCGTGTAATTTTTTCTAAACCCTCTTGTCCGTTGCTGGCTTCGATAACCTCAAAACCAAGAGGTTCCAAAAGATTGACAATCACTGACCGATTTTCCCAACGGTCATCGACAATCAGGATTTTTTTGCGATTCTCTTTCACAGAGGTTTTGCCAACACCAGCGTATCCGATAATTCTGCCAGATGATGTTAGGGAATTTGCTTGTACCCAATCAGTTGCGATCGCACAGTCAATATTAAAGAAAAACTTACTACCAACCCCTAATTGGCTTTCAACCTGGATTTTACTAGCCATCAACTCAACAAATCGCTGGCTGATAGCAAGTCCTAATCCCGTTCCTTCACTTTGGCGTTTGCTATCCCCGACTTGCTCAAAGGGGAGGAAGATTTTCTCTAATTGCTGGGGACTCATGCCGATGCCTGTATCCTGAATATAGAAGCGAAGATTAGTTATATCTCCTAAAAGCACTTCCACCCTAAATGTGACACTGCCTTTGTCGGTAAACTTAATGGCATTTCCCAGCAAGTTAATCAGAACTTGTCGCAGACGCTTCTCATCAGCGACAATACCCATTGCTGAATTCTCCGGCGGCTGATAAATAAATTCAATACTCTTTTGTTCGGCTTTAATGCGGCAGATTTCCACAACACTTTGTAGAAACGCAGGTAGATAAAATGGAACCAGCTGTAATTCTAGTTTGCCAGCTTCGATTTTAGATAAGTCGAGAATATCGTTAATTAAAGTCAGTAAATGCGAACCACATTGATAGATAATATCGATGCCACGCTGTTGTTTTTCGTCAGATGCAGTCCGGGCAAGAATTTGGGCATAGCCTAAAATTCCGTTGAGCGGTGTCCGCAGTTCGTGGCTCATGTTTGCAAGAAAATCGCTCTTGGCATGATTGGCAGCATCGGCAGTAAGTTTCGCTTCCTTTAACTCGTGGGTGCGTTCTTCTACCCGACTTTCTAATTCTTCGTTAGTTTTGGCTAATTGTTGATTGGTTTGCTCAATAGTGGTGAAAGAGTCCCGTAACTGCTGCGCCATGCGATTGAAGGACTGCGCCAATCTACCCAATTCATTTACTGACGGTATTTCTACCTGTTGGTTTAACTCACCTGCTGCAATGGATTCTGATGCTTGACTCAAGTGCAAAATCGGACGAGCAATCCAGCGAGAGGTGTAGACGCCTAAAATAGTTGCTAATGTTAATGCACCCAAACACAACAAAATTGTCGTGTGCGTGTTGGCATTAATTTGTCCCATAAAGTCAGATTCTGGAACCGCCACAACTACCAGTAAATCTAAACCCCATTCATCCCGCCAAGGTGTCACTTGGACAAACTGACGCTCATGATTGAGTATGAAGTCTAGTTGCTGATTTTCTTTGATGTTACTAAAGTTACCCAAATGTTCAATTAAATGGGTTGTTGCGGCTCTAATTAGCAAATCAGAACTGTCTGAGGCTTGTAAGCGCTTGGGTTTACCATTAATGAGTTTGTAGGGTTGCTCAGTGCTGGAACTCGCTACAATTAACCCGTTTCTTTCTAAAATAAAAGTTTTGGCAGATGGACTGGCTTTTAGAGAGCGTAAAAAATTACTGATCTGGGAAAGACGCTGATCGATCCCAATCACGCCAATCAGGTTTTTGTCTCGATCGTAGACCGGACGATTGGCAGAAACAGACAAAGTTTCAGGAGAAGTTTCCCATTGATAAATTTTGCTCCAAATCGGTTTGCCTGCTTTGACTGTATCAGCGTACCAAGACTCTTTGGCAAAATTATAGTTCTTGTTGACGATCGCTAAACTGACGCGATTACCTTGAGCATCAGCATTGTAGAGATGTTCATCGCGATCGCCGTTGCGTCGTTGCGAAACTTCGCTAACCGTGATGCGACCATCATCAAAAAACTTTCCAGAAGAAGCAAATTCACTAATTTTGGAGCCAAAGCTGATGTAGCCGACGTTGTAAAGCTGCATCTGTTTCCAGAAAAAGTGCCCTAGCTGCTCTAAATCTTGGGTATCTAATAATTTTAAATCAATAGCATCTCCGTTAATTTCAGCTAGCTGACGAGCTGTATTCAGGTAACTATCTAAATGCTGGTCAATGCGATCGCTTACTTCACGTTGCAATCGACTGGCTAAATCATTCACTGCTTGTTGTCCGTTGCGAAGAGATAAATAGCCTGTCAGTCCTACTGCGGCGAAGATTTGCAAAACGAAAGGAAGCACAAGCACTAAGCGTAGCGGTAGATTCCCCTTGTTAGGAGAATTCTTGTTATTTGATGGCATCACCTCAGATTGGCTCCCCTTACATCCTGACGATTATCATTAGTTATTTATAAGATTCCCAAATTAACCTTGATAATTAAAGCGATCCTCAGTTAGGTGCAATACGCCTGCTTATTGGGGAGTTAGAAGTTCGGAGAATCAGGAGAAGTTTAATTTCGAATCGTTATATCTGCTTTTGGGTAACAAGACTCACATCACAAAAATGGCAACAGAAACATATTCTGTTGCCATTTTATAAGTGCCTATAACTCTAAATTGTTGTCTCGCCTCAGGCAAATTTATTTGCTGCTGCAAACCGCTTGTTAATCTCATCCCAATTAACCACGTTCCACCAAGCATCTAAATAATCGGCGCGACGATTCTGGTAATTTAGATAGTATGCATGTTCCCATACGTCATTACCTAAAATGGGATATTTACCTGTACTTAAGGGACTATCTTGGTTAGCTGTAGTTGTCACTTCTAACTTGCCACCTTTATTACGCACTAGCCAAACCCAACCACTACCAAAACGACTAGCACCAGCTTCATTAAACTGTTTTTTGAAAGCTGCAAAACTGCCAAAACTTTGATTAATTGCGGAAGCTATATTTCCTGTTGGTTCTCCCCCACCTTTTGGCTTCATAATTTCCCAGAACATTGAGTGGTTCACATGGCCACCACCATTATTGCGTACTGTTCTGCGAATATCTTGTGGTACACTGTCAAGTTTCTGCAACAGTTCTTCAATAGTTTTGCCTTTAAGTTCTGGGTGTTTATCTAACGCTGCATTCAAGTTTTTAACATAAGTTGCGTGGTGTTTATCATGGTGAAACTGCATCGTTTTAGCATCGATGTGTGGTTCAAGTGCTTCGTAAGCGTAAGCTAAAGGCGGTAGTTGGATAGCACCTGGTTTATCTGATGTTTTATTTAGTCTTGTATTTGGTGTTGTTTCAGGAGTTGCAGTATTTCCATTTGGAGATTTCTCTGCCGATGCACAAGCATCTAATGCAAAAGCACCCGCACCTGCTGTAAGTAAAAACAAGAAATTGCGTCGATTAATAGCCATATAACTTTTTGCAGCTAATCAATTAAGTCTCTATTGCAGTTTTTATTTTCTTAGATTTTGGCTACAAAAAATTGATAATTGTGATTATTTCTGGCAGTTTAAGAAACTATTTATAAAATTCTGTCGCCAGTTTTGGGATCAAATACAAACAAGTGATTTAAATCAAGTTGTAGAGAAAGGCGATCGCCTGGACGCGGACGCACATCCGCTCCCACCTGAATATTCAACACCACCGCCGAACCAGGTAAACCAGCACGAATCAAAGTTTCTCTTCCCAAAGGTTCCACTACTTTAACTTCTACAATCAGTTGACTCTCATTTTCTTCTTGGCGATTTGGTGAACCAGCGTTGTAGGCGACTGTGAACCCGGAGGGCCGTTCGTTAATAAAAATATGCTCTGGACGAATCCCCAAATCATAACTGTGTTCCTGACGCAACTGTAATTTTTCTTTTACAACTGCTGGAATCGTTAATAACTGCCCACTAACATCAAAACCGTTATTGTGATAGATTGCAGGCAAGATATTCATTGGTGGGCTGCCTAAAAAAGTTGCCACCATTTGATTAGCAGGACTTGCATAAATAGTTTGGGGATCGCCGATTTGTTGAATCCGTCCGCGATTTAGCACGACTATTTTATCAGCCAAAGTCATCGCTTCAACTTGATCGTGGGTGACGTAAATTGTGGTAATGCCTAATTCTTGATGTAACTGTTTCAATTCTGCCCTTGTATCGTCGCGCAATTGGGCATCTAAATTAGATAAAGGTTCATCAAGTAAAAAAACTTGGGGTTCACGAGCGATCGCTCTCCCTAATGCTACCCGTTGTTGCTGTCCCCCAGAAAGTTGTTTGGGTTTACGATCCAGCAAGTGATCCAGAGAAAGCGATCGCGCCACATTCATCACTCGTTCTTGAATGATTTTTCGGTCAACCTTCCGCATCTGCAAGCCAAAGCCGATGTTTTGGGCCACGCTCATGTGAGGATAGAGGGCGTAGTTTTGGAATACCATCGCCACATCTCGCTGTCTGGCTGGGATATTATTCACCAAGCGATCGCCAATAAAGAGTTTGCCTGATGTAGCGGTTTCTAAACCTGCGATCGTTCGCAAAATTGTAGACTTACCACAACCCGATGGGCCAACTAAAACCCAAAACTCGCCATCAGGAATTTCAAAGGTAATATCCTCGATCGCGGTGACATTATTAAATCTACGTTTAATATCTTCTAGACGAACATTTGCCATTATCTGATTTGATATTTTCAGTTTGGGATCTGCGACACTTCCAACTCACTACTAGGAGGTTTTATCCGCCCCCTCCGAGGAATCGTGAGGCTGCTTTGCAAGTGCAGAAACTTGATTGCCCTGCACAACTCTAATCAGAAATCTTAGAGCCTCATTCACAGCATCGGCATTGGGAAAAACCTCTGCAACATCAGGTTCTAAACGAATTGTTGTCTTCCCAAAGCTTTTTCGTTCCGGGCCGAACTTTCTGACCCTTAGACTCTTTAAGTCATACTCCGATCGCAGATCGTCTTCCATTTCTGGCTTACCCTTCTTTGTATGCTTCTCGCTCGGATCGTGTTACTTCTCTTGCACTAATAAGACGAATCGAATTTCCTCTTTCCGTATACGACATGATTAGTAAGCGTCCCCGACTTGATTCTCCAATAATAAGGTAACGCTCCTCATTATCAGAGTGGTCTGGATCGTAGAAGTCAACATAGAGCGGATCGTCGAAAACAGTTTTGGCTTCTTCAAACGAAACCTGATGTTTTAAAAGATTTATTGCCGCTTTGTTTTCGTCCCACTCGAACTTCATGAAATTATAATCATTTTTCTGGATTCTTCGACCAAGCTGGGTGAGAGAGTAAAGAAGCAAAGACTCGTACTCCCCGCAGCTGATTAGAGAGGGGTAAATGACCTCTAGGCGCACTCAAATCCCAGGTAAACCCGTTAGGGTATCGCGTCCAGTTATTACCTGCTTTCCAGCCAATTTTCGGCCAGAAATTCTCCCAATTTTTACCCAAACTTAACCAGATTTCTCGCTGCACTGAAAAGCCAAATTTACCTTCAGAGTGGACTAACCAGAGATTGTTAATGGTTTGCAAGTCAACAGCCGAGGTATTTTCTACCTCAGTAAAGTACAACCATTTTCGTTGTACAGCCGTTGTCCCTGATAGTTCACACATTTTTTCGATGGTGACGCGATCGGCTGCTTGGAAGTCTTGAGCAGCAAGTAGCTGTTGCAAAGAATTGTAGTTAATCCCGCACTCCGATTTTAGAGGTACAATTCCCTCAGGAAAAGAAGAGCGTAAAAATTCTTTGGCTTGAGGTGCATCGGAGTTATAGAGGACTTGGTAAGCTTTGCCATCAACCCAAGTAGCTGGGTTCTCACGTCGTTTCAGTAAAAATTCCATCAACACGTCTAATCCCTCATTACCCAACTCAGCTAATTGTGGGATTATCTGCTGTTGGACTTTTTCAGACCCAGCCATTAACGGTCGTCGGAGGGAGTCGATGTCATTTGCAGGGCCTGATAAAATCATTGGGTCTGTCATGCCATTCTTGTTTTAGCGGTCAGTGAAAGAGCGGTAAGCTATTAGGCTTCTTTAAAGTGAAGCACTGATAGCGAAAAGTAGTTTACTATTTTTAATCGTACAAAATTGCGATCGCTTCACTGAATCCCACACTTAATCCCCAAATAATGTACAAGGAGAATAGGGGGAAAATCTTTGCCTTATGGCTTGGGAACAAAAGACATAGCAAAATATACAAGCCTGCCACATAAGGTTTTTTGAATAGCAGCGTATCGATTAGGAGTGTGTGAACGATGTACGAAAAGATTACCCCCCCCGCAGCCGGAGCAAAGATCGCCTTCAAAAATGGTGAACCAATCGTACCGGACAATCCAATTATCCCTTTTATTCGCGGCGACGGCACAGGCATAGACATCTGGCCTGCTACCCAAAAAGTTCTCGATGCTGCGGTAGCCAAAGCATATAAGGGTCAGCGTCAAATTAGCTGGTTCAAGGTTTATGCTGGTGACGAAGCTTGCGATTTATATGGTACTTATCAGTATTTACCTCAAGATACTCTAACAGCAATTGAAGAATACGGTGTCGCTATTAAAGGGCCTTTGACTACTCCCGTTGGGGGAGGAATTCGTTCTTTAAATGTGGCACTACGACAAATTTTTGACTTGTATGCCTGCGTGCGTCCTTGCCGTTACTATGCAGGTACGCCCTCTCCCCACAAAAATCCCGAAAAGCTGGATGTAATTGTTTATCGAGAAAATACGGAAGATATTTATTTAGGCATTGAGTGGCGACAAGGTAGCGAAATTGGCGATCGCTTAATTAAAATTCTCAATGAAGAACTAATCCCCGCCACCCCAGAACATGGAAAAAAACGTATTCCTCTTGATTCTGGTATTGGCATTAAACCCATCAGCAAAACTGGTTCCCAGCGTCTAGTTAGACGTGCCATCAAACACGCTTTGCTATTGCCCAAAAACAAGCAACAAGTGACTTTGGTGCATAAAGGCAACATCATGAAATACACCGAAGGCGCTTTCCGCGATTGGGGTTATGAACTAGCAACCAGCGAATTTCGCCAAGAAACTGTTACTGAACAGGAATCTTGGATTTTGAGTAACAAGGAAAAAAATCCGAATATTTCCTTGGAAGAAAATGCCCGCCAGATTGAACCTGGGTTTGATAATCTAACTCCAGACAAGAAAGCGCAAGTTGTCAAGGAAGTTGAAACTGTTCTTAACACAATTTGGGCAACCCACGGCGATGGCAAATGGAAAGAGAAAGTTTTGGTGAATGACCGGATTGCTGACAGTATTTTTCAACAAATCCAAACCAGACCGGATGAGTATTCGATTTTGGCGACGATGAACTTGAACGGTGATTATTTGTCTGATGCCGCCGCAGCCATTGTTGGTGGATTGGGAATGGGACCAGGGGCGAATATTGGTGATTCTAGTGCCATATTTGAAGCTACCCACGGCACTGCACCCAAACACGCCGGCTTAGATCGGATTAATCCAGGTTCAGTGATTTTGTCTGGTGTGATGATGCTGGAATTTTTGGGTTGGCAAGAAGCCGCAGACCTAATTAAGAAGGGTTTAAGCGATGCGATCGCAAATAGTCAAGTCACCTACGATTTAGCTCGGTTGCTAGAACCACCTGTTGAACCCTTAAAATGTTCTGAATTTGCCGACGCAATTATTCAGCATTTTGGTTAAGTTTACTAGGGGTAATTAGTCGAATCAAAAGACCTCTCCCTGGTTTTACTACGCAAAAACTATCCCTCTCCGAATCGGAGAGGGAAAGACTTGAACTTTAGGGATAAAAGTATATTCGAGCTTGGAACGTGAAAATTTTTTAACAAGTGGTTAGATACTAATTGGTTTTGGGCTTGCTAGATATAGCAGTTAGTCGTGGTGTAATCGTGAGTGGTCAAGAAAAATCCCCAGAACCAGACAAGTCTTCCGAGAAGCAAATGATTGTCCAAGGTCTTCTGTTTCTATTTGTACTGGTTCCAGCTATATTCATCTTTTTTGGTGTTTTACTCAATGAGTTTGTGGCTAAAACGCCCTTAGTAAGGTCGTTTGATGATGCCGCTACACGATCTAAAATCAATGCCTGCGAATCTAAACACGCTTTTGGTGACAGGAAATCACTAGAGGACTGTTACAAGGAGAAAGGCATTGACCAATGAAAAATAATGCGCCTTTTTCGACATCCAACCCTCAAGATTTCAAGCTGCGTATTGTTTGGAGTGTTGATACAGTCAGCAAAATGGTGGCTGAACTTTCAAATTGTAAGTGGCTTCCTCGAATTGGTGAAACTTTAATTTTACCAATAGATGAGACACGTAAGCCTAGCTCTTGGCGCAAGTTTAAGGTGTTTGATATTGTCTATGATTTTCAAAATCAGACTACTAAAGTTTTATGTAGTCCTATAAAATCTTCGACTCTACCTGATGCAAAAACACTAATACAGAAACTTGAAGAACGCAATGATAAATGGGAGGTTTGGGAAAAGGCATTTGCAGCAAGTGAGACAACAGCGAAATCTGAGGCTTTAGAGCGTCAGGCTCACCTAGCACAGGAACTTTCTCAGATGGATGAGGAAGATATAGATGAGGAACTAGAAAGGCTGAGAAGAAAAGTTCTGGATTAGTTTAAGACAGGGAGAAGTGAACTTCTAGTAGTTCGTCAAGCTAGTTTTAATTGAATGTTTGTAGTAAGGACTTTAGTGCTTAGAAAATCAAGGACTAAAGTCCTTACTACGAAGTTATTTACCCATCAATTACACTAATTGCTTTAACTGTAATTTCACCAATTCCCCAGGTGCGATCGCTCCATTTTCTGTAATGATGGCTGTAATCAACTCAGCCGGAGTCACATCAAAAGCTGGGTTGTAAAAATCCACACCTTCAGGTGTGAGAATAGTATCCCCAACTTGATATATTTCTGTTGGATCGCGTTCCTCAATGGGAATTTTACTGCCATCGGCTAATTCAAAATCAACGGTAGAAAGGGGTGCAGCCACAAAGAAAGGGATATTATGTGCCTTAGCTGCGATCGCTACACTGTATGTACCAATTTTATTGGCAGTGTCACCGTTAGCAGCAATGCGATCGGCACCCACAACTACAGCATGAATCAAACCCTGCTTCATGCAATGGGCTGCCATATTATCAGTAATTAATGTCACAGGAATACCTTCTTGCACACATTCCCAAGCGGTGAGTTTTGCACCTTGTAACCGAGGACGGGTTTCGTCGGCAAATAAACGTTCTAAACGTCCTTCCCTCCAAGCAGAACGCACAACACCTAAAGCTGTGCCATAACCAGCCGTAGCTAGCGCCCCAGCGTTGCAGTGAGTAAGTAGTGTCAGCTTTTCAGGGCTAGCGGGCAAAACTGTCAAACCATTGTCGCCGATCGCTTGACAGGTTTGCAAATCTTCAACGTTGATTGCTTGGGCTGTTTGGAAAAGGGTTTGCTTAATGTCTTCAACAGTTCCCAACGTTTCCTTAGCAACTTTCATCATCCGACTAATTGCCCAAAATAAATTTACCGCCGTCGGACGAGTAGAACCTAGCAACTGGGCTACTTTATCTAAGTTTTGCAAAAATTCGTGGCGATCGCTAGTTTCAATTTCCCTTGCGCCAAGATACATTCCATAAGCTGCAGCCACACCAATTGCAGGCGCACCTCGGACAATCATAGTCTTAATCGCCCGTGCCATATCTTCACTGCGGTGGATTTCCACAAATGTATATTCGTTGGGTAAGCGAGTTTGATCGATTAGTGACACCGCGCCATTGTGCCAAATAACGGGATAAACATGGTTTGTAGAAAGTGTCATAGAAAAACGTAGTTAATGGATAGACAATATTTTTTACTTTAATGCACCTTGATGATTTCATTTTAAAAACCAAAATTCAATTGACTATTTCTATAGGACTTAAGTAGGCTGGCACAATAAGATTAAGCTATGTAAATAAAAATTAACTAGACTAAAATCCTTATATCTATTGCCTATTTCCTATTTATTGCCTATTCCCTATTGCCAACAACAATTATTTACGCCCACTTACTTATATTTAATAAATTTTTGCAAACTTAGATCCAACTAAAATATCCTTTTTTCCTGTTGCCTCTTGCTTGCCTATCGCGCTTGCGCTCACCCAAATAAATATGGTTATGCCACGCTGCACGAACAAAAATCAAAGAAGACTGTTATGGCTTGGGATGATTTTGCTGGGCAGATATTACTTAACATTTATTTAATTAATTTTTTGTTTAACTGTCTTAACTGTCCTTGCATTCTCATTAAAAAGGTGGGAGGATATTTCGCTAAAGCATTTATAAAACTAGACATATAGTTGATAAATTAAATGCGTTTGCCCTAAATCTATGCCAAATTCGCATTTTAATAAAAAGTTGATCTAATTAATCAAAAACTTTGAAATAACAATATGAAACGTCTCGTTATCTGCTGTGATGGAACCTGGCAACAATTAACAAGTGCTTACCCTAGCAATGTGGTTAAGTTAGCTCAATCGGTAAAACCGATGGCTAGTGACGGAGTTACACAAATCGTATTTTATGACGAGGGGGTTGGAGCCGAGGGTCAAAAGGTTTTAGGGGGAGCTACCGGACTAGGAATCGATAGAAATATAGAAGATGGCTACCGATTTCTGAGCCTAAACTATGTTCCTGGTGACGAAATCTATCTGTTCGGTTTCAGTCGTGGTGCTTACACAGTTAGAAGTTTAGCGGGGATGATCTATTGCTCCGGTCTTCTAGACCGTCCCCATGTCACCAAAGCCCATGAAGCTTATGAGCTTTACCGTAAACGAGGTGTTAAACCAAAAGATCGGGAAGCTGTGGAATACCGTCAAGCTTACGGCGATCGCGTCCCTATCACCTTGCTAGGTTGTTTTGATACTGTTGGAGCCCTTGGTATTCCTGGGATACCTGCCTTCAGCAAGTTGAACGAGCAACTGAATAAGCGTTACAGATTCCATGACACTACTTTAAACAAATGTGTTCAGAATGCCTTGCACGCGGTGGCCATTGACGAAATTCGTGAAGTCTTTGATGTCACTCCCATGACAAAGCATCCGGATGCTGAAAACCAGCGAGTGATTCAAAAGTGGTTTCCAGGCGCACATGGCTGCGTTGGTGGTGGAACTAAAGAACATAGCGGGTTATCAGATGCCGCCTTACAGTGGATGATTGATTCCATCGGTGAGATGAAATTGGGACTCGACTTCGATACAAGTGTGATTCCCACAGGTATTAACCCCAATTATGAATGCGACTTTAAGAACGATGCTGGATTCTTTAAATTGGCAGGAATCAAGTTTCGTGAGGTTAGCGATGCCATTGAAGACCTTCATGAAAGCACGATCAACCGTTTGAGAAGTCGCAAAGACTATCGACCCAAAAATCTACAAAAGATTATTTCCAAACTGAAATAAGTTGAATGAATTTAGGTAATCGGATTAGAGAAATTTCGGGTGCATTGAATCCAAAAGTGAAAAAAGGTAAAAATAATTATGGCTGGGAAAAGAGATACATCCAAAGACGGGTTAGGTAACAAAATTCAAACATTAGTTTTAACTAACTTTAAAGGACTTTGGCAACTTCTCCAAAGTAACGAATTTATAAAACGTAAAGTTAACAAAACTCTACTCAATAGTCTCATCTACAAAATTCCGACTCGTCCTAATGCCTACAGTATGATGACTCTGGATGAGCATATTCCTGATACTAATATTCCTAAGAAAACTGATACTTATACTTCCTGGGAATCGCTCAACGATCGCACTTATACAGGAAGGCATCTACCACCCGATCCCAAGTTAAACGCTGAGGGTAATCTACCCAAAGTTGAAGACCTAGCTATTTTATTCCGTAAAAGAGACGGTAAAACTATTTATTCTGGCAAATCAACCATGCTGTTTCCCTATTGGGTGCAGTGGTTTACAGATAGCTTTCTTCGCCTTAATCACTACAATAAACTAAAAAATACTTCCAACCACGAAATTGATTTGTGTAATGTTTATGGTTTAACCAGAAAACAAACACATCTTTTAAGAAGTTTTCAAGGAGGTAAATTAAAGACTCAGAAACTCAAACGCCAAGATGGTGTAGAAGAAGAATATCCTTTGTTCTATTATGCCGATCCAGCACAGGATAAGGTTAAACCTGAATTTGAGGGACTTTATGAACCCATTAATGATGAAAAAAGACAGCCCATAGACAAAAAACAATATATGTTTGCGATGGGAGTAGAACGAGCAAACGTACAAATTGGCTATGTAATGCTCAATACTCTATGTTTCCGGGAACATAATCGTCTTTGTGATGAATTAGCACGCAATTATCCAGATTGGGATGATGAACGCCTCTTCCAAACATCGAGAAATATTCTCATGGCGATTATTTTAAAAATCATCATGGAAGAGTACATTAACCACATCACTCCTTATCACTTTAAGTTGTTTGCCGATCCAGAAGCTTTTACCAAGGAAAGTTGGCATCGTCCCAACTATATGGCAATTGAGTTTGACTTTGTTTATCGCTGGCATAGTGCGATTCCAGAAACGTTTAACTATAACGGTAAACCAACCCATATTGTTACATCTCTTTGGAACAATAAGATGTTTATTGACCAAGGTTTAGGGGCATTGATGGAAGAAACTTGCTCTCAACCAGGTACAAAAATTGGTTTGTTTAACACCCCTGATATATTGGTGGAGTTAACCGAGTTACCTTCAATCAGATTAGGAAGGCAACTACAATTGGCAAGCTACAACGATTATCGAGAATTGTGCGGTTTCCCCAGAGTGACGAGATTTGAGCAAGTTACTGGTAATGAATTTGCTCAAGAGAAACTCAAAGAATTATATGGTCATGTTGATAAGATTGAGTTCTTTGTGGGGCTTTACGCCGAGGATGGGCGGGAAAATTCAACTATCCCTGCTTTAGTAGCACGCTTAATTGGGATCGATGCCTTTTCTCAGGCGCTAACCAATCCTTTACTATCACCCAATATCTTCAATAAAGAAACTTTTTCTCCTGTAGGTTGGGAAATTCTTCAAAATACCAAGACTGTATCAGATTTAGTGAATCGCAACGTTCCTCCATCAGGCAAGAAGTACAAAGTTACTTTTGACCTTTAAGAAATTGTAAGATTGATTCCACATCAGCTTTGAGTGCGATCGCTGGTTTGCGAAAGCGATCGCCATATTATTAAATCTACTTGTAAAAAAATGAAGCTTTTTACCGAATATCCCGAAAAAGACGAACTCAAATATTGCGATCTCATGAGTGAGTTAGTCAAAAAGAATATGGAAAACCTTTACGGAGGTAAGAAGAAAAAAACTGCAAAGAGAGATACCCATTCTAAAACCCACGCCGCTGTTCAAGGAACTCTAGAAATCTTTGACTTTGATGAAGCAGCAATTAAGCAAGAATTGAGCAAACGCACCTCATTATCTGAAGCGGAACTTTCTGCCATTTCCCTCAAACAAGGTTTATTTGCCACACCAAAACAATATCCAGTTTGGTTACGATTTGCCAATGGCGCGTTTTCAGTCAAGAATGACTATGAAGGAGATACGCGCTCCATGGCCGTAAAAGCGATCGGCGTAGAAGGAGAACGACTATCGCAAAGTCACGAGTTAAAAACTCAAGATATTATTACCCACAATACCGAATTCTTTTTTGTTAGAACCATCAAAGACTTCCACAGCTTCTTTTTGACGGTTTATCGAGCAGGGCTGTTTCCGCTTTTTAAGCTGTTGGTACTTTTTTGGCTAAAGTTGCATCCCTACGAATCCACTCTTTTACAAACTAGTTTCAAACGTTTTCCCAAGAGTTTACTTAAAGAACGTTATTGGAGTGCTTCAGCATTTTCTGTGGGACTCAAATCTGGTTTTGACCCATCCCAACCAGGTCGAGTTCCTGTGGAATATCCGGCTGTGATTAAATATGGATTTACTCCGGTTTCCAGTCAACCACCTCATCAACAATTTCCTCTTGAGTCGAGATCAGAAAGTGAGCTTAAGCTTGCCAAAGCATCAGGTTCAGAGGACAACTACTACCGAGAGGATATCATTCAAGCTTTAGCAAAGCCTGATGCTGAGTACTATTGGGATTTTCAAATCCAATTTCAAACCAGCCCAGAAATGTCTATTGATGATACCACCATTGTTTGGAATGAAGAGGAATCACCCTTCTTTACAGTTGGTCGCCTAACAATTAAGCATCAAAAGGTTAATTATCCCCAAGCAAATGACTTTGGAGAAAATCTCAGTTTTTCTCCTGGGAATGGTCTAGCAGTGCATCGTCCTGTCGGTGCAATCAATCGGTTACGCAGCATTGTTTATCCTATCGTTGCTAATGACCGTCATCAAAAACGAGGAGTCAAATACCAGGAACCAACTGTTTGATTTTTCAAGCAATGACAAAATGCTGTAATTTCGAGGCTTGACTTACAAGTGACTTTAACTAGGGCGTGTTTTAAAACTATAGCTAAGTAGGTTGGCGCAATTAAAGCTAACTGGCAAAGGCTGTCCTTTGTCAGTGGTCATTAGTAAGAACTTTAAAACTATTTATGTTTCATAACATAATTTGGTTTATTTCTACCAACTTACTTAATCTAAGGAAGAGAAGCAGCTACGGGAACAGGCTATATTTTCCCCAATGGGTGAGGTACTGCAATGCCATATCCCTGTGCGTAATCAATTCCTAGTGCCGTAATTCGCTCTAAAATAGCGTCATTCTCCACAAACTCAGCAATCGTCTGAATACCCATGACACTGCTAATACGCGTGATTGCTGTCACGATCGCATTATCCACAGGATTTTCGACAATGTTACGAATAAAACTCCCGTCAATTTTGAGGTAATCTATAGGCAGAGACTTTAGATAGGCAAAGGACGACATCCCTGCCCCAAAATCGTCTAATGCGAAGCGACAGCCCATCCGTTGAAGCTTTTGAATGAACTGCCTGGCTTTGAGCAGATTGGCGATCGCTACAGTCTCGGTAATCTCAAAACAAATATGCTGGGGTGAGATGGGGTGTAGGGTAAACTGCTCATGCAGAAAGTCAATGAATCGATCGTCATTGATGCTAGAGCCAGAAAGGTTAATTGCATAGATGCTTTGTTTATTGTCAACAACCCTTGACCAATTCTTGAACAGAGTCCGAATCACCCACCGATCGATCAGGTGCATCAAGTTGTAGCGTTCTGCTGCTGGAATAAACGCCATCGGCAGCACTAATTTTCCCTGCTCATCCCGCAGCCGCAGAAGGACTTCATAATGGTCGCCGTTTTGATCTGTCGGGATAATAGCGGCAATCCTTTGAACATAAAGACAAAACCAATCACTTTCCAAAGCCTGAGAAATGCGGCCGACCCACTGCATCTGACCGCGCTGTTGCAGCCGCTCCTGGTCGTCAGTCTGAGCAACGTACACGCGATTCCGTCCCCGGTTCTTGGCGGTATAGCAAGCTGCGTCAGCCGTGCTGATAATCTCTGCAAGGCTCTCGCTATTCGTGTCGATAACGACCAAGCCGATACTTACTCCAATTGAGAATACCTGCTCTTGCCAAACAAATCGGAACTCTTGAACACAGGAAAGCAGATTATTGGCAACTCGTAAAGCTTCCTCCAGCGTACATTGAGTGAGTAATAGGCCAAATTCATCGCCCCCGAACCGTGCCAATGTATCAGTTTTCCGAACCTTCTCCTGTAAGAGGACAGTAATTTGACGCAGTAATTCGTCTCCAGCCACATGACCACAGGTATCATTTACGATTTTGAAGTGATCGAGATCCAAATAGCACAACGTATAAACCTGGTAGTCTAACTTGGCAACGTGCAGTGCTTGTTCAACGCGCCGCTCAAATTCCTGGCGATTCACCAATCCGGTTAAGGCATCATGGGTTGCCTGCCAGGATAGCTGACGTGAAAGCAAGCGGTTCTGAGTCACGTCATGAAACACCATAACCGCGCCAATAACCTGTCCTTCACGATTACGAATGGGCGCAGCTGAATCTTGAATCGCAATCTCTTGATCCCTCCCGGTAATTAAGACGGTATGGTTTGCTAAACTCACAATTCGATTTTCCTGTAACGCTTGCTCAATTGGGTTCTTAACCTTCTCCCGTGTCGTTTCATGCACAATTCTAAAGACTTCTTCTAACAGCACCCCTTTTGCGGATGCTTCACTACATCCGATCAGAGATTCTGCAACCGGATTCAAGTATTGAATCCTACCAAAGGCATCTGTAGTAATAACTGCATCTCTGATCGATTGCAACGTCACCTGAGCTAATTCTTTTTCTTGAAAAAGCGTTTCTTCAATTTGCTTGAGGGCTGTGATATCCCGTCCCACCGTTTGAAATTCTATAAAGCATCCTTGCTCGTCAAACAGCATCCGATTATGCCACTGAGTCCAACGCACACTATCTTCCAGAATCACGCGATTCTCAATGATGGCAACAGGATTATCAGCATTCATTGCAGCTATTAATTGAGCAACTCGCTCTCGATCGGCCTCAAAGATAATCGGTTGATAGCAGCTGTCAATCAGTTGCTCTGGCGATCGCCCAAAATAACGTGTAAAAGCTTGGTTAACAAAGGTGATTGTGCCGTCTGGTAAATATCGGGCAATGAATTCAGTCTGATCTTCGACAATGGCACGGTAGCGAATCTCGCTTTGTTTGAGAGCAATTTCTGCTTGTTTGCGTTCTGTAATATCTAGAATAGCTCCATACAGTCTAACAGTCTTACCTTGAGTATCATAAGCTACCTCTGCTCTCGACTCCAGGTAGCGCAATGAGCCATCAGGCTGGACAATGCGATATTCAAGATTGAAAGGGTTGCCATTAGCGATCGCCTGTAGTAGATGCCTCTGCAACACTGGTCGGTCTTCTGGGTAAAGCATCTGGAGAAATGTAGCCTGCGTCGGTACTGATTCAGCAGGATTTAGACCGAAAATGCGGAAGGTTTCGGCTGACCAAATTTGTTTCTCAGACCCTAAGTGCCATTCCCAACTGCCCAGATGGGCAATCTTTTGAGCAGTAGCTAGCAGCGTTTCACTGCGTCGGAGTTCTTCCTCGGCTTGTTTGCGTTTGTTGAGTGCGGCTTGCCGTTCTGTAACATCTTGGGCAGTTCCATAGAGGCGAATTACTTTTCCATCCGCGTTGAATTCTGCATGTCCAATCCCCTCAATATAAATAGTAGACCCGTAAATTGGAGATGCGCGCAGAATGAGTTGGTAAGATTCGCCAGTTGACATTGCCCGCTCGGTAGCTTGGGCTAATTTTCCTGCATCTTCTGGGCAGTACAGTTGCAGATTTTCTTGGTAGTTCGGCTCAAGAAGTTCGGGATCTCGATTAAAAAGGTCGAACAGCTGCTTTGACCAAGTAATTTTGCCAGTGGCAAGTTCAAACTCCCAATTACCAAGACGAGCAACTTGCTGAGATTCTTCTAATAAGGCTTCACTCTTGCGTAGTGTTTCTTCAACACGTTTGAGGTCGGTGACATCCACCACCAGCCCATCCCAAACTACACGACCATCCTGCAACTGGCGTGGCGTGGAACGAAAATGGAGCCATTTCAGGCGAGCGCTGGGCGTTTGAATTCGCAGTTGTATATCAAACACCGAGAAATTCCGCCGAGATTCATCGACTGCTGCCTGGAGGAGTGGTACATCTTCTGGGATAAACTGGCGATAGAGCAAACTTGAATCTTTCAGTACGTCTTCTACTCTGACTTCCATCAGTCTTTCAATCCCCGCGCTTATATAGTCAAAGCGATCGCTACCATCCAATTCGCGGATTACCTTATAAATTGCCCCATTGGGCAGATTATCGCTAATTCGCCGCAACATAGCTTCACGCTCTTGTAGTGCAAGTTCTGCCTGTTTGCGTATGCTGATTTCCCGCTCTAGTTCTTGATTGGCTATCTCCAGTTGTGCATGACTTGGGAGAGCAAGTGCTTTTGGTATTAAAGGTATAAGTTCAGAAGCTGTGTACAGGGAAATTATGGCTGTAATAGCTTTAATGCACCCACTCAACCAATAAGTTGGATACCATAGCGTCCAAATGTCCATCAGGTGGGTAGTACCACAAGTAATAATGAATGTTGCAAATAGCAGAAATATCCAGTTGAAAGGAAAGTCTTGGCGTTTGCGGACAAAATAAACTAGCGCGATCGGAATGGAATAATAAGCAAGCGCAATTAAACTGTCGGATACAATATGCAACCCCACTAATTCTGGTTTCCAAAGATAGCAATGACCGTGGGGAATAAACTGTTTGTAAGCAAAAAGGCTTTTCCAGAATTCCAGCATCAAATTGTCTCAAACACAAATTTTCTAAATTGTATAGTTGCCAAGTATACTTAATTTATTGTCCGAAATTCTTACAATATTATTTAATTCTAAGTGTAATAAAAACAAAAATATTGATTTAGATGCTTGGTACTATTTAATACTTGTCAATGTCCAAGTGCTTTTTTAATTACGGGTACAACCAACTGTGCAAGCAAGTTACTCAACATTGGCTACAGCCTAACCTCATAAACAGAGATTTTGAGCTAATTAACAAATTTTTTTCTGAGTTAATTTGCTACTGATGCCTATTGCCTTATCCCAACGACAATTATTTACGCCCACTTACTTAGTTATTACTTAGTTAAGTAGGAAAGTTTTCCTAAATTCAATCTAGCGATCGCCCACACCTGAGTCACAAGTGTGGGCGATTCATTCTACTAAGAATTAACTAAACCACAGCAGATACTTGCTGCTTAAAGAAAGCTTGCAAAACTCTTTCTGCTATTTGATGACTAGTTAAACCTAGTTCTGTCTTAGATTCATTGGGTTCAGCATGATCTACTAACACATCTGGTACACCGAATCGCTTGACTGGAACTAGAATATCTGCATCCATTAAGGCTTCAGCGATCGCAGAACCAAAGCCACCCATAATACAACCTTCCTCTAAGGTAATGACGCGGCCGATTTTCTTAGCCAAAGGCAAAATCAACTCGGTATCCAAAGGCTTAACAAAACGCGCATTGATTACAGTTGCTTCAATGCCATGTTCGCTGAGAATTTCAGCAGCTTGCATCCCTGGATAAACCATTGTGCCATAAGCGACGATTAACACGTCATCGCCGGTGCGGAGAATTTCGCTTTTACCGATTTCCAAAGGTTCCCAACCTTCCTCCATCAGGGGAACGCCGTGGCCGTTGCCGCGAGGGTAGCGCATAGCGATCGGGCCACTGGTATGGTTAACACCAGTTACTACCATACGTTGCAGTTCTGCTTCGTCTTTGGGTGCCATGATGACGATATTGGGAATGCAACGCAGATAAGCGATGTCATACATACCTTGGTGAGTGGGACCATCAGATCCGACAATTCCTGCCCTATCTAGGCAGAAAAACACTGGCAGATTTTGGATGCAGACATCATGAATTATCTGGTCATAAGCACGTTGCAGGAAGGTAGAATAAATGGCAGCTACGGGGCGCATTCCTTGAGTTGCCAGTCCTGCTGCTAGGGTGATTGCGTGTTGTTCAGCAATGCCGACATCAACATATTGATTGGGCAGTTTGGCTTGAAGTTTATCTAAACCTGTTCCCGTTGCCATAGCCGCAGTAATCCCAACGATTTTGGGGTTTTGTTCGGCAAGTTTTACCAGAGTGTGAGAAAAGACTTTGGCATAAGCTGGAGGTTTGGGTTTATTAGAAGGAATAGCTTTGCCAGTTGCAACGTTAAAGGGACTTTGGGCGTGGTAGCCAACTTGATCTAGTTCAGCAATTTCATAGCCTTTGCCTTTCACTGTTGCCACATGTACTAAAACAGGGCCTTGTATCTGATGTGCCTGTTGAAAGGTGGTAATCAATTCTTCGAGATTATGCCCATCTACTGGTCCAATGTAGGTAAAGCCGAGTTCTTCAAACACTGCCCCTACCTTGGGAACAGCCAAACGTTTCATACCTTCTTTGATGCGTCCGAGTTCGGGAGACAGAGATTCACCCACGAAGGGAATCTGCTTAAATTGTTCCTCAAGATTATCTTTAATAAATTGCACCGGCTGGCTGAGGCGCATTTTGTTCAGATAGCGGGGAATTGCGCCGACGTTGCGAGATATGGACATGTCGTTGTCGTTGAGAACAACCAACAGGTTAGTTTTTGGCATGTGTCCCGCATGGTTGATGGCTTCTAATGCCATACCTCCAGTCAGCGCCCCATCCCCAATAACAGCGACGGCTTTAAATTTTTCGCCTTTCAAGTCTCGCGCTAAAGCCATGCCTAATGCTGCTGAAATACTTGTAGAAGCATGTCCAGCCCCAAAGTGATCAAATTTGTTTTCACAGAGTTTGAGATAACCTGCAACTCCGTCCTTTTGTCTAAGGGTGTGGAAGCGATCGTAGCGTCCTGTAAGCAGTTTGTGGGGATAAGCTTGGTGTCCTACATCCCAAATCACTTTATCCCGATCTAAATCCAGTGTCTGGTAAAGTCCTAGTGTTAATTCTACAACACCCAACCCTGGCCCCAAGTGTCCACCATTAACTGCTACGGTTTGGAGATGCTTATCTCGAATCTGACGGGCAATCTGTTGCAGTTGGCGAACAGATAAACCGTGCAACTGATTAGGATGGGTGATTTCGCTCAAGTGCATATTATAGTGTTTTCCTCTCTAATTTCACTTTTTCAGTATTTTGATTTTCCCACGGTCGGGTTGTCCATATAATCACACTCTTACATTGTTACTAAGTTGTAGTGGAAAGTATAACTTCGTAATTAATAATGGTGGAAAATTTGTTAACCATTAACAAATTGTCAAAATCAGGTTGTAATTACATAAAGCCACAGCACATTTGTCAATAAGTAATGTCACTTAAATAGATTACATGATTTGTATATAAAATCAACTTTTCAAAATTGTTTTGCGGAAATTCCTTAACTAGCTCGCTCGCTTTTGGCTTTTTAAACGATTAAAAAAGAAAGTTAAATATTCTGTTTCCAGCTATACGACGAGCAGCCTAATTGCTAGCAAACAATTTAACAATTATTTTTTCTCTTATTCGCGTGCCGTAGCCATACTTACTAGCGTGGGCAGGCAAGAGGCAAGAGGCAAGAGGTAAAGAAGGCTTTTTAAGTTGTACTGAGTTTTTTAAAAATCAAAATATGAGTTCTATAGCAGCTAATTTTATCTGCGATCGCTAGTTAATCTAGGTGCAACAAATATGTATTTAAAAATACTTAACTATTTTAAATACATTCAGTATTTATTTACTTAATAATCTTCCTCAACAACAAGATCCCCGATTTATTTGAGAAATCGGGGATCTAAGCCTTTTGATTTGAACGAAATCAAATTAGATTGCTATTTACCAAAAGCATCCTTGATGTTATCAACGGTACGCTCAACAACATTCTTTGTGTTGTCTACTGCTTCTTTAGTCCGAGATGCATCTTCGTTTGCTCTTTTCTGAATTGTAGCCGCATCTCTTTTTGCTTTGCGTTCAGCAAAACTACCACCGTCTGTTGCTTGGTCAACTTTACTGGCATTACTTTTGGCAGCATCCTTAACTTTATCTGCCGTATCGTCGATAAAATTTTTGGCTCGTCCAGCATCTTTACTGGTTTTTTCTTGAACTTTATCGCCTGCGTCTTTTGATGCGATCAAGGTTGCAGTAGGTTCAGCCATTGCTGAGGTGTTCGAGAAAAACGCACCTTGCCAAACGAAAGCGATTGCTAACATACAAAACAGTGTTGTAGTCATCCAGCGTTTTACGGTGGATAGCTGTTTTGTAAAATAATTCGATTTCATACAATACAATCTCATGTGATTTAGTATACTAAATCTACTTTATTTAGCTTATTCACCATATCGATCCCTAGATAGAAGTTCTTACATCATTAGTTATGAAAAGAATTCACTATTTTGATAGATTGAATTTTTAGGAAAGATTTTTTTGCTGCAAATCAAAGACAGATTTTAGATATGGACGGGCGATACCTACGGTGAGCTATGCTAACGCACTTGGGTAAAAGTTAGCGATCGCTGTTCAATTAATTAAATTGCGATTGCAACTGACTTTTTCCGGTTGGGACGTTTGCGTTCTGATTTTTTCTTCAGTCCAACTGCTTGGGCTTGATCGCTATCCGAACCGTATTGTCCGCGTACAACTTCTTTCATCGCTAATACAGCATTATGAAATTCCCATTCTGCTAACCGTGCAGCATCAGTAGCAGCACGGTATAAAGTTAGTTTTTCGGTTTCGGCTTGTTTCTGCGCCAACATAGTCTGATAAGCTTGCTGTAAATTTGCTACAGACGCATCAGCACGGCTTGTATTGTATGTGGTGATAGTTTGCAAACCGTGCAATGAGGTTATATCTTGACTAATTGATTGAGAGGGCAAACGGCGTGTTCTATCTTGGGTGGTCATATAAATATACTGGTATAGGATATACCTTTAATGTGCCCATTGGGACAAAAAAACTAGCAATAAAGTGAGATTTTTAGATCGAACAAGGTTAAAAAACCGTGAGTTAATTTTTGCATGTCAAAACAATGGCATTGTCAGTCGAAGCAATGGCATTGTCAGCCGAAACAATAGCATTGTCAGTCAAAACAATGGCATTGCAGAAGGTTGCATTAGATAACGTAGCGATCGCAATTACAGTCTAAGGAGTTTAGAGTCAGTTTTGGGAATCATTAAAACAATACAATGCCACACACATTTGGAGTTTTAATGAATCCTCATAAACTCTTACCTACTTTATCTTCAATCACAACATCTGATGAGTGGTACACCTACTACAAGGCTAATGCTGAGTTTTGTACCAGTGATTCTAGTCTGGATTGGTCATCATCGCGCACTCAGAGCCGGAGGGCATAGTTTTAAAAGTTACTGGCGGGATGCTTGGGTAAAAATGAATTTTGCTTGGGAGCGAATGAAACCAGAAAGATATCAGTGGTAGCATAGTCGATGTGTGAACCTCTTCCAGAGACAGCACTAAAAAAGCATCATGCTGACATCAATTGCTGGAGGCGCTGTGGTTCTTCTCCTAGCCAATCTGGATTTTGGGCAGTGCTATCAAAGATTGATGAAGTTTTGAAAGGCTCAAACTCACCACGCGATCCTGCTTCTGCTGTTTTTGCTAAGAGCGATCGCACTTGCTCGTCATTCATCGGCTGGAAAGTCCGCACTGCTTCAAAAGCTTGCTCTAGAATCTCTATGCTGTCAATTCCGGTAATCACAACCGATGTGGGCAGATTCAAAGCATAGTGTAAACACTCAATTGGCGTTACAGTATTTGACCGTAAAAGAATACCGTTTGCCAAGCTTTTCATTCCCAGAACGCCGATGTTTTGTTTAACCAGTTCTGGCACAACCAGCTTTGCAAAACTCCGATAGTGAGCATCCATGACATTGAGCGGCATCTGCACTGTATCAAATTTAAACCCGTTTGCGGCTGCAACTTCCAACATATGAAGATGAACATAGGGGTCTTTATGCCCAGTAAAACCAATATATCGGAGTTTGCCGGCTTGTTTCGCCTCAAGAAAAGCAGCATTCGCCCCTTCTTCGTCAAAAACTCGATGCGGATCTTCGTGTCGAAGAATTTCGTGGTGCTGAACGAGATCGATGCAATCAACTTGCAGGCGTTGAAGCGATTCGTCTAGTTGTCTTGCTGCTTCTTTTTTAGAGCGTCCATCGATTTTCGTCATCAGGAAAACTTTGTCACGGTAGCGATCGCGCAGGGCTTTTCCCATACGAATCTCACTGACTCCACCGTTGTAATCCCAACTGTTATCCATAAAAGTGATGCCGCGATCGATCGCTGTTCTAACAATTCGGATAGCCAGTTGCTCATCAACGTGTTTTAAGGCAATGTGCCAACCACCCAATCCAATCGCAGAAACTCTCTCTCCTGTACTACCGAGAACTCGATATTGCATTTCTGAATTTGGCGTAGTTCCTGACATCTGTTCTCCAAGTCTTTCAGCTATTACTTAAGTACATATAGCCGTGTGCCAATTCAAAATGCAAGGGAAAATTGACAATATCTTGCTGAAGATACAGTTTTTGAACAGATTAGGAAAAGACTGAAGAAGCCGAAATATCGATGGCAATTTGAAATGTCTGAGATAAAGATAGGAATAATGCAAAACTACAGGCGGTAGTGGCAATTCATGAATTGCCACTATCGGAAAATTAAGGTTTGAGTTATCCCGTGACAACTCAAAATTGTAGTTTTGGACTTTTATGTTTGCAGTTCCCAATAATTAGAAACTGGGTGACGTTAAGGAGACGGAACCGCTACTCGATTGCCAGGAACAATCTGTGGCTGATAAGAAAATACCTCTCGGCTACGGGGATTTACAGTCACTTTGACCCAATTCACATCGTTAGTCCCATTCGGCGCATTGTCGCCAAATGTCTCAACCCGAGTAAAGTTCTCAATGCGTCTGCCTTGAGCATCCAGAAATGGCTTGTCAACGCGGTAGTAGTGCGAGTCGCCGTATACATAGGCAATTGGTTTGCGGAAAGCGATCGCCTCATCGCGGAACGCTAATAAAAACTCCTTGAAGCCATCAGGCTGTCCATCGGTTTGCGCGAGGGTCTTTGGATCGCGCAAAGGCGCTCTGGTTCCGTCGGTTAGATCCCAGCCCGGATCGGCTTGGGAGATAAACATAACCGCCACCGAATTGCGTGTTTTTGCCACTTGAAAAGTCTCTCTCATCCATGCAATATCAGCGGTGTTTCGTGCTGCGTACTCCGATGGATCGGGCGCAGTATCACATAGGTTGTTGCACGAACCCTGGATATTGAGTGTCGCATAAGTAACCTTACCAACCGTCCAACGGCGGTTTTCAACACAGGGCACTGCACCTGTTACACCAAGACAAAGTGGTGTTGTCTGCACCTCTTGGACTAGCCGCCTCTGCCCAAGGGAAAATTTATTGCTGAAGAATACCTGACGCTGGTAGTCGAGGCGTTCGCGTGAATTGAATCCACCGTTTGAGGGGCGATCGCAATCAGTCCAATCATTGTCACCTGGGGTAAAGGCTGCTGGTGCCTTCAGGGAGTTGAAGTAGCCGAGCGCCTGAGTGTAGAGTTCATTACTGCACATTGTCGGTGTTACCGAGCCGGGTGTAGAGTTGCCCGCCTTTAGGTCGCCATCGTGGACAGTAAAGGCCAGGTCTTGCGCGTTCATATCAGCGATTAGGTTCGGGACTCCCGTTGTCGCCTGGAGATCCGAGTAGGGCATATCGCCCCAAAGTCCGATGGCGTATGTCTCGTTCTCGCCCTCGTACTCGTACTTCCTCTCGTTGGCAGTCGCCAAACCGATTGCAGAACTTGTCAGGAACGGCACAGCCAGCGCCAGTAAGCATATTTTACGCAGCAAACGCGCAGTGGTGACGCGTTGAAACACTGAGTACCCAACCTTTGTCATCATCTCTATCCTCGATTATTCTTTGGGATCGCGAGCGCATTTTGGAGAATTAGCTCCTTGCTCACGCCCTTTCGGTGAGAAATTAGATTACCGGATTGTCGATGACAGATAGGTTATGGATGGGTTAATTGTTCGTTTATTTACAGTAATTTCACGGCTACTTTACTTGTTTGTGTAGCCGCGAATATATAGAACCTGACTGTGCTGTACTGCTATATTTATTTACCGCTATAAAAAAACGCAATTTCTTTTTCTTTTAGGGGTGCAAAACCAGCATCCACAAGTAATTGGTCGAGTTCTGCTTGGGGAATGTGTTTTGCACCAATTCGCACAATTCGCGATCGCATAGTATTAGATACGCCACTGCGCTGTCTATTACCCTCTAGCGCCATGACTTTACCATAAAGTTCTAGTTTGGCAGGTGGAATGGGAGAACCGTCAAAATCAATTCCCCGTGCGATCGCTTCATCAATAGCGTCAGCACCTGTAGTAGTTTGATTCCCTGGGTTAGTTTCGGTAGGCATGGTAATTTGCTCTTCTTTGCTATGGGTAGATTTTACCAGCCTTGCTGACACCTTTCTCCTGCTGAGGGTTAATTGCAATTGTCTGAATCAATAAACCTCTTTCTGGTTTTACTAAATAAAATCTTCCCTCTCCGATTCGGAGAGGGAAAGACTTGAACTTTAGTTTAAGGCAGGTAGAGGTTCGTCTAACTCACGTTTAACAGATTAATCACGAGCTTGTCGCGTCACCAAACCCCCAACAAATGCCCCTAAAATAGTTCCTGTCCATAATCCTGTTGTGCTACCTTGCCATATTGCTCCTGGTGTCATCCAAGCGTTGCACATCACCTGGAAACCCCAAGATTGGTTTTGACACTTTTGGCTATGCAGCATTATGGTGATTTGCCCACTAGTGTAAGCACCAAAAAAACCTGATGATAGCGCCAAAAAAGTGCAAATTAAAATCCTGTTTTTCATCATTGGCATTCGGAATTGGGGAGAATGAAAAATTTTACATCTTTACACCTCTGCTCTCTACTCTTCTGCTTCCCCATTCCCCATTCCCCATTTCCCATTTCCCATTTCCCATTCCCCATTCCCCATTCCCAATCAACCTGTATTTCTCATCCCGGCTGCAATTCCATTAATAGTTAACAATGCACCTCGTAGTAACTCGCCTTTGCTGTAACGAGAATGGATGACTCCAGAAGTGGCATTAGTATTCATAGACTGGCGTAGGCGCTTGAGCAGGGAAACTTGGATAAATCCCAAGGGGACAATTGTGCCATTGCGTAACTGCACAGATCGTTGCAAGACAGGATCGCCATCTAACAATTGATTGTGATCGGTGATTTTTAACACCAAATCCCTTGTGAGATAGAACTCGCTGGCAATTTGGTCAAAAACCTTAGCAAAGCGGAGTTGATCTTCTGATTGTGACAATTCTTGAACGTAGTGATGTGCCATTTGCATATCTACTTTTGCCAAAGTCATCTCGGCCTTAGAAATCACCATCTTGAAAAAGGGCCACTTAACGTAAAAGTAGCGCATTAATTTCAAGTGTTCTTCTGGTTCTGCATTCAAGAATTCTTGTAACGCTGTGCCAACGCCATACCAGGAAGGAAGCAAAAAGCGGGTTTGCGTCCAACTAAATACCCAAGGAATAGCTCGCAGACTGCTTAAATCTTTCTTACCAGATGGGCGACGGGCTGGACGGGAACTAATTTGTAGCTGGCTAATTTCTTCAATGGGGGTTACTTGATGGAAAAAGTCCACAAAATCAGGCTGTTCATAAATTAAAGCCCGATAATGTTGCCGCGATCGCGCTGCTAATTCTTCCATAATCTCATTCCAGGGTTCAATATCATCAAACCCTGTCCGCAGCAGGCTAGCTTGAATCACAGCAGTGGTGATGGTTTCCATGTGGTACAAAGCCAAGTCCAACAAGGAGTATTTAGAAGCCAAAACTTCTCCTTGTTCGGTAATCTTGATTCGCCCATTGATACTATGACCCGGTTGAGCCAAAATTGCCTCGTAAGCAGGGCCACCACCCCGCCCTACAGAACCGCCGCGTCCGTGGAAAATCCGCAAATTTATATCGTAGCCTTCTGCTATTTGTTGCAGTGATTTTTGGGCTTTATGAATTTCCCAGTTGCTGCTTAAAAAACCAGAGTCTTTGTTGCTGTCAGAATACCCCAGCATCACTTCTTGCAAGTTAGGGGTGAGGGGGGAGGGGGAGGGGGCAGGGGAAGCGGGGGAAGCAGGGGGGGCAGGGGAGGCAAGGGAGGATGAATTTTCATCCACGACAACACTCTCTGTTTTTGTTTGTTCGTAGCCACCGGCTAACAAAGCGCGATATAACGGGAGTTCAAACAGTTTCCGCATGACGCTTCTGGAGCGTTGTAAGTCTTCTACTGTTTCAAATAAGGGGACAACTTGAATGGTTCCCACGGCTATGGCGGGGTCAAAAAGTCTGGCTTCTTTGGCTAACAGTAGTACTTCTAGCACGTCGCTCACGTCGCGGCACATGCTGATAATGTAAGTTTGGCAGATATTTAGACCAAATTCTTGTTGCAGCGATCGCACGACGCGAAAGGTTTCAATTACATCGTTGGTTTTTTCAGAAAATGGCAATTCTGCTGGAATTAATGGCCGGCGGGTTTGCAGTTCTCCTGTAAGCCAAGCAACTTTTTGCTCCTCAGATAGTTCGTTGTAAGGTTGAGGTAATATTTGCAGGTATTGTAGGATTTCATTTAGCGCATCAGCATGGCGGGATGATTCTTGACGGATATCTAGCTGTGTCAAGTTAAAACCAAAAATTTCTACCTGACAGATGAGATTTTCTAAATCTCGACAGCTTAAACCTGTTTCTGTCAAGTTACGCTGAATCATCCGCAGTTCAGCTAAAAAATCGTCTCCCGAACGATACAGGGGACTATCTTGATTTTTTGGCGTTTCCCGATTGTACAAAGCTAGATTGCGATCGCGAGTATTTTCTAGTCGTTTCAGTACATAAGCGAGTTTCAGCCGATAGGGTTCTTGCCGATAACGCAGCGCCAGTGCATCATATACCTCACTCAACTGGGACTGATCTAACTCTAGAGATTCCAGCAAATCTGGTAAGACATCACTCCAGTGCATCGACACACTCAACAATTCAATCAGATTTTTCACTGACTGAATATATCTCCCCAGGACCATTTTGCGCTGATAGCAAGCTGTTTGCCAGGTCACTTCTGGTGTAACTGATGGGTTCCCATCCCTATCTGAGCCTACCCAAGAGCCAAAAGAACAAAAGTTTTTACTTGGTGGTTCTAGCCAAGGAAAGGTATTAGATAGTGTATGTTTGAAACGTTTATAAAGTTGAGGAATGCCATCAAATAAAACTTCTTGGAAGTAGTGGAGGGCATAATCTACTTCATCTAGCACAGTAGGTTTGAACTGGTGAAGTTCGTCCGTGCGCCACCAGAGGCGAATTTCTTCAAGCAATTGTTCGCGGACATCTGCTGCTTCCCAAGCATATCCGCCACCTGTACCACCAGCATGGTTTTCTAAGGTATCCAGTTTTTGCAAGAGTTGTACCACCTGTCGCTGCTTATCTCGGATGGTATGACGAACAATTTCCGTCGGGTGCGCTGTGAAAACTAAGCGCACATCTAGATGAGCAATGAGACGTTGAATCTGCTGGGGTGGTACATTCTGTTTGAATAAATAGGGAAACAAGGCAGCGAAAGTCCCTTTTGGTTTGACTTGCGCTTTTTCTAGATAGTTCTTTGCTAGCAATTCTGCTGCTATTCCCTTGCTAACAGGCGCATCATCTTCTCTTTGATTGGACGAGTAATTGACATTAGATGCTCTTTCTGAGTCTGTAGGCTCTGTTTCTGCTTCATAGCGACTCAGTTGCTGCCTTTGCTCGTATTCCTGCTCTATGATGTTAATCAGCTGAAAATACAGAGCGAAAGCACGAGCCGCGCGGATTGCTTCGTTGATATTTAGTTGTTCAATTAATTTGACGGCTGAGGATGCTTGGTCATTTGTTGCCTGTCCTTCTGGCGAACACAGATCGCGCAGCTGCCGCAACAAGTCTACCATGTTTTGACCGCATTCTTGCCGGAGAACAGACTCCCACAATTCTTCCACTACCTGGAGACGATGACGCAAAAATAATTCCGACACCGGGTATATATCCGCAGTTTGAGACGAAGAGTATAAAAGGGAACCCATATTCTCTATCTTGTAAAGCTAATAACTGTTTACGCTTCTAGGTTTTCTACTGAATGCTCATCGGGTTATTCCTGAGCAAATAATTATTCGGTGTATATTTTCTAAGTTTGATTAGTTTCGCGCTCCTCTGGGAAGTCGAGAATGGGTAGGCGATCGCCTCGAAACAATTCTTCACTGGCTTCCCCTATGCTTTCTAGTGCCCTTACGGTGGTTTTTCCGGTAATGAGCAGCAGTAATATAGACGCTGTACCTATTTGTAAAAGGAACGATTGGGGAATGGTAAATAAATCGAGATGGGATGGCAGGTTAGTTGAGGGTTGTTCGTTGGCAGGAGGCATTGCTAATTTTTGGTTAGGGGAATATGAGTAGAGACCTAGAGACGCGATTAATCGCGTCTGTATAGGAATTAAGAGTTAGGAGCTAGGATAACTCCAACGATCAAGAGATGGAATTGAAATGAGATAAGCTTGTTGGTTGTTTCACCGATCAGGGGCGTTAGCGCAGTGGAAGGCAAGTCTAGCTTTAAAGGACAAGTCATCAGTCAGTCATATAGAATTATTCTGACTCTTGGCTTTTGTACAGACACGATTAATCGCGTCTCTAACTCCTAACTTCTGATTTATGACTCCCTATTAGTAAAATAAACGCAAAACTCAATATTAGTCAGACTTACAACCTGTACAAGACTATCTTGGCCGATTTTGTGAGCTACGAAGGTAACAAAATTGTTAAAAAAAAACGTCAGAGTGTGATAGACCTATGGTTCTAGTTTACAAGTGCAGGCACTATCCCCCAACCATCGCTTCCTGTAAAGTTAACTTCCCATGAAAACAGTATTACCAGATCGCCAGCAATCCTTAGTGCAATGGGTAAGCCAAGCCACAGGGATTAACACTTTCGGGGTGAAAGTCCGGTTACGGGGAAATGACCTTCATATTCTTTGTGAAGGCACAGAATGTCCGCAGCGTTGGCGTACTTTGTCTGATTTGCTGCAAGCATTACAGCAAACAAACTTAGATATTCTCACAAGCAGCGAACAAACCTCAATATATCAAGTATTTGTCTATGGCCGAAGAAAAGGGGAACAGCGCCCCAAATGGTGCCATCGGGTTTACTTGAATCAAATAGATAAGCATCTGGAGCAGGTGGAGCAAGCCTTGCTAGCAGATGCGGAAAAATCAAAACAGTCGGCTGGGGCACTCATTGTCTCTAACGAAAGTTTGGCACGCCAAGGCAATCCAGAGGCGATCGCTAGATATCTCAGCGAAACTCTGAGTACGTTAGGTGTATCGGTACAGGCAAAGATTAAGCCGTATCAGCCAAAGAACTCTCAGCCGGAAGAAAACCGCCTGTGGATATTTTGCCAGTCGAGCTATAGCCCCGATGCCTCATTGCTTGCGGAACCAATAGCAGAGAAATTGCGTTATCTCAAACTTTACGGCTACCAAGATGCCGTAATTGTTTCCCAGGTAAGCGGCGAAACAGCCCCTGATTGGTTGCTGCGTGTCGATTTGACCCCATCAGAGGTAATGCTGAAAGAATGGGCGCGTTGGGGTGATATCCAAGCGATCGCTCGGCTATTAACTGAGGTATTGTCAGGATTAAAAGTTTCTGTCCAAGCTTCTCTGAAAGAATCAACTCTACACATCTTTTGTACGCCAGCTTTTGATCCTTTAGGAACTGCGCCAATCCCAGACAAAGCAGTGTGCTTAGAGGCTATTGTACCCCAGTTAGAAGCGATCGCACCTCAAGGCATTCTCGCTGCCACCATCTACGGGCAAAAAGCAGGCGACAAACAACCCACTTGGATTGATTGGCTAGCTTTACCCGCCACCACCCATCCCGCCTTTGCCACATCACCGCTAGATTTAGCTAATACTGGTGATGAACCAGCCATCACATTTTTACTAGAGCGTTTACTCAATCCTGACCTAGATTGGCGTTTATTGACAGGTGGAATTCGTGTCCTCTTACTGAACAAAAATGATTTATTACACATCATGTGTGATGCGCCTGTTTGTCCAGGTCGTCAACAAGTAGCAAGTAAAATTACGCAGTTTATCCGCCATTTGAAAATTCCCGGTATTATGGGAATACGTATATACGGTCGCCGGGCTGGGAATAAAGAACCTTTTTGGCACTATGGCGTTGATCTTGAACATCGCCAACGTTTAGTACCAGAAGCAACCCCAGAATTCGCTGCCACTTCTAAATACGTAGATGATTTAATACCCTCTGAGACTAGTGAACCAATTTTGCGCCCAGACTTAACAACAGAAGAAGTTCAAAGTTTTGTAACAGAAGTAGCGCGAGATTGGATAGCAACGGCGAGTGCAACCGCGAAAAAGTTCCTGTTAAAAAGCCAGCTATTTACCGAAAGCCACGAGTTAGGAGAAGAAAATCCTGACGATCAAGGACTTAAGATTGCTCTAGTTTGGGGGACACTGGGATTATTACTCACTCTCCAAACTGATTGGGTATTGGGTCGAATTACTGCACAGACTAAACCGAGTTTGCCAAAAGTAGCCAGTGTTTTACCTTCATCATCTGGACAAAAGGCATCTTTAACATCTGAAAAAACTCAGAGTGAGAAAACGGTATTTTTTAGCAGCAGTTCTAAAACAAAATCTCCTGCAAATCAGAGTTCTGTATTTAATGCTTCTGAGTTTACCCAAAGTGATGATACTTCGACAAAGAATTTGGCAGCCGCACCACTGAAAGAAAAAGCAACCGCAACAGCTATTCTTTTAGCAGCGCGATCGCAGATGCCAAGTTTCAATGTCAGGCAGTTAGATGAGCAACTAGCACTGTATAAACAGCGTTTAGCGAGAACTGGTACACCGCCCGATGTGTTGATTATTGGCTCCTCCCGCGCCCTCAGAGGAGTAGACCCAGCAGAACTTTCTAAAGCTTTAGCGACTCAAGGCTATCCCAATATTGACGTGTTTAACTTTGGGATCAACGGTGCTACTGCACAAGTTGTAGACTTTGTGCTTCGTCACGTGCTGGAACCATCAGAACTGCCTAAAATAATTCTCTGGGCGGATGGGGCCCGTGCTTTCAACGGTGGACGCGAGGACATTACCTTTAAATCCATCGCAGCATCAGCTGGTTATAAGCAAGCATTCCAAAAAAACCCAACAATAGCGAATAGCAGCGAATCGCCCAAAAATCAGGAAAGTTCGCCAGAAGAGAAGGTAAAAGAAGAAAAACAGGAGATTAGCACATATCAAGCTGTCAATGATTCCTTAAATCAGGGTCTGGCATCTCTTTCTGCTAGCTATCAAAACCGCGACCAAATTAAAGGCTTACTGCAAAAACAATTGCTTATATTTGGTAGCAATCAGACAGTTGCATCACAAAAACAGCTAACAGACGGAACTTCAGATGAGAGTATTTCCCAGCAAGCAGTTGATTTTGATGGTTTTCTACCTTTGTCTATTCGCTTCAATCCTGCTAGATACTATCAAAAACATTCTAGAGTTACCGGAAATTACGACAACGACTATAAATCTTTCCAAGTAGAAGGACAGCAAGATGCTGCTCTTCAAGAAGTGCTTCAGTTTACCCAGTCTCAGAAAATTTCCTTAGTGTTTGTCAATATGCCTCTCACGGCAGATTATTTAGATCCAGTGCGTAGACAATATGAGCAACAATTTCAGCAATATATGTTGCGTCTAGCTACTAATCCCAACTTTATTTATCGGGATCTGAGCCAAAAGTGGCCCAAAGCACATGACTACTTCTCAGATCCCAGCCATCTCAACCGCTTTGGAGCATACGAAGTCTCCAAAAAGCTGGCTAATGACCCGATGATTCCTTGGCCAGTGAAGTAGGGAGCAGGGGAATGGGGGAGAATTCGTAACTCCTAACTCTTCACGGGCTAAACCTTAGCTATCCGCTAACAGCATTTGGAACTGTTTTGCCCAATGACAAATGACAAATAACAAATGACTAAAAAATGAACTTTATATCAATTTTCTATGGTCTTTTCTTGTTGAGTGTTTTAGGAATTTACTGGTCTTTAGCACAACAGAAATTACGATTATGGACGTTGCTAATTGCTAGTTTGGTTTTCTACGCATCTTTGCACATCCAGTACATACCATTGTTATTAGCATTGACGTTTATCAATTTTCGTTTGGGGCTAGAGATTGGAAAAAATACATCACCAGGGAAACATTCTCTTGACTGGCAAATTTCTAATGAAGAGTGGCAATTTGCCCAAGGCGACTGGAATCGTCGTCGTCTAAAAGTTTTGTGGCTAGGTATAGCTCTAAATGTTTTACTATTATTAGCTTTTAAGTATCTAACCCCTCTATTTAAGTTTGTTTTCAATATCCAAGCAAACTCACCAGATAGCTCTTTTAAATTGATTGCACCTTTGGGAATTTCATTTTTCACCTTTGAGTGTATTGCCTATTTAATAGATGTCTATCGTGGTGCGCCTGCTACCGATCAGTTTCTTAAATTTGCAACCTATAAATTATTCTTCGCCAAACTGATTTCCGGCCCGATTACGCGCTACCACAACTTAGCAAATCAATTCAATACGCTAGACTTTCCCAGTGCCGATAGAGTAGCAGAGGCGCTGTGGTTAATTGCTAGAGGTGCAGTCAAAAAAGGTATTTTTGCAGATCACCTGGGAATTTTTGTTGATTTATGCTTTGGTAACTTACAACGGGCGGGTAGTACCGATCTCTGGTTAGCAACATTTGCCTACGGTTTGCAGTTATATCTAGATTTCAACGGTTACGTAGATATTGCCCGTGGGAGTGCCTTACTTTTCGGCTTGGTTCTACCTGAAAATTTTGACTTTCCCTACTTCAGCACCAGTATTGGAGAATTTTGGCGGCGCTGGCATATCACTCTCGGAGATTGGCTACGCAACTATGTCTACTTTCCTTTGGGCGGTTCGCGTCGCGGTTTAATCCGCACCTGCTGGAATTTATTTACTGTGATGCTAATCGCTGGTATCTGGCATGGGGCTGCTTTGGGTTATGTAGTTTGGGGCATATTCCACGGGTTAGCCTTAGTGGTTCATCGACTTACAGATGCTATGAGCGATCGCTTTGAAAATCTGGAGCAATTCTGGCAAAATCCTCTAGGTATCTTCGTCGCTTGGTTTTTGACCCAACTGATGGTTTTTACCTCTTGGATTTGGTTCCGTCTACCGAATATCGCAGACTCTTCTTTGGTAATTCGACACCTTTGGCGTTATCCTGCTGATGCCCAGTTTGCTCAAAAGGTCTATGTGGATGCTTTAAATATTAGCCAATACCAACTCACTTGGGTGCTGCTAACTTTGGCTGCTCTGATGGCTGTAGTTTATGCCTTTAACCGGATGCTGAAGTTAGAGTTTAACTGGCCCATTAAGCTTGTCTTTGTCCCTCTATGTTTCTACGCTGTTTGGTTATTAGCTCCTGAAGGCAGCTTGCCCTATATATACTTTGATTTTTAGGTTTCTACAAACAATCAACAGCAACATAAGACAATGTACAACTTATTATTTCGTTACAGATTATCCTGGCTATTTGTAACGGAATGTAAAGACAATAAACTAGGCGATCGCGTCATTGAAAGTTATAGCCAGTTTAATTTTGTAATAGCTTAGAAAGCTTTAATCGCTTACTTTTATCACTATTATTCATAGTAGAAAAACTTTACATTTCGACGATCTTGTTAAAGAATTCTATTACAGAATATTAAGCCAAAGATCGTGTCAAAGTAAATTCATGTAGACTGTAATTCAACAGGCAAAACAAAATTTGCTTGTTCCATTTTTAACAAAAAATAGCACTTATAAAACAATGACCACAACCTTACAACGGCGCTCTGGCGCTAACGTTTGGGATCGCTTTTGCGAGTGGATTACCAGCACTGACAACCGTATATATGTCGGTTGGTTTGGTGTACTGATGATCCCAACCCTACTAGCAGCTACTGCTTGCTTCGTAATTGCCTTCATCGCAGCACCTCCAGTAGACATTGATGGTATCCGTGAACCAGTTGCAGGTTCTTTGATCTACGGAAACAACATCATCTCTGGTGCAGTTGTTCCTTCCTCAAACGCTATTGGCTTGCACTTCTACCCAATCTGGGAAGCTGCTTCCTTAGATGAGTGGTTGTACAACGGTGGTCCTTACCAATTGGTAGTTTTCCACTTCTTGATCGGTTGCGCTTGCTACCTGGGTCGTCAGTGGGAACTTTCTTACCGCTTAGGTATGCGTCCTTGGATCTGCGTAGCTTACAGCGCACCTTTGGCTTCTGCTACCGCAGTATTCTTGATCTACCCCATCGGTCAAGGTTCTTTCTCTGATGGTATGCCTTTGGGTATCTCTGGAACCTTCAACTTCATGATCGTGTTCCAAGCAGAACACAACATCTTGATGCACCCCTTCCACATGTTAGGTGTGGCTGGTGTATTCGGCGGTTCCTTGTTCTCTGCAATGCACGGTTCTCTAGTAACTTCTTCCTTGGTGCGTGAAACCACCGAAACCGAATCCCTTAACTACGGTTACAAATTCGGTCAAGAAGAAGAAACCTACAACATCGTTGCAGCCCACGGTTACTTCGGTCGTTTGATCTTCCAATACGCTTCCTTCAACAACAGCCGTTCACTGCACTTCTTCTTAGCAGCTTGGCCTGTCGTCGGTATCTGGTTCACCGCTTTGGGTATCAGCACGATGGCGTTCAACCTGAACGGTTTCAACTTCAACCAATCAATCATTGACTCTCAAGGTCGCGTTATCAGCACCTGGGCAGACGTAATCAACCGCGCTAACTTAGGTATGGAAGTAATGCACGAGCGTAACGCTCACAACTTCCCCCTAGACTTAGCTGCTGGTGAAATTACTCCTGTAGCAATGACTGCTCCTGCTATCAACGGTTAATTCTGAAGATTAGCTAAATAAAAAGCGCCCTCCAGCAATGGGGGGCGCTTTTTTGTTGGAACTATATTTAATTGGTTTTAATCAAAACAGATGGGTAGCAAATTTTTCAGCCAAACATCATCAGTAGCGCGATAATAGATATAGAGATCAAAATACTTTATATGTCCTTTTCCCCCTCCGCCTGTTGTGTTGTCGTCCTCAACCAACAACAGGAGCAAAATATCTCCCACCAGAACCAGTGTAAGGATGTACAAGTTAACCACAGCAAAAGTATGGTTAAAAATTGCACTGTAGTTGAAAATGGTCGAGTCGTTGTTAAAGCCTTACAATCCTCAGACAATCAGAATTCCGAGTAAGTTTCAGACATTTAAAGCATTTCATCTAAAGGCGAAACATCGTGAAAGCGGTTGTAATCAATGTAGCGATGTCCATCGGGTGCGTGGTAGAAGATATCGGCAAATTGATTATTCCACAAAATTTCATTAGCAGCATAAGTATGACGGGCATGGACTACCTGTGCAACCGTTTCATCAATGCCACTCAAAGAGACAATTAGGATAGTATTTGTCTGGATTAAGGATTCTGGTGTCATGCCATATAGAGGACTAAACTCATCAATGACATGCATCACTGACCAGCTTAACGTGAAGCTAGGCGTTTGGTTCCTTAACAGTTTGAGATCGTAGAACCGACGCATAAATTGCCCTTCTAGGGTTATTTCGTCACGCATTAAGTAGACTCGCATCTGCGCCTCTAGAATCATATTGCGACGCTGATTAGCGGTGCGAAATATGAGAGTTGGCATTGCATTATGAGGTGTAATTACAGCAATACGACTAAAAAGTACCCTAGCTGTAGGTCGGGAAAATCGAGCAAAGGCTAGCCCCGTCATCACAGCAATTCCCACCAAACCGATCATTGCTTCAATGGTGACAATAATGTTGGCGTAAGTTGTTTTGGGATACATCGCCCCATAGCCAATGGATGCTAGGGTTTGCACGCTGAAGAAAAAGACATCTAAAAAAGAGCCTGGCCGGGCGTTGGCAATACAATCTCCTCCTATCAAGTAAGCTAGGGCAAATAGAGCATTGATAGTTATATAGAAAGTACAAATCAGCAGTAGAAAGCCAGCCCAGGGAATCGTTAACAGCAAATGGTAGGGATCGCGCCAGTAAGAATGCCATACACCCATACCCATAATCTCAAATTTTCCGTCTCGAACTTGAATCTGAATAGGTAAAATCAGACGCTGTTGTTTCTTCCGTGAAAGTCTCTTCAGTCGAAATTTCATTGCAAGTAGCCAAAAGAACGGCAACTGCTTAGTATTTTGACACTCTCTGAGCTGAAGTGATTAAATAAGCAAAAAAATAGGATGGGTAATGCCCATCCTACTAAATTTATCTGCTAGAAACTTATTTTTACGGCTTGGGTGATTGATCTTTCGAACAGCGATCAAACCACTCCTGGTATTTATTCTTGTGTGACTCATCTTCAACAGCAATGGTAACACGCACCCGATTGCAGCCGTGATTTTGCTCTAGTGCGATCGCATTCAACAATAAACTAGCAGTTTTCGGCGAGTTAAATTCGCCGCTTATTGTTAAACCGCTTTCAAAATATGTACCTTCGAGTCTTTCTACTCCGGTCAAGTCAACATTAGCAATTTCCTCTTGACCTAAATCAATTTCTGCGAGTTGTTTATGTTCTGGGCTAATTTGTTCCACAATCAGCTTTTCACGCCGGACAGGAACTTGGATCATCTGGGTTTCGATGACTTTGCGAACAATCACCTCACCAACTTTTCGCTTACTGCTTTCAACAACTAGTCGTTCTTCTAGTAGACGAATAATTTGTTCTTCGCTGACCTCTTCTAAATCTACTGGCTCAACTGCGCTATTTTGAGTTTGATTATTAACCAATTGCTCAGTTGGGTTGTCTAGGCGTAGCCCCTCGTAGACATCGCCGGTTTTTTCTGCTTCTGAATATTCAGGCATATATTCGATTTCTGATTTGTTGAAGTCTATGAAAACAGATTTAGTCGGCTTGTCAATTTTTTTTATTCTCTGGCTCTGCAATCGAAAAAAAGAAGGATGTTTATCGGCTAACTGCTCGCCATATTCTAGAGTTTGTTGATTGACCTGGTTTGATATAACTAGGTTTAACCGCCTATTAGCATCCACAATCAAATCATAAACTACTCCTACTAGCTGACCTTGGTTATCGAACACAGCAAAATTCTTCACCCTCTTTTTCAAATCTGCTATTGAGGTGTTAGTGCCAGAATTACTATTTGCCTGTCCAATGTTTTTTGTCATCGGTTGGCTATTCATAATATACAAAGTTTATAAACTGCTTTTTACTTAGCTAAATTAAATGTATTTCTCATTTTAAGCTATTGGAAGCACAGGTAAAGCTAATTCAATCGGCCTTACCTGTACTGTGTCGAATTAATTATTAGTCATTAGCTACTAACTAATGACTATGTTTGGTTAGCGTTCTTCAATGGGAAGATTACCAGAATTCACATCTAGCTCTTCACGTCGCACAGTTTCTTGCGTTTCAACTGTGTCTTGATCGACCACCTTTCTAACTCTGACTTCTTCACGCAAAAATGCTTCTTTACGAACATCAGGAGTTTCTTCATGGATTTCTAGACGAGCAACTTCGCCTTCACGGAAATCTGCTTCGCGTCCAGAAACGGCAGTACCTGCATCTACTGGAGTTACACGTTCAATCACAACTCGCTCTCTTTCTACTGGCACTGCAACCCGTGCAGTATCAGTTTCAACACGCTTGCCAATGGATACTTCTCCAGTTTTTTGGCGATGTTTGCTGGCAATCAGCCGTTCTTCATACAATCTCAGAGTTTGATGATCTTGCTCATTTAACCCGAATAAAGAAGGCTCATGTTCGTAATTGTAGCTATCACGATTATAAATTGGCGTAGTCGTCGCTGGCTGATAGGTTGTATCTACAGGTATTGATGCTTCTACAGGTGCTGATGCATCTAAAGTATTGGTGGAATATGCTGGTTGACGATATACGCCACGCACCCGTTCTTCGTAATCGTAATCAAGCGCTTGACGTTCATTGAACTCAGGTAAATCTTCCGCTTGCTCTCTAGTCAAGCCAATTGTGTAGACGCGATCGACGTTATAGTCGATACGGGCACGACCAATTGGTAGTAATACTTTTTTACCAAAAATCCAGAAGCCTAAGTCAACAACTAAATAGCGAAAATGACCTTCTTCGTCAACTAAAACATCGCTGACAGTGCCAATTTTTTCATCAGTACCTTGTGTATAAACCCCAAGCCCAGAAATATCGTGACCTTCAAATGCATCACGATAGTTAGGCTCAAAATCTTCTAATTTGTAGAGTACCATTATTATTTAACCTCAATATTTTTCTTTTCAATTCATAGCAACTATGATAAAAATTTTTTGACTTCTTTACATCCTTCTGTCGAATGAATTATTTCAATAGTTAAATAACCAAAAGTTATAGTTATTTTTCTTGATGGCAGATAAAAGCAGTCCTAAATGAATGATAGTTTAAAAATTATATCCCCAACTTTTCAAAAAAGTCAGGGATATAAATACTAAAAATTTTCACAAAACAAATTTAAGAAGTTAGGAGTTTTGGTTGTAATTAAAATACTGTAGAGATGGTAAACTGACCTGGGCTTCTCTAGGAAACCTTATCGGAAATGCTCGGCTACGCTAACATCCCACGTCTCTACAAGTTTTAAAAATCCAATCCTCTTAAATAGTTTCATGTGTAGTACTGCCATGTTCATTCACATGTAAATTACCCGCAGTATCAACATCTAATTCTTCTCGACGAATGGTGTCTTGTGCTTCCACTGTATCTCTTTCTACGACTTTCTTGACTCGGACTTCTTCACGCACAAATGCTTCTTTATGTATTTCTGGTGTTTCTTCATACACTTCTATACGTGCTACTTCCCCTTCTTGGAACTTCAGTTCATTGGGATCTACAATCTTTCCTCCTTCTGTTGGCACAACTCGCTCAATTAGAACTCGTTCTTTTTGAATAGGCACTGTAACACGTGCAGTGTCTGTTTCAATGTGTTTACCAACTGATACTTCTCCGGTTTTGATCCGGTGTTTATTAGCAATTAATCGTTCTTCATAGAGTTTGAAAGTTTGATGAGATTGCTCATTTAAACCGTATAAAGCTGGTTCTGTCTGGTAATTGTATGTATTGCGATCGTAAGTTACACCGCTAGTTGGAGAACGAAATCCACTACGTACCTTTTCTTCGTAATCACGATCAAAGATTGTGTCTTCTTTATACTCAACTAAACCTTCTACTTGGTGTTTGCTTAACCCATCAACATAGACACGTTTTGCAGGATAATCAATCCGGGAAAGACCAATTGGTAATAAGATTTTTTTACCGGAAAAATCTTCGCTTGTGTCAATAACTAAATATCGGAAATGACCATCATCATCAACTAAAACATCAGCTACTGAGCCAACTCTGTCTCCTCCCTCAGTATAAAGAACCAGTGATTTAACGTCGTCTCCACCAAAAGTTTCTCGATAGTTTGGATCAAAATGTTCAAGTTTATGAAGAGGCATACGCTGTTTCCAGGTTTGTTTATAACTGTTCTGAGTGTAAAAAATATTGTGCTGAATCTCATCCTGCTGGCGACTGAATTCAGTTGAGATATTTTCTGGTTTATAATTCATCCTTTATGAGCAAAATACTCAATTTGAACACTTAGGCCAATCAATAGGAGTACAACTAAAGTCATAAAAAGCTCTAATTTATACTGGTATCAAAAATTGCTTGAAATGTTTTATCTCGAAGGCTAGCCAGTACAGAGGCACTTATGTAACATCCAAAGACTAGAACGGTAAAAAAACAAAGAAATGGGAGGCGCAAAATCTAACCTGCAAGTATTTTCTTAAACCGTTCATCTGCTCGAATTAAATCAAAGTCAGAATTATTTTTTGCTAACTCTCGATGTTGATCGCCTCTTAATTTAATTGCCTGTGTCAAACTTTCAATAGCTAAATCACGATCGTTTTTTAATGCATGACAACGGGCTTTATGGCACCAAGCCCAATGAAATTCAGGCTGAAGTTCTAAGGCTCTCTCATAAGAAGCGATCGCTTCATCATGTCGTTGTAGTTTTCTAAGTGAATTACCGCACCCAAACCAAGCTATATAGTTATCTGATTGGATAGCAATTGCTTTTTGATATGATAATAATGCTTTTGGATAGCGCCCTAATCTTCTCAGTGCCCAGCCGTGATTGATCCAAGCAAGAAAAGAATTAGGTTCTCTCTGAATAACTTGTTCATAGCAGGCTAATGAATCTTCATATCGACCTTCAAAAAATAAAGCATCTCCTTGTTTAAGATAATCATTAGCAGTAAAAAATAAATGAGTATTTCCAGCCTTGAGTATTTCTAGTTGTGTTGTTAATTCTTGGATTTTTTGCTGAATTTCTGGGTGAACATAATCTTGTGTCAATGATGGGGAAGGTGTTAATCCAGAAAGTTGCTGAAGAATTAGCTCTTTTTGGTTTTGAGCATCTAAAAATAGATTATTTAATTGGGATAATTGCCCTAAAAAGTCGGACTTTAATATTTCTAGTTCTTGCTTAAAATCTTCTGTTTGTTTTTTTACCTCTGCCGCGACTTCTTTTTCTAGTTGTGTTTTGACTTCTGTCTCTAATTGTTGCTTTGTTTCAGTTACTAATTCACTAACTACACTACGACGTAGCAACCAAACACCAGCCGCCGCTAAGATTGGCAAAAAAGTTAATACGATTAGCAAAATGTTGAGTAGGGTTGTGCTATGACCAAAAGCCCGATCTACTTCAGATTGAACGCGATCGCGTATTTCTTTTTCTTGTTGTAGTTTTTCTAGTTGGTCTTGCTGCTGAGTTGAAATTGTCGGATTGGGCAAGTCAGTTGGCTTTGGTTGGGCGGTAGCAATACTGGCAGATAATAAGACGAGTGAGAACGCTAACCCTACCCGATTCTTGATTTTCATGAAACTCTATTAAGTGTTAATACAGGAACCATAGTTATATACACAACTAAATTCCTGAATTCCATGTTTACACTACTTGAAAACTAAAGCTAAGACTTGCCCAATTATTCACATCTAAAATATATGAGTCGGCTGTACCGTTTATCTCAGTTTTGAGGGCGCTGGCATTATGCAAGTCTTGTAACAAGGCTTGTGCAACGTCTAAAGGATTTAACAATGGGCCAATCGGCCCTTCTTCGGCTGTGGAATATTGAGCAGTATTCAAGGCGGAAAGAGTTCCGCTAAAGGGTGTAGTACTAAAAATCAGTTGTTGTTCGCACTCAGAAGCTGGCCCTGAAATCACCCATTGCGAAGCAGTATTTTGGGGTAGTGTGAGGCTTTTACCCGGGGCGATGACGACTTCTTGGAGAATGGGCTTAGTATCCGCAGTATTTGGTTCTTGGGGGGTTTCCCAAGAGTAGAAGGCAACTGCCGTATGATTATTGTTTAATCCCAGCAAGATTAAATATACTGGGTGATCGCTCTGGTTTTCCACTCGATATTGCATTCGACTACCGATAGGCACAATGGGAGTGGGGAGAGACGCGATTAATCGCGTCTGTGCTGATTTTTTAATCGAAGTTTCAGCTTTGAAGGTTCGCACTGTTTCGCGCTGCATGACGACGCGAGGCGAGATATTATTAATTATTTCTAAGGTTGCTTTGAGAGGCAAGCGGGAAGAACCTTGATTTTCTGTGAGTCGCCATAACTTGGCTGCTAGTAAGGTTGATAATTTTGGCGCTAACCTTTGCACAGTTAATTTTATTGCTTCTCCTACTTCACCAGTGGTATTGGGAATTGGCTCGCCACCAAGAGAAAATAGACCATAACGACTGGGAGTTTCCTGTAGCTTGGCAAATACATAATCAGCTGGTTTTTCACCTGCGACTACAGTAGATACATGGGAAAATCCCGCAAAGGCACTTGTAGCGTCTACCCGCTCAATTCTTTCTAATCCAGTATCGAAAGCTATTGTTAAATTAATATTTCGGGGTAAAACCCGGACTGCTTCTTGGACGAGTTGCCCGATTTGTAGAGGATTTGCACCTTCAATTTTGGAAATTTGCGCTTTTGCTGTTAACCCAGCGCGCGATCGCAATACTAATTGCTCTTTTGTTTGTAGTGTAAATCGAGAATTCACTCCGTAGTATAGCAGTACTTGTGGGGGTAATCCTGCTAACCATAAATGTACGGTTTTACCATCTTCTTCAATATCACTCACCGCACCTTCTGCACCAATGATATCGTCTGCCACTAGAGACGTTACATCTGGATTTTTCTGACTACTTAATAACGCTGGTTTCTGTTTACTACCTGATTTATATAAAGAATTTTCCACATGGGAAAGGGCGACTTGAATTTTGGTGGCTGGCGTGAATTCCCACAAATACTGCGTCAAGGCGTAGGTAAATAACCCAGCACTAAAACCAGAAAAAAGACCTTCCCTTGCTGGCTGCTTTGGTTCTGAGCTAGCTGCTAAAACAATCGGAGTATTGGATAACTTCTGAGTTTTAAGTTGTTTGAGAAAGTCGAGTTCTTCTGTTGCTAGCTTTGCTGCCGACTCCTGAAGGGCACGAGTTTTTAATCCTATTACTGTGTTAGGAGCATCATAGCTAGTATCCAATACTGCTGTTACTCGGTCTGTAGGGAGCGATCGCAGTAATAGCAGTAGAGTTTCTTCTAATATATAATTGACTATTTTGTCATCTTGTAAGTCAAGAGCTACATTAGCTGTCACCAGAGCATTTTGCATTGTATCTGGCGATGTTTCCAATTTGACACGAGTGCCATAACCGCTAAAGTGGAAAAAAGTTATATCACCAGGTTTAGCTTGTTTGCCCAGATGATCTGCAAAAGCCGCCTCAATGAATTCCCTGCTGGCTTGTTCGTCAGTTAAGGTTAAAATATCTGACCCTTGAAAACCAAAGCGGTTAATCAAAAGTTCTCTTTGCAGTTCTACATCTGTCAGACAACCACTGAGGTTTGGGATTTTGGAGTATTGGTTAATACCTATTAACAATGCCAACTTGCGCGAGTTCGGTTGTGCCAAAGCCTGATAATAGCGATTTCCTAAAGTCAACCACTCAGCTTCCGTTACTCCCAATACCGCGAGTATTGAGCCAATTTTATGTAAAAACGTGCGGCGTTTCATAATTAGCTATCAGCCCTAAGCCCATTAGCTAGCAGCTTACAGGGCTGAACTCTGTATTGTAAAGTTACAAAAGGAGGGGCAAGGGAGCAGGGGGCAGGGAGAGAATTCATAACTCCTAACTCCTAACTCCTCACTCAGCACGGGCTAAACCTTGGCTATCCGCTAACGGAACTGTTGTGCCCAATTCCCAATTCCCTAAACAGGTACTTCTATCCGCATTGCCCGTGCCAACTCTGCTGCTACCTCTGGACGAGAAAATTCTGGTGGAGGTAATTCACCACGCCGCAGCATTTCTCGGACTTTTGTCCCCGATAGGTGAATACGTTCTTCTGGCCTGCTGGGACTGGTTTTAGATGTTGCCATCTGCTTAGTGCGCGTGCAGTAGAAAGCGTGTTCAAATTTCATCGGCACAATGCCCAATTCGCCTGGGGCAAATTCATCAAAGATATATTGTGCATCGTAAGTACCGTAATAGTCACCAACGCCAGCATGATCCCGTCCGACGATAAAGTGAGTACAGCCGTAGTTTTTGCGGACTAAAGCATGGAATATTGCCTCACGAGGCCCGGCATAGCGCATTGCGGCTGGATTAATTGCCAAAGTTACCCGGTCTAAGGGGTAGTAATGTTCCAGCAAAATTTCATAGCAACGCATCCGCACATCGGCGGCAATATCATCTTCTTTTGTTGCCCCAACTAATGGGTGCAAAAATAGACCATCAACAATTTCTAAAGCGCACTTTTGAATATATTCATGAGCGCGGTGGATAGGGTTGCGAGTTTGGAAACCAACGATTGTTTTCCAACCCTTATCTTTAAATAGTTGCCGTGAGGCAGATGGATCTATTTGGTAAGTGGGAAACTGGGGATGAGGTTCGCGCTGCAACAGCCAAATATCACCCGCCAGATGTACAGTACCTTGGCTATAGAGTACCTGCACGCCTGGATGTTTGACATCATCAGTGCGGTAGACATTAATGGCTTCGCGGGTTTTGTCGTAATTATATTTTTGCGTGAGTTGCAAAACTGCAATAAATTCACCTCTGGAGTTATCCAGACGGATTAAGCCACCTTCTTGCAATGGGGAAGCTACTTCTTCAGTGACCGATAGTGTAATCGGAATTGACCACACAAGACCATTAGCTAGTCGCATTTCTGTAACAGTGCGATCGTAGTCTTCTTGGCTCATAAAACCCGTGAGTGGACTAAAAGCACCGATCGCAATCATTTCTACATCCGAAACGGCGCGATCGTCAAGTTGCACTCGCGGCAAAAAGTCAGCTTTTGAGAGAAACTCTTCTCTTTGCTCTGGTGTGGCGATACGGTTAACCAACTGTCCACCGTGGGGGGCTATGGCATCTGGATTGTGACTCAACGTAATCCCCTCTTTGCTTTTACTGTTATTGTTTCAGATTATGTACTAACTTATCAAAATGCTGGTACTGAGAAAAAAAAGAGTTTAGGGAATGGAGGAAAATTTTGCAACTAGCCTCTAAGCGATCTGATTAGGTTACGCTAAAGCTAATCCAGCTTCAAGTTTCAGAATAGTTCCTTTCTTTGGAATTGCTTATGACTGCTGTATCCCCCGTTGTTAAACCTGTTAGCCAAATGCGGCTAGCGCCTGGTAGTACAGTGAATATCCAGGATATGAGTTGGGAGGAATTTGAGTCTATTTTGCAAGAACTGGGCGAAAAGCGATCGCGACGAGTTGCTTACAGCAAGTCTACGTTAGAAATTATGCTTCCTCTACCCGAACACGAAAAATCAAAGGACTTAATTTCGGATATTGTCAAAATCTTGTTGAAGATCGCCGGGAAAAGTTATGAACCCTTCGGTTCAACCACCTTCAAGCGAGAAAATATAGCGGGGGTAGAACCAGATGCTTGCTTTTACATCCAGAATTACCAAAGAATGATTGGTCGTCGCAAACTCGAACCAGACGATCCGCCTCCTGATTTGGCAATTGAAACAGATGTGACATCAAAAACAACTCTTGATGCTTACGAAGCGATCGCAGTTCCAGAACTATGGATTTACGATAGTAAAAAGCTGAGAATTTATTTACTCAGCGATGGACATTACATCGAATCCGATCGCAGTCCTAACTTTCCGAATATCCCTCTAACTCAAATTATTGCCGCTACAGTTGAACAAGCTTGGCAAGTAGGAACCGTACAAGCTTTGAAAGAGTTTGAAGAGGCATTAGATAGAAGTAGTTTTTGATGATTTTATTCCGTTATTTTAGGGCTTAAAGCTATTAATCTATATTCCAAAACTATTTTGTATGCATCTAAGAAGTGTTTTTCAAGAGGTCTATCAGATTTTTTATGTTCACAGATTATTGGTTGCAAGTCACTATCACTCAAATAGTTTATAAATATCAACCAAGCTAGTAAATGAGGTGTGGTCTGTACCATTTTACTATTCATGCTCTTAGCAGCTTGTTTTCTAGCTCCTGTATCATCTGTTAGAAAAGCTTGACGGGTTTTCTTTGCAAAAGCAATAGATGCAAGTTCCCCTTTATCTTTTTTCTTTCTTCCCTGGAGAACTTCTACATCTTGAAGGTCTTCAATAGTTAAATGATAATATTTGAATTTTCCATTTTCGTATTCCTGACGAAAACGATTTTGCAATTCTATTTCTGCCTGCTTCGGATTTGTACGTGGCTTGTATAAGCACTCGTAATAAACAAAATATGTACAAGAGAATAAGCATCCAGCATTGTTAGCTGTTGTATAGAGAAGTTGAGATGAAAGAATATTCCAAATAGCACAAGTATCTATAACGTTATATTTATGAAAGTTTGATGGATCAATCCCCATACCTAATAGTTCTCCCGTAGATACTTGCTATTTCTGTTAATTCATATTTGCTAACTAGAAGCATTTCTGCTACTCGACCTGCTGAAATAAAACCCTGCTCATACACGTCAAAGCAAAGTCCAACATAGAAATTTGACAAACCTCTTTTTAGTAGCTTCTCCCGACGTTGGCGAGAACCGAATGAGAGGCTTTCAGGCAGTTCTGGATCAACTTTCAAATCTCTTGGTACTCTCACAGCTTTTATTTGTATTTCTACATTTTCAGATATGAAATTGGCACTTTTTAAGGCATTAGCTAATGCTTCTGTACTGACCTTAAGCTTATTTGCCCATTCAATAGCTTTTTCAGGAGTCCAAGTTTGAGAATCTGGAATTTTCTGTAAAAATTCTGGTGGCATTAAATAATCGGATGCAAAGTTGTTAGCTCTTACTTCAACTAAATTCTTTTTGTCTGTTTTCAAAGAAATAACAAATTCCTGCTCATCATCCAAAATCCCATGAGCCGATTCATGAGCAGCAGTAAATCTCTGCCTATAAATATCTTCGCTGTAGTTCACTAATATGCACTTGCCTGCTGTGGGATGTTTGATGAATAAACCAGAGATGTTTGAGTTACCCAACTGGCGACGAAAAATATGAAACCCCAAAGAACGAAAATCTTCATAAACATCCATGCGAACTGCATTAGAGGCATACCCTAAATGTTTTCTAAGTGCCTTTGCCGCCTCTTTTCCATGTCCTATGTAATAGTTACCTCTCTTAATAAAGCTAAAAGGCTTATAAATATGTGTTTGAACCAGTTTTAACAGAAAATCTTCACACTCACATAAGAATAAAAATTCTTGTACTGCCAATCGGTCTTCTTTTGAAAATTCTTCTCCATATCTTCGGAACAAAGTTTCTGTTTGATCAAAAGAAGCTACGCGCTCGTTAGAAATAAAAAACTGGTAATCACATAGGTAATAGTCAGCAAAAATCAAAACTTCATCACCTGTTGGTTGCCTTTCCCCATTTTCCAGAGCAGCCAGAATGTTTTCAGGGATGCCTGTGGCTGTTGTGACTTCTACAAGAGACTTTTCAAATTGCTCTCGGCATCTTCTGAGTTTGGAGCTAAACAAGGCAAGGTCAAAAGACATAGCAGAGAAAGCCTTGAAACTCTAAGTTGTAACATTCCTTGCTGGATTTGTGCATGGAATGTGCCGTAAATCATAGCATGAGTATCGTAAGAGATACAAAGTCGAAGGCCAATTCTACGCAGTATTAGCAATAAAATACCCCTCCTCATTGATGAGAAGGGGTGGTTTTGGTTTCTGCCAAAACCGGGGTAAGATTCTAACTAAATTGTTCAATTATTCCGCCACCTAAGACTTTCTCGCCGTCGTACCACACCGCCGCTTGTCCGGGAGTGATGCTGAATTGGGGTTCATCAAACACCAAACGCACGCGAGAGTTTTCCAACGGAATCACCGTTACTGGTGTAGGGGTTGAACGATAGCGAATTTGCACTTCGGCATGAATTGGGGTAGATGGTTCAGCAATGGAAACCCAATTTACCCGATTTACAGTGCATTCTGGTTGAGTTACCTTAGTGCGATCGCCTACTACTACTTTATTATTTTCCGCATCTAATTCAATCACATACAGAGGTTCGGCAGCAGCAATCCCCAAACCTTTGCGCTGGCCAATGGTGTAGTGATGCACACCATCATGTTGTCCCAAAATTTTGCCTGTGGTATCGACAATATCGCCACTTTTGGGAGCTAAATATTTATCCAAAAATGCCCGCATGGAACCATTACTTTCCACTAAGCACAAGTCTTGACTTTCGGGCTTATCAGCAGTTTTCAATCCGTATTCAGTCGCAATGCGGCGCGTATCAGTTTTTTCTAGTTCGCCGAGAGGAAATATAGTTGCTGCAAGTAAATCTTGAGACAAATCATAGAGGAAGTATGATTGGTCTTTGTTGCGGTCAATAGCTCTTAATAACTGGTAACGTCCAGTTGCTTCGTCATAACTAATTCGGGCATAATGACCAGTGGCGATGCGATCGCATCCCAATTCTTCACGAGCATACTGCACCATTGGCCCAAACTTCACCGTTTTATTGCATTGTGAACAAGGCAAAGGCGTGATTCCAGCACTGTAGCCAGTCACCAGGTAATCGACAATATGCGTTTGAAAGAGATCCCGAATATCTACAATTTGATGGGGAACGCCCAGTTGTTCACAGAGATCAGCCGCGTCGATCATACCTTCAGAGCAACATTGACCTTTGCCTTTCATTAGCCAAAGAGTCAAACCAATCACTTCATAGCCCTGATGGTGCAGGATAGCTGCGGCGGTGGAACTGTCAACGCCACCAGAAAGACCAACGACGACTTTTTTCATACAAAGCACGACACGATAGCTGCGTGGTTGTCCAATTGTAGCACACACTCTTCCAAAGCCTTGCTACCAAAGCACTTCGGTTTTAAAAGAAGCAAATAGAGGCGGTTGTAGTAAAAGTGAAAGCAGTTTATGCACGCAGCATTGGAAATAGTACCCTCTGGGGTACTATTAAGCATTCAGAAATACTTCTATATTCGGAATACAAACCCTGGTAGAGTCTAGTGCAAAAAGGCAAAAGGTAAGCTATTTGATTGGGTGGTGTTGGCGAATTATTGAGCATCACCCGGATGCCAACGGGGAAGCGTCAAGCTACGCAGAGTTTAGGAAAGGTTAAAAAGTGAGAAAGCTTGTAAAGTAAACTTTTAAGCCTTACTAAACTGGATAGTTATTTCCGCTACCTACTCTAGTAGAGGTTGGCATAAATAAGCCACCCTTATCAAATATCTAAAACCCCTACGCAACAGTAATTACGAATTCAGAATTATGCGTTCGCGTAGCATCTCGTAGAGAAGGGGTATTAGTTTACTTTTGTCTTGAAAATTAGATCCGCAACCAGGGTAAAGGCAAAATTAAGCAAAGAAATATTTATGACAGATCAAGTTATTAATTGGAACAATGTATATTTACAAACAATTCGTTTGAACGGTGGCGCACCTGGGCCAATCTCTCGTACTGGTGCTATATTACATGCTGCAATATACGATGCTGTCAATTCCATTGATCAAGACTACAAACCATATTTAGAAATTCTTCCGGTAAAATTAGGAGCTTCTAAAGAAGCAGCAGCAGTTTATGCCGCATTTACTGTATTAAGTAGCGACACTGTTTATCCTAATGCCAATTTTCCCAAATCAAAAAATAAAAACCAGAGCTTTTTTGACGCAGAACGAGAGAAAGCCATCCATGAAATTAAAAGTAGTGGTGTGTCGCAACAGAGCATTGATGATGGTAAAGAACTTGGAATCGCCGCAGCTAAAGCAATCCTCAAAAATCGAGAAGGGGACGGCTTTGATGACAAGACCGATTACAAATCAGGACATCAGCCTGGTGATTGGCGACCAACTGGTTCTGGCCCTGCAACTACCCCAAATTGGGGCAAAGTAAAACCTTTTTCACCAACCTTAATTAAGAAGTTTCGTCCGACTAAACCAGCAGGCTTCAGCAGTAAACAGGATCTACTGGCCAGTGTTGAATATGCTGCTCAAGTAAATGAAGTAAAACGGCTTGGTGCTGCTAACTCTACTGAACGGACTCAAGAACAAACCGATATTGCTCTTTTCTGGGCAAATGATCTTGATGGAACATATAAGCCACCTGGACAACTTTATAGCATAACCCAGATTGTCTCTAAATTGAGATGTCTGAGCTTTTCCGAAAATGCACGGTTGTTTGCTTTGGTGGGTTTAGGTTTAGGCGATGCGGCAATCTTGGCATGGGATGCAAAGTACGACACCGATTTGGATTTGTGGAGGCCAGAAACGGCAATTCAAAGGGCATTTGAAGACAACAACCCTGGAACAACTGCTGATCCCACTTGGAGACCTCTATCACCCAGTGCTGATGGCACTAGATTTTCTCCTTCATTTCCAGCCTATATCTCTGGTCATGCCACTTTCGGAGCAGTCCATGCCGGTATTTTGCGGAACTTCTTTGGCACCGATAATGTTACTTTTACGGCAACATCTGAAGATCCAAGTGCGAGGGGCAATAATGGCATTAGAATCACACGGACATTTAATAGTTTCTCTTCCGCAGCTTTAGAGAATGGGCGCAGTCGTGTTTATCTGGGTGTCCATTTTCAATGGGATGCAGACGCAGCTTATGTGTCTGGTACCAAATTGGCAGACTTTCTGTTTGAAAGCTTACTGACACAAAATTGTAGTTAAGTAGCACAGCGCTAATATTTTCCTCATTCCTCGTCGTATAGGAGTGCATTCATTTGGGCTGTTAACTCAATTTCTGATTGGATTAGGACTTACGCAAAACTACACATGGTAGGGGCAATTCATGAATTGCCCCTACAAATGTATCTAAAGAGCCTTTAATTAGCCATTTATTAACAGAGCAGATGAACCAGTTTTGGGGCGGTCAAAAATGGACGTTGCTGAATTCAGGTATAAAAATGATTTTGCGTGATTTCAAAACCCTTGTAGAGACGTTGCAGTGCAACGTCTCTACACCAAGATTTATATATCTAATAGACTTGTCGGGAAATAAGAGAGAATAGACAGCAGTGGTAGGGAAGAATGATGCTGAATATTGAAGGTGCGCTGAAGCAAGACCGACTGTTGAGGGCATTAACTGGGTTGAACCGGAAAGCATTTGATGCCCTTTTGCCCACGTTTACCACGATGTACCTAGATACTCAACAGGCCAAGCCTCGTCAACGTGGCCTGGGTGGAGGACGCAAAGCCCGCTTACTTACAGCCCAAGACAAATTGTTTTTCATCCTTTTCTATTTCAAATGTTATCCGACCTTCGATGTGGCGGGACTGCTCTTTGATATGCATCGCTCCCAGGCACATGAGTGGATGCATCGATTGCAGCCAATATTAGAAGCGGCTTTGGGACAGAAGATGGCGCTGCCGGAACGCCATCTCGAAAGCATTGAAGCATTTTTGTCACGCTTTCCAGGAGTGCAACGAGTGATGATTGATGGGACAGAACGCCCAATTGCGCGACCTCAAGAAAGAGAACAACAACAACAGAATTACTCCGGTAAAAAGAAACGTCATACGCATAAACACTTGGCGGCAGTTGATGAAACCAAACGGGTCTTGATCTTAAGCAAAGCACGAGAAGGCAAACTGCATGACAAACGTTTTCATGACGAAGATGACATTGCAGGTAGTGTGCCTGATGAAATTCCGATTGAAGTAGACTCGGGCTTTCAGGGATTACAGAAGCAGTATGACAATCTCCATCTTCCTCACAAAAAGCCCAAAGGGGGCAAGTTAAGTGACCTTCAAAAAACGGAGAATCGTCAATTGAGTCAATCCCGTGTAGTTTGCGAAAATGCCTTTGCTGGTGTGAAGCGCTACAACGCCGCCAGTGTCATTTATCGTAATCGGATTGAAAACTTTGATGACCATTTGATGCTGACCGCAGCAGGATTATGGAACTTCTACTTGATGGCTGCTTAAGAGAATCCCAATTACAAGACCAGCATTGCCTCACTTATCTTTTATTTCCCGACAACTCTAATCATCAACACCCAAAAATGAATGCAGATGACTATCTAAGAATGGTTACAGATGTATTTTTTGCCACGCAGATGAGCTAATTTTACGTTAACGCTATATAGTAGTTGCTACAACGGTGAACTAATTAGTTCCTCATGGAAATTGCTTAAAAATACTTTGACTACTTTCTAAGTACTATGTCGAGAGGAATACCAAGTAAATTTACCCCTTTTCAGATGCTGCGCCGAAGTTCTGAGGGTTGGAAGCGTACTATCCGATTTCTCCCCCTGTTAGTAGGAGGATGGTTAGTGCTGATTCCTGACTATGCCCCAGCACAAGCAGAAATCCACAACAGTATGCTACTGGCTCAACAAGGAGGTGAAGCTTTACCACCACCGCCAATTCCCTTTGATCAACAGCCATCACCGCAGTTACAACCAGCAGAACTAGTGGAGGATAATCAATCCGATCTAAACTTTCAACCTCCGCAACCATTACAAAATAATCAATCCGATCTGAACTTTCAACCCCCTCAACCATTACAAAATAATCAATCCGATCAGAACTTTCAGCCCCCCCAACCTACACAGTTTAGTCAATATAACCAGAACTTTGAGCGCTACTTAGTTTACGTAGATAGCAGTGATTTCCAGACGTTACAAGCAATCCGCCAGATTGAACCCAGTGCTTACATTCGCGAGTACCAAGGAAGGAATGTTATTCAGTCAGGTGTTTTTAACAGAGTATCTAACGCCCAACAACGGGTGAATGAGTTACAGTCACGGGGAATATATAGCGCTCGGATTATCAGCTTTGGTAACGGACAGGAAATAGATGTAGGTAATAGAGGCGTAGGGGAACGCAGCAATATAAATCCTCCCAAGCAAGCCTCTAGATATTATGTCGTTATTCCGACTACTCAAGAACAGTTATCTGCGATCGCAGAACAAATTAGGCAAAATCTAGCCCGATTTAGTCAAGATTTAGGACGATCTGGCGCAGTCCTCGAAAGGACGCAACCACGAGGGCCACACGTAGCAGTAGGGCCTTTCGCCGATCGATTCCAAGCTGAGGAATGGAATAAGTATCTGCGAAATATAGGATACCGAAATTCCAGGGTTTTCTACGGTAAATGAAGAAGTTAGGAGTCCATCGATTTGAGATTTTGAATTTTGAATTGAAGAACAAATCTAAAATTTAAAATCCAAAATTGATAGACTCTCCGCTTCCGCAATTCTTAACGCAGGGATTCAATAATTACCGCTATTGTAATGAAACACAAGAGGATAATTCCCACAGGAAGCAAAAACTGTTGTAACAGATATAACAGTATAGGTATAATTTGTAAAATACCTAAACCACTGGATAGGACGTAAGCGATCGCAATCCCAAACAGCACTAACAAGAAATATTTCAAAGACTTAGAAGCAAAGCGAAAAAGAAGTGTATCTTGATTGGTGTCCATAATTTTACTCACGAAAGTAGCTGATTTTTAGCAGTGAATATTTTTTTGATTTCCCATTTCTCATTTACAAAATCAGAAATGGGAAATCATACACAGCACGAAGATTAGTTTTACACGTGGATATTTCCCTGATGAGGTGAATTATTCAAAGACTGTTGTTGCCTTTGTGGATTGCTTTGCTTTTCGTAACTAACTAATAGTTGGAACGAAATAAACAAGCCCAGCAACAGCAGCAAAAACGAGCCGAAACCAGAGGAATACTTATTTATTTCTCGCTCAACACCACATTTGAGGCAAACATATCTATTGGGATTACGTGTATCTTGGGCAAAAGGGCACTGATTCTGATTGCAATCATGATGACAATCTCTGTCTAACATCATTGAACCTCCTGTAGGATAAAGACTTACATACTTAGTTGTAAATACGCTCTACAGAATCTAGTTAGTTAATACCCACTGCTGTTTAGTAGACCCCACTTTCATGAGTCATTGATATAGGACGGTAACAAATAACATCTGTGATTTACTAAGGTTGCAGTAGTAGCGCTGATAAAATCTATCCTCAACCACCTTATTATTGGCGCTTAACTTAACTTCGCCTGTATTAATTACAAGAGTAATACAGACCATAATGCTTTGCAGTCGGATAAAGTCAGCTTCCTACCAAGTAGGAAAAAGTTTTTTGTAGTATAGCGGGTAGGAAGAAGTAGTAAAAGTATGGTTATAATGAATTACAAATGATACATCAAGTTAGCAAATGGGTGTAGAAGAGGCCTTAGAGTTTGTAGATAACTTGGTTTTTCTCCAGACGGGAGAACATCTAGATAAAACTCAAAGGATTATCTTGCGTAATTTGTGGGAGGATGAAAAGCGGACTTACCAGCATATCGCCAACAGCCGTGGTTATACAGAAGCGCATTTAAAAGCAGTTGGTGCAGAACTTTGGCATTTACTCTCCAAAGTGCTAGGAGCGAAAGTCTCAAAATCTACGTTTCAAGGCGTAGTTCAGGGATTTAGAACAAACCAACAGTCGCAAAAAGCTTCTCAGATTCCAAATTTAGCGACGAATGGGACTAAACCTCAAGATTTAGATTCTAACTTTGTCGGGCGCGATCGCCAAATAGCCGAACTTCACACCTTATTCAATCGGGGAGAAAAAGTTATCCTCATCCAGGGTGAAGGTGGTGTTGGCAAAACAAGATTAGCACGCAAATATTTTAAAAGTCAAAAATTTAATTTTGTCCTAGAACTGTGGATGGCCACAGAAATCCAAAACCTTACTCCTGTAGAGAGTGTAGTTGAAGAATGGCTACGGCGATACTTTAACGAAGAACCGGGAGGGGACTTTGGTATTAGCTTAGAACGACTACGGCGTAAACTCCGAGAACAAACTTTTAAAATTGGGGTATTTATCGATAATCTAGAAACTGCTCTCGATAAAAATGGTAAGTTCCTAGAATATCGTCGCCTTTATGTTGAGCTATTGAGAGTATTAGCAGACTCGGATGTGCATTCAGTTACTTTAGTCACAAGTCGTGAGCGTTTGCGGGAGTCTAGTCTAGAGGTTTATCTTTACCCACTCGAAGGTTTAGATGATGAAGCATGGCGAGAATTTTTCAGCAGTTGCCACATCAATTGTGATTGTACTATTCTCAGCGAAATGTGCAGAGCTTATGGAGGTAACGCCAAAGCAATGCAAATTCTCCGAGGAGCAATATTGACGGATTTTTCTGGTGATATCCATTCATATTGGCAGGAAAACTCTACAGATTTATTAATAGAAAGAGAATTAAAAGATTTAGTCGCAAGTCAATTTAACCGTCTCCAACAAATTGACTTAGAAGCTTATCGTCTCCTTTGTCGTTTAGGATGCTATCGTTATCAAGATATTCCTTCACTACCTATCGAGGGAGTTTTATGTTTGCTTTGGGATGTACCAGCCCAAAAACGCCGAGGTGTAATTAAAGCTCTACAAGATTTGTCTTTGATAGAGGCGAAAAAAGGACAATACTGGTTACATCCTGTAATTCGTGATGAAGCGATTAGTAGATTAAGATTAATCAGTGAAGAATGGGAATTAGTAAATCGAAAAGCCGCAGAATGTTGGACACAGAGAGTTGTATCTATTACAAATATAAATGATGCTTTAACTGCTTTAGAAGCTTATTATCACTATGTAGAAATTAGTGATTTTGAGAAAGCTGGTGATGTAATCTTACAAGGAAGAGGTAAAAAATGGGGTACAGGTTTACCTTTAGGTTCCTCGTTTTACCAATTGGGACTACTTCAGAAAAATTTTTCTGTAATTCAACGAATAATAGACGATATAAAATCGCCAGAAAGATTAATTAGACTTTACAATATACTTGGCTATACATATCGAATAATCGGTTGTATTAGAGAAGCGATAGAATGCTATGAGAAATCAGGAAAAGTCTTAGGCACATTAGATGCCAAACAAACAGAAATTTCTATTTTGTTTAATACCGGGCTTTGCAAACTTGAATTATGGGAAATAGAAGCAGCCGAAGATTGTTTCAATTCTGTTTGTATACTTGCTGAACAAAATAGCAATCTTGATGATTACATGACTTATGCTCAATGCTGTCTAGCTATGATAAAATCCCGCTTTGGTAGCAGAGAAGATGCCTTTGATCTTGCTGAAGTTGCCTTTTCTAGCATCTCAACATCAACTAGAGTAACTTTGTGGGGAATAGGGCATAGTTTAGTAACTCTCTGCTTAACTTATAAAAATTTAGGTAATCTGAAAAAATCCTTTGAGTTGTGCCAACGAGCTATATTTCATTCTGAAGAAAACAACTTTACTCAGATTAAGGGTAAAGCTATAAGTTGTCTTGCGGAACTTTTCCGAGAACAGGGAGAATTTGCAAAAGCAATTTTTCATCATTCAGAAGCGATAGGAATTCTTGATAAAATTGGTGCTAAATCAGACTTAGCTGAGGCTTATTATCAGTTGGCATTAACTCATAAAAAAATGGGTGAAATGAGTCAAAGTAGGGAAATTTTTTTACAAGCGATCGCACTTTTTAACGAAATGCAAGCACCAAGGCAAGTTGAGAAGGTTCAAATAGCAATGGAGTGTTTTGAAAAGTAATTTAATTCCTGTTTTTTCATTTAGATATGATCAAGTGTTTGGAGTGACAGGTTTGGCCATAACTGGGGAATTTATGGAGCGATCGCTCCTGAAGAGGTCTGTTGTCTCCATAATATATATACAGGGAGTGTGATAATTAGAGGTTTTTATGTCCCTAACGCTTGAAGACTTTGAAAAAATGCAGCAACAGCACCCTGACTATCGTATGGAACTAGTTAAGGGTAATATTATTGTCATGAGTCCATCAGGATATGAATCAGATGAAGTCGCAGCCGAAATGGTGGCGCAGTTACGTAACTGGGTTAGACCGCGTAAACTAGGACGAACAGCAGCTTCTAGCGCTGGTTTCAGATTGCCAAATTCAGATTTACGCGCACCGGATGCTTCATTTGTTTTAGCCGAACGCTTGCGTCGCAGTCCCAAGTCTTTTGCTCAGTTGGCTCCCGATTTGACTGTCGAGGTGAAGTCCCCTAGTGATAATTTGGAGGATTTGAGAGCAAAAATTCAAGAATTTCTGAGTTTGGGAACGAAGGTAGGAATTTTGCTCAATCCAGATGAGCGGATTGTTGAAGTTTACAACCTTGGACAAGAAGCAATAATACTTCGTGATAGCGATATTTTAACAGTTCCCGATTTGCTACCAGGATGGGAAGTACCAATTGCCGATTTTTGGCCTTTAGAGTTTGATTAGCATAGTAATGAAAAACACGAGGAAAAGGAACCTATATTTAAAAATAGGGGTCTAGATTCCCATTACAAAACTTAATTACGAATTACGCATTACTTTCTGGAGTTTAAAAACTACTGAATAGGGACGTGTTTTGGAATTGAAGAGCTTTCGGTCGTTTTCTGCAAGATAATATCGCTCTGGGGTAATTCTTGGTTCTTCAAATTCGTCCACAGAAAAACCTGCTGCCTTGAAGACTTTCCAGTAATCGGAAAGAGGGCGGTGGAACCAGATAAATGGTGTTGTAAAATGATTCCAAGGTTCGTCGTTGTGTTGTGTCCTTTCAAAGTAAGAAGAAGCCCAACTATAAGAAACTGTCCCATCCTCATTTACAGTCGTCGAGTTGCCTTGGGGAAAGCAAGGATGTGAGAACACAAGGATTGCAATACCACTAGGCTTAAGAACACGATTGAATGCCCTTATTGCTCCTTCGAGATCGAGCAAATCCATGAGAACATAATTTGAGACGATCATATCAAATTGCTCATCTGGAAGCGACTTTAGTTCAGTGCATGAATCCAAATGAAAATCTATATCTAAATTATTTTGGCTAGCTCTGAATTTGGCAATTTCTATCATCTGAGGTGAAAAATCTATACCAGTTACACTGGCCCCTTTAAGGCAAAGTTGGCGTGCTAGATATCCTGTACCACAACCAGCATCGAGGACAGACAATCCCGCAACGTTACCAGCAAAACTCCATAGTACTGGATCTGAGTTGAGAATTCGATTGCTATCACCATCATCGCCAACTGGAATATCCCAGTCTTTAGCTCTACGATCCCAGAGTTCAAGTATTTCTTGATCGTCAAAATTTGCCATGATTTCCTCAGTCATATCTTCCTTCTGAAAAGAATAATTTAATAAAACTTAATTCATGTGGATATCTGCTGAACTTTATATTTCATTGTAGTACCGTACTGCATTTAATACCTAGTTCAATTGGGAGAGTAAACTTTTCAATGGACGCTCAGGCTAAGTTTAGGCGATCGCTCTTTGCGCGGCTTGCAGAAATCAAAATTTGACAACTGCCATAGTGATTTAGTTCCTCATCAACTGAGTGACGGTAGAATATACCTAATTTATAATCTTCATAGCTTCAAAAGCCTAACCATGACGATGCATCCTAGACTCCAACGTGCATTTACTAACCGCCGCGTTCTGAAAGTGATTAGCGGCTTGAATAATTTCGACGCTGCTAGCGTTGCTGCTACTGTCAAAGCTGCTGAATTTGGCGGTGCTACTTTTGTTGATATTGCCGCCGATCGCGCTTTGGTACAGTTAGCTAAAAGTTTGACAAAATTACCAATTTGTGTTTCAGCAGTAGAACCAGAAAAATTTGTGCAAGCTGTAGCAGCTGGTGCTGATTTAATTGAAATCGGGAATTTCGATTCTTTCTATGCTCAAGGTCGCCGCTTTGAGGCTCCAGAAGTGCTAGCCCTGACTAAGCAAACCCGCGCTCTCCTCCCAGAAATCACCTTATCTGTCACTGTTCCCCACATTTTGGAACTAGATCAACAGGTGCAGTTAGCAGAAGAACTGGTGAAAGCTGGAGCAGATATTATCCAAACCGAAGGCGGTACTAGCAGTAACCCAGTTCACCCTGGAACTTTAGGATTAATTGAAAAAGCTGCTCCCACCTTGGCAGCAGCTTTTGAGATTTCCCGTGTGGTGTCAGTGCCAGTATTGTGTGCTTCAGGTATTTCTAACGTTACAGCACCATTAGCGATCGCAGCTGGTGCAGCTGGTGTTGGTGTTGGTTCCGCTATCAACCAACTCAATAGCGAAATAGCAATGATTGCTGCTGTGCGTGGCTTAGTAGAAGCTTTAGCGACTGCAAGAGTGCTAACTCAGAAGTAAGAAGTAGGGAGTGGGCATTGGGCATTGAAAAGAGGCAGAGGTGCAGGGGGCAGAGGGTAAAACTCTTCTCCCTTTCTCCCTGCCCCCTTCCCTCTCTCCCCCACTCCCCTCACCCCAAACAATCCTTTAACGCATAAATCACCTGGTCTTGCTGGTGCTGTGTCAATTCTGGGAACATGGGCAAAGCTATGACTTCATGGCAAGCTTGCTCTGCTATTGGTAAGTCCCCAATTTGATAGCCTAGATTTTGATACACTGGCTGCAAATGTAAAGGATAGGGGTAATAAATCATTGAACTTACGCCCTGTTCTTGCAATTGATTACGCACCCAATCTCGATATTTGGCGCTAGAACCATTCCGCCCTTCACCTGAGATGCGAACAGTGTATTGATTCCATACCCCAATACCCCCAGGTAATTCTTGAGGCGGGACGATTCCCGGAATTTGGCTAAGGAACTGATAGTAATAATTGGCGATATCTCGACGGCGATCATTCCAAGTATCTAAATAACGTAGTTTAATCTGCAATATGGTTGCTTGGAGAGCATCCAAGCGGCTATTTACACCAATTTCCTCGTGTAAATATCGAACTTTACTACCATGCTCCCGGAGGATTCGCAGTTTAGTAGCGATCGCAGGATCGTTAGTCGTTATTGCTCCGCCATCGCCGCAACCACCAAGATTTTTGGTAGGGTAGAAACTAAAGCAACCAATATGTCCAATACTTCCTACTTTTTCATTGGCCCACATTGCACCTGTAGACTGAGCGCAATCTTCAATTATTGACAAATTGTGAGATTGAGCGATCGCCATCAATGATGTCATATCCACAGGTTGTCCAAATAGGTGAACCGGGATAATTGCTTTAGTTTTAGGTGTAATCGCTGCTGCTACTTGCTCCACATCCAAATTAAAGGTAGTAGCGTCAATGTCAACGAAAACAGGTTTTGCACCCACGGCACTAATTACTTCAGATGTAGCAATAAAGGTGAAAGGCGTTGTAATCACTTCATCGCCTGCACCAATTTCCAAGACTCGTAACGCTAAGTAGAGCGCATCAGTACCAGAATTACAAGCCACACATTGAGTAACAGTATTATAAGCAGCAAATTGTTGCTCAAAGCCTTCAACTAGAGGGCCGCCAATATAGCGGCCAGAAGCCAGAACCTCTAAAACGGCTGCACTTACTTCTGCTTCGATGGTGGTGTATTGCTGCTTGATATCAAAGGCAGGGATGGGATTTACACTTTGGATCATGAGTTCTCATTTTATCGGGAGATACAAAGGATGCACTTCGAGAGTCAATTTTTGCTGATTGAATTGTTAATCAAAAAGGAGCAACTAAAAGACTATCGCCTAAGATACGCATCTATTAGGGTTTTTACTTAAATTGTCGGGCGGTAGACTACCGCACATTTAATTTACAGATAGTAGACATACTAGGAGTTTGCCATGTTAAGGTTGTACCATTTTTTAAATTTGAATTGATGAAGGTGATATATATCAACCAAGATCCAACACATCGGATCAAAGTTCCAGGTGTGTGAGCTGCTTTGAGAAGAAAATACTAGGAGATAGAAAACCCATGCAGGATACGATCAAGCTGGATTTCGTGGATTTAGCAATTGCTGTGGGATTGATGGCGATCGCCATTGGTTTATCTGCCTGGGAAAAATTAGGATTAGAGTTGAGCCTAGCCCTTGCTACTGGGAGAACCATCTTACAACTTCTTGTATTGGGATACATTTTAGATTTCATCTTGGCTTTAGACAATGCTTGGGGAGTTTTGGCACTATTAGCAATAATGCTGACAATTACGGCGATTGTCGCACGAAATCGCATCAGCCAAAAAATTCCTCATCTGTTGCCTTTGGTGTGGGGTGCAATTTTAATTAGTACCGTCCTGACAGTGTTTTACACCAACTTCTTGATTATTCAACCAGACAGATGGTATGAACCACAGTATATAATTCCCTTAGTAGGGATAGTTTTAGGTAATGCTACCAATGCAGCTGCGATCGCAGGCGAGCGTCTTGTCAGCACCATTAATTCCAGCCATCTCGAAATAGAAACCCACTTGAGTTTAGGCGCAACGCCCCAGCAAGCAGTTAGCCAGTATCGCAAAGATGCTATCAGAGCCGGATTGATCCCCACTCTCAATCAAATGATTCTCATCGGGATGGTCGCAATACCAGGAATTACCACCGGACAGTTACTAGCTGGTGTGAAACCTCTGGATGCAGTATCTTACGAAATTTTGATTATATTTATGGTTGCTTTCGCTAACTTGTTGACAACAATTTTGCTTACTAGGGGGTTGTGTCGTCAGTTTTTCAATTCCGCCGCGCAGTTAGTCAGTTAAACAAGTTTTCAATTAGGAGCCAAGGAAGCTGATACCCAAATTAATAATGGGACTAGTACCGCAAGGCGGAATTAAGTTTATTTCCGCCGTGTTGTACTAGCCCTTTCAAGGTGACTGGTAAAATCTCTTTTTTCTCTCTGCGCTCTCTGCGCCTCTGCGGTTTAAAAATGATTTTTCGGCGTTGCTTGCGGTGTCCAAGCACTTGTAATATCTACTAAAAAACTTTTAATTTTAATCCCATCGGACTAATTTTCAGAAGAATATCTAATCTCATAGAAATTATATATTCCTCCGATCGCATGAGTACAGAATTCAGTAATCTTGGCACACTGGTATCGTAGAAGTTAAAAATTTAATGACTTCTAAAAGTGTCGGAGGTAAATATGAAAATAATTTTTTTGACGGCAGCAGCCTTACTCAGCACGCTATCTTTAGCTGCTCCCATTCCCGTCAAAGCAGAAAACTCCGCCCCTGTCCGGCGCTTGCTGGAAACTAGAGAATGTTTGGGATGTAATTTAGCAGGAGCAAACCTCAAAGGCGCTCATCTGATAGGTGTTGACCTGAGAAATGCAAATTTAAAAGGAGCTAATCTCGAAGGTGCTAATTTGGAAGGCGCTGATTTAACTGGTGCCAATTTGAAGTCTGCTAATCTCACAGAAGCATTCGTCAGCGATACTATCTTAAACAATGCCAATCTCACCAACGTGAATTTGAGTAATTCCCGTTTATATAACACTGACGTAGATGGCGCTGTTTTGGCTAATATTGATTTAAGCGGTGCTGATGTATTCAATACTGCAATTAGCGTCGGTGGTGAATATTAATGGTGAGTCATGATTTCAAAGTGATGAGTTAAGAGTTAAATTCAACTCCTAACTCTGCACTTACTAAATTTTATTCACCAGTAATTGACAGTTCATTGACCCAAATTTTCGGGCAAACTCCCCCTGGTGTTAACTCTGCCTCTTTTTCTACATAAATAATTGACTTTAAGAGTTCTAAGAAATCGCCAGCAACAGTTGCTGACTCAATACTTGTCCTAACACCCTTATTAACTAGCCAACCATCAAACGGCAAAGAAAAGGAACCTTGCAAGGATTTAACTCCTGCATGTAAAGCTTGTAAATCATCGATAAAAATCACATTTTCAGCAGTGTCTAAACTTAACTCTTCTTCAGGAGTTGCTGTTGTAAAAACGTGATAAAAATTCGGACTAACGCTGACTTTTGCACCAATACTGGCATTACCTGTTGGCTGGGCATTTAACCTTTTAGCGGTGCCTGCACTGTGGAGAAAGCTTGTTAAAACGCCATTTTCAATTAGCGAAATCTGACGAGTTGGAGTTCCTTCACCATCAAAAGTTTCTGCTCCTACGTTAGCTGGGTGCAGTGCATCGTCAAAAACTGAAAGTAGAGGAGAAGCAATTTGCTTACCTAAATCATCAGGAGTAGATAGGCTTTGATTATCCAAAATACTTTGAGCGTTGAACAAGTTAGAAAAAGCGCCCAAAAGACTTAAGAAAGCTTCCGCCGAGAAAACAACTCGATATTTACCAGTCTTGATTTTTTCATAGTTCAAGTGGCTGATAGTTTTATCGGCGGTTTCTTTGATGCAACCATTGATGTCTAGATTATCTAAACTTTGGTTGATTCTAAAAGCACCTGCACTACGAGGTTTTTTTCCTTCTTCTTCAGTTTTGCTATAAAGATAAACTGATGTTAAGGAATGGGATTCAGTTCTGACTGCGCCATCGCTATTGAGATAAAATCTGTCAATATCTCTTTGTGATAAACCATTATAAGGCACACCTTTAATTGCTGGATGAGCTGCGAGTAATTCTTTTTCAGCTACCAACAATCTTTCTATCAGTTCAGCAACAGGTGCTTGGGGTGTCTTATCTTGGGCTTTATTTGGAATAGGAACAGTAGCTTCGGGACTAAAATCAGGAACATTTTCTTTAACACCAAAGAAACTGGCTTCATAAGCAGTTTTCAAAGCTAATTCCAGTCCCTTGGAATCTACATCTGTGGTGCTGGTGACACCCATTGTATTATCTTCATTCCAGACACGAACAGTAACACCAGAGCGATTTGAAGCTTTAACTTGTTTTGGCTCACCTTGGTCTACTTGCACGCTAGTATCATCTACTGTTGACCCATAAATGTCAAATTTTTTAATACCAAGCTTTTCGGCATTGTCCTTGGCAGAGTTTGCAATTTCATTGATATTTGGCATAGTCAATTTTGGATTTTAGATTTTGGATTGGAAACGATTCTATTTTTAAGATTAGATTTTGGATGTTATTGCTTGTATTTCTCTCGAATAATTCTGGCTGAAGTAACAGTCAAACAATTTGTTCTTTTAGATTTTAGATTGAACCTACGGAATTATCCGGGAGCTTGAGCATTTTGGATTTTGAATATTACAATCCAAAATCCAAAATCGTTCGACTGAGCGGAGTCGTTCGCGTAGCGTTCCGCAGGAAAGTCCAAAATCTAAAATTCTTATCGTCCACCAACGGTAATAGAATCAACCTTGATGTGGGGTTGTCCGACTGTGGTGTAAATGCTGCCGCTGACAGAGCCACAAAAACCTGGTGCAATTTCCAAATCTTGGGAACACATAGAAATTTTATTCATAATTTCCTTGGCTTCACCAATTAAAATTGCTCCCTTTAACGGTTTAGTGATTTTGCCATTCTCAATCAAATAAGCTTCATCAACACTAAAGTTAAATTGACCTGTAGCACCAACACTACCACCACCCATTTTCTTACAGTAAATACCTTTATCAACAGAGGCAAATAAATCATCAGTGCTATATTCGCCAGAATCAATATAAGTATTACGCATCCGGCTAGCAGCAGCAAAGGTATAATTTTGGCGGCGGCCACTTCCAGTTCTGGGGTGTCCGGTGCGTGCAGAACCTGTTCTATCTGCTAAGAAGTTTTTGAGAACGCCTTTTTCAATTAATAAGGTTCTTTGAGCAGGCATACCTTCGTCATCCATATCAATTGTCCCGAAAGCGTTTTCAGAGCGCCCTTCGTCCCAGGCTGTCAAACTTTCGTGGGCAATTTTTTCGCCTTTTTTGTCAGCAAAAGGAGTGGTATTACGTTCAATTTGAGTGGTTTCTAGCAGGTGTCCGCAGGCTTCGTGGAAGATTACGCCGCCAAAGTGATTGGCCATAATAATCGGGTAAGTACCCGACTCTACGTAATCGGCGTAGAGCATTTTGCCGGCAGATTCTGCTATTTTTTCGGCGGCTTGTTGAGAATCCCAAGTTCTCAAGAAATTGGCATCGCTAGTATTACCCGCGCGATCGCCAATTGAGGTACGATTAGCACCATCAGCACACAATAGGTTAAATCCTACTGACTGAGTGAGGCGAATATCACGCGCAAAAGTTCCATCACTAGCAGCGATTAAGACTTCTTGCCAATCACGAAAATAAGTAGCACGGCGCGATTGGACATGGCTAGCTTTTTGCTTCAGGTGAGCAGTCCCATCAAGGAGGACTTCTCCCATTTCGCGGATAGAGCTACACACTGGTAGCCATGTATCTTTACCTCTTTTGGTGGCGTAATCTCTCAGTAATTCTAGGTTGATTTCTGGGATGAAAGCCTTGGGAGCAGGTAATTGCAATCCCGGGATAGACAGACCTTTTTCTAAAGCTGCTTTCAAACCGGAAAAGGAAAGGTCATTAGTACTGACGTAGCAATCGGCTTTGCCGCGAAATACTCTGACTCCCGCACCTGTAGACAGACTTGGTGAAATACTAGTGATGGAATCCTCTTCTGCAAGACAACTAATATAGTTGCGACGTTCTAAAAATAATTCGATGAAGTCAGCGCCTGCGGCGCGTCCTAATCCCAGGAGGGTAGCCAGGGGGGCTTCCCAGGTTTCATCGAAACGCTCTGGTGTAGAGGAATATTGTAAGGTGGGAAGTTGATTTGAGAGAAGTAGCGTACTTGTAAGCATGGGTAGCCTCGTCTGCTGGCGTAATTCAGAGATTTGACTGAAAAATCCTGGTGTGTTCACTCTAGCAAATTTACTCAACTGTCATCTTGACCAATTCTTTGAAAAGCAGTGTGGATTTCCCTAATCCTCCTTGGAAAAACTTGTCAATAAAAAAAGCCCGCAAAGGCGGGCTGATATTTTGAAAGTTCGCACCATTGAGGATGCTTGTGTAAAAAGAGATGCACTTATATGTATTTAACTAATACTCTTCTCAACGAAGGGAGTTACGAGCTAGGAGATACTCTAACTCTGGTAAGAATACAGAAACTTCCTGATGACTAACCCTTACTAAATATGCGATCTTATTTCCTGCAAACACTTAATTTAATCCAGACTATCACTCTTAGCTTTATTTACGATTTCCCATTTTCAGGGGAATTCTTCCTGTTTCTCGCTCATTAAAAGTCTGGCCTAAATTGGAAATTTGTCCTGTAGATAATAGATTTTTATACAGGAGCTTCAATGTTCGAGTAATAGTTTTCAAAATTTTCATTTTGCTCGCACTTGGCTTTTGGTCATATCTCAAAACCATTGGAATTTCCGCGATTTTTGGTCTAAGTACTTTTGCTTTTAGCAGTAAATCTATCATGCAAGCAAATCCACTTTCAGTAAATAGATTGTCGCCGTAATACATATCTAATTTACTAACAAAATTACGGTTATACAGCCTGTAACCGCAAGTATAGTCTCTTACACCTGGTACACGGGCTGCGATTCTAAACAGCCAGCTAGCTCCGTAACTCATTATCTCTCTAAATTTTGATAAACCTATGACTTTAGAGCCTTTTCGGTATCTAGATGCGATCGCAATATCATAGCTACCAGCTATCATAGTGTCATACATCTTTATTAGGAGTTCTGGCGGTTGAGTGTTGTCGCAATCCATTGCGGCTAAAAAATCACCTTCTTGAGAAATTTCTAAGAAAGTTCTGAAACCTGTTTTAATTGCTTCACCTAAACCAGCATTCTTGGGATGTTGGACTAAGTTAATTAATACTCCCAGTGATTGAGATTCTTCTAAAGCAGTCTGAGCAGTTGCATCACTACTACCATCATCAACAAGAATTAGTTTTATCTCCATATTAGAGATTTGCTGTAATGTCTGAAACCTTTTGAACAAGGGGCGAATTGATTCTTGCTCGTTGTATGCGGGTAAAAGAACAAAAAGACTCATAAATACCTCCTGTGATTTTTAAAATAAAATCCAATTACTCAAATTTCAAGAATTCAGCAATGTTGATTTTTTGAGAAATTCATCGACCTGTCGCACAACTGCGTTGTTGTTGACGCTATCATTGACCAACTGCGAGGTATTGACGACGAAAAAATCTTCGTTTTCGGTACTCACTTTTGGAACAAGGCTGGAATAATCTAAAACTTGTAGTGGCTGCACTTTAATAGCTCGATTTATATGTGCTGCTACAATGTCATCTGATTTGAGTTCTGGGAACATCAAACGTATACCCTGAAAAAATACTTGGCGCAATTCATCATCGGGCTGTTTTAGCAACGGGTCAGTGGAAAGGATATATTTTGGTAGAAATGTCATGTGATATCCTGCTGTTTCTTGCAAAGAAACTAAGTTGCTCATACCGATGACTCCGGTAAAAGGAATAGTTCTATCGGCGATATTTACGACGTAATAAGGAACTAAAGCTTTGCGAGTAATCAATACCATACAGATTACACCCAGGTATTCTACTGTTTCACCAGTGTCTGAAACTTTTATCAGTTCATCAGCAGCAACTTGTTGCAAAATATTAACTGGTCCAGTAAAAATTACCTTATCAAAATGCTCCTTTTTACCCTGAAATTCTACCCACATTCCACCACCTGGATGAGGCGCGATATATTCTACTGCAACCCCTGTGCGGATATGACCTCCAGCCGCATAAATTAACTTTTCTATATGGTCAAAGACAGTTTTGTAACCCCCTGAGACATAACCAAGTTGTTCTTTATTTAGTGAAGAATCACGCGCTGAAAATAGTCGTTTGATATAAGCCCAAATAAAAACAGCTGATATTCTCTTATAGTTCTCTCCTAATTTGGATAAAAGTAAAGGTTTCCAGAGCTTTTCGTATGTACTTTTACCACCGAGTTTTAATAACCAATCTTCCACTAAAATCTTCTCTAAGCGCCGCCAGTTATTAAGGCGTGAACCATAGAGGAGAGTAAAGGCTAATCTGATTTTACCTATAAGCCCAAATAGAGGAAAGCGGAGAAATTCTATAGTGTTACTGATAGAATAGAATTTTTTATTGTCATAGAATCCTGTTAAACTTCGATGCCAACGCAGTTTATCTCCAAGCCCAATATCCCTGAGAAAATTTATTAAATGAGTATCAGAAGGTAGGATAACGTGATAAAAGCGATCCCAAGTAAACAACCCATAATCATGATACGTGGTTAGCCCACCAAGCTGTTTGTTGCTATCGAAGACAGTTACAATATGTCCTTGATGTGCAAGACGTTGGGCTAATACTAGACCAGTTATGCCTCCGCCAATAATACCTATATTCATAAATTTAATTTATATTTTATTAGCTATGTTTTTGAGATTTATCTTCAGAGGCTGTTAATAACATTAATAACCTCAATATTCGGCTCTTTAGCTATCAATTTACAACCAGAATTACACCAGTTATGATAATAGATATTCCTAACCACTGGCTAAATACAACTCGCTCTTTTAAAAGATAGTGAGAAGCAATAGGTATCAGTGCATACATTAGTCCTAAAACTGGAAATGCTTGACTTAGAGGAATTGTTCGCAATACATAAAGCCACAATATAGTCATAAATGTATAGCAGATAAACCAAATCAAAAAATAACGAGACAATAATAGATTTAGAATAGATGTGCTAGTTCCTTTAGTAGAGCTAGAAATGTGAAGTCCATATTTTAGTGACACATTAGCTGTGGTTCCGAATAAAACTACAACCATTAAAAGTAGCCAAGTAATAATGTTCATGTTCCAATAGGTTTTTTAGAATTTACTATAGAGAAATTTATATAGACTTTTTCAGTGGAATAACCACTAAAAGAATTCCTAGGAAAATAGTGATTACTCCTGCAATTCGAGTTATTGTAATCACCTCATTAAAAAAGTAGTGCGATCCGAAAAGTATACCGACATAATTTAAACTAGTCAGTGGATAAGCAATACTCAATTTTACCGATCGCAAAGCCAGTATCCAATTGACTATTCCCAAGCAATAAACACTAACAGCTAATGCTAATTTTTGAAGGAATACCCAATCCAACAGTCCCTCATCTGAGTGACTCATGGTATATTTCATGAGTAATTGTCCAGAAATACTAAATAAAATACTGACAAACAAGATAATATAGGGAATTATTTTAAAGTTTGAAATTTCCAATATAGATTTCATCGTATATTTCCCTCAATCGAGATAGTAGGTATAAACCGGCCAGTAAACAGCCTATTGTTTTGGACGTTTCTGATTTCGGTCACACTTTCTGTACAATTCGACTTCCACTTCATTAAATAGACAACAATATTAAAAAGGCTATCTTGAAAGGGCTGATATCAAAATAACCATCAAAAGCTGTGTCCAAGAGTTAGCAACTAAATACTATACAGCTTGTAGAACGGTTGCTGTATTATTGCAGCATCCGGTATTAATTGGAGTCAAGTGCTTATGGTTGTATTTCTAGTTTGGCTTTACTCAACTGTAGAATTGCAGAAGTCTTCCGTATCAGCCAGCTATGCTTCCAGAGTACTTTATAGTGCGATCGCAACATCTATGTCATAGTTGATGCAGATATGGGACAAGTGAGGGCTTTGTCATTCTCCAAGCTTACATACACATCTGTAACCTCGGCTGGTAACTAAACCGATTAATTAATAAAAATTTGTACTCAGCTTGAGTGTGTATACGTACTCTTTTCGGACATAGGAACACAATGACTAATAGAAGTCTGTTTGGCTGCGGAAAATAGAGAGATAAATCAGTCTAGTCTAAAGTAATGCGCTTTACAGGCGTGTGGGGGAATTTTACTTAATATCTAAATGGAGTTTTTCACGAGACTAACGGCTAATGTAAACTAGCGTTTGGCGATTAACTCACAGCTTACGTTAATTTAAGCAGATTTGAGATGTTTTACATTTAGTCTTAGGATTGTTTGATTGTTCTTAATTAATTATATGTAATTTTAACTAGAGCTTTACTCAAAATTTATTGTTACATATAATCACTTACTAGAATACCACGAGAAAGCCGTGTTGCAAATTTATCGGCACACTTCATCAAAAATTCATGTACCGAAAATATACTTAAACAAAAACTTCATAAAATCGAAATTTTCCTATAAATTATATGAATTTTCATTAGTAATATATTTGTACATTTATGAAGCACTTTCTGGCTAATAAACTCACAGAAGTAGCGATTTCATATCAGACTCTAGAAGTGTAAAGCTAAGAGTTTAAGAAAACAGAATTAACCTTGAGCAACATTACAGGCAACAGTACGTATATTTTAGTACATAAAAGTACTAGCTAGATACAGCAAACATCATAGATGAAAACCGATAGTCTGAATTGCTTTTTATATTATCCACAAAGATATTAAATTTCATACATCTGTAAAGAACTCTTCTTTGGAGTTGTGTTCTATACCAAGTAAGACGGAAGACTCGATTTTTGAATTTTACGAGCAAACTTTATTTGATATTACAATTGATTATCAATATATTTTTAAAAGTTTGCATGACCTTGCAAATGGAAAAGTTCAACAATACTTAACCTAAGTATAAAGCTGATAGGCTGAAGTAAAAAACAAAGTTTACCATTATTAAGAAATAATACAGTCTCAAGAAGCGGTCAAAATTATACACACACCTAAGAATTTCCTATCAACAAGTTACCAACTTTTGTTTTTAAGGACATTACTGGGTTAGCTGTCTTATGATTTTTAGCTGTTTAAAGTTGAGAAAAAAATAGTTTGTCGTGGTTGATATTATTTAATTTCTCTAGGTTGTTTTCCTGTGGTTTCAGTTTGTTTGAACTCATTTTTCTGCAAAAGTCTGTTCGTAATGATTAAGACAGTGATTAACAATCCAAATTGAATCTGCCAGGGTGCCAATACTAAACTTAAAATCAAGCTAATAGCTGCAAATACACCTGCAAGATATGCAATTTCATCATTACTCTTTTTAAATAAGTAGCCCGTGACTAAAGCAGTACATAGTGGTATCAAGAAAAACAAAGGCATCTTAGCAAACCTCTGAACGAAAAGTTATTGTGCTTAATAAAACAAATTGTTTTGGTAATTGTGGTCAATTTTACATCCAATAAGCTTTTAGGCACAACAGTCGAATGAAATAAATATTATAGAAAATCAAGATTACGCAAGATTGTATCTTACACCAATTGGAATAATTATTGCGACAGATGAAGCAACCAAAAGCTTGGCGAATAACTCTTCCATTTGTGGTAGATACTGCGTGTAACAACAAGCTTTCAAAGTGGGGGTATAAGGCACTATGTGTAACAAGATTAAAGTATATGCTTATACGGATATCACAGTGATACTTGTTCTAATGCTCTCCCGACTCAGGATAGCTGCGCTATGCTATACAAACTCTCCTTCATCTACGCGGATTAATAGGGTTCAAAACTTACTTGCGTAGGTGGGTTTTGTCTACTTCGCTTGTACTCTTGTGAGCAATCATCTGGTAAATTAGCTTAAAACTTTGGCTTTGCGCCAGGATAAGGATCTAGCATACTACCTTTAGAAGTAGCATTTTCATTTTTTTCATTTTAGACACCTAATGCTGAACATTCCTCAACTACTGGCAACTGAAATAAACCTCAAACCTCATCAGGTGCAAAACGCGCTGGAACTTTTGGCGGAGGGTGCAACAATTCCCTTTATTGCACGTTACCGTAAAGAGCGCACCGATGAGATGAATGAAGTGCAACTACGGGAATTGTCCGATCGATATACTTATTTAACAGAACTGGAAGAACGAAAATCTGTGATTGTAAGTGCGATCGCCCAACAAGGTAAACTCACAGATGAACTTAAAGCCAAAATCTCATCCTGCTTACAAAAAACCGAACTTGAGGATTTATATCTACCCTATCGCCCAAAACGACGCACCCGCGCCACTATCGCCAGAGAAAAAGGACTTGAAGCACTGGCGGAATTCATCAAGTCGCTAAATGTCAAAAATACTGCGATAGCTTCATTAGAAGAAGAAACGGCTAAGTATATTTCTGAAGCCAAGGGAGTAAAAACAGCAGAAGAAGCACTTAAAGGTGCTGCTGATATTTTAGCGGAAGAAGTGGCTGAAAAAGCTGAATTGCGGGCATATATCCGCGATTATCTTCTCGAAGAAGGGGTATTTGTCTCCCGCATCAAAGATGATTATCCCGAAGGTACAACCAAATTTGAGATGTACCGTAACTATAAAATTAGGGTAAAAAATATTGCACCACATAATATGCTGGCGTTGTGTCGGGGTGAAACTGAGAAAGTATTAAGCTTTGAAATTGCTTTTGATGAAGATACGGTACTTTACTATCTTGAGTCGAAAGAAATTAAAACCAAAGTTCGGGCAATTCGGGATTTTTATCAGGCGATGTTGAAGGATGCATTTAACCGTTTGATGAAAGTCTCTCTAATGGGAGAGGTGATTTCTGAGAAGAAAGTCTATGCAGACATGGAATCAATCAAGACATTTGAAACTAATCTGCGAGAGTTGCTGCTGTCTGCACCAGCAGGAATGAAACCAACCTTGGCGATAGACCCTGGATTTAGAACTGGGTGTAAAGTTGCTGTCCTCGACCAAACGGGGAAATTTTTGGAATACCAAGCGGTTTTTCCCCACCAAGCGGCTGAACAACGGGCTAAAGCTGCACAAACTGTCAAAAATCTGATTGAAAAGTACAAAATTGAGTTAATCGCCATTGGTAATGGTACAGCGTCCCGCGAGACAGAGGAGTTTGTCACGCAAGTATTGCAAACTATAGAACGCAAACCAGTTAAGGTGATGGTGAATGAATCTGGCGCATCTATATATTCTGCTAGTATTGTGGCGCTAGAAGAGTTCCCCGATTTAGATGTTACCGTGCGCGGTGCTATTAGCATCGGTCGCCGTTTGCAAGACCCTTTGGCGGAACTGGTGAAAATCGATCCCAAATCCATTGGTGTGGGACAATATCAGCACGATGTCGATCAGAAGTTATTGAAAAAGAAATTGGATGACACTGTAGAAAGCTGCGTTAACTACGTCGGCGTAGACTTAAACACCGCCTCCAAAGAACTTCTGACATCCGTCTCTGGGATTACGGCAACAGTTGCCAATAACATTGTCGCCTATCGCAACCAGAATGGAGCCTTTAAAAATCGCCGACAACTGTTGAAAGTTCCGAAGCTGGGACCAAAAGCCTTTGAACAAGCGGCGGGTTTTCTGCGGATTCGCGGCGGTGATAACCCATTGGATAATACAGCAGTGCATCCAGAGAGTTATTCTGTAGTAGAAGCGATCGCATCCGATCTAAATGTGCCATTAAATCAGGTAACACAAATTGCCGAAAAACTCAAAAAGACCAACCTGAAGAAATACGTTACCGATAGCGTCGGCGAACCCACATTGCGCGACATTCTCAGCGAACTAGAAAAACCAGGTAGAGATCCTCGTGCTGAGTTTAAGTATGCCACCTTCAAAGAAGGAATTAAGGAAATCAGGGACTTAAATGTAGGAATGGAATTAGAGGGAATTGTGACGAACGTCGCCAATTTCGGTGCTTTTGTCGATATCGGCGTACATCAAGATGGCTTGGTGCATATATCCCAACTTGCTGATAGATTTGTAGACGATCCCAACAAAATTGTCAAAGTTGGACAAGTAGTGAAAGTTCAGGTGTTAGAAATCAACGAGAAACTGAAGCGGATTAGTTTGTCGATGAAAGCAGTTAAACAATAATTAGAAACAGCAGATGGCAGTTTATCAAGTCCGATTTATCAATCCTACACTTGGATTAGATCGCACCATTGCAGTGCCAGACGATCAATATATTCTCGATATAGCAGAAGATGCTGGTATCCGCCTACCATCTGGGTGCAAACAAGGCGAATGTTCTGTCTGTATTGCGAAACTCATTAGCGGTGAAGTTAATCAAAGCGAGCAGAAATTTCTGCGCCCAAGTGAAATACAAGCTGCTTATGTTGTTACTTGTGTAACTTACCCCTTGTCTAATTGCACTTTAGAAACCCATCAAGAACAAGTCTTATATAAGTCAGCCCTTTACTATAAGCCTGAGTCTGGAAAATCTGATTAAATTAATCTTAAATTTGTAGGGTGCATTCAACAAATTTAATGCACCCTTAAAAACATGGCATCACAGTAGGGGCACATCAATATGATAACTACTATAGTTTTCTCAAAAATAGACCTAATGGTAGAAGGAAATTCTATCTTGCAAGAGAGGTGAAAGTCTGGCACATAGTTAAAGATGAGATAAGAAGTTACAAACAAAAAAGATTAGGTCAAAAAAATGTTGACACCATTATTAACCGCCCTAGCTACAGCTTTGAGCCTGTTGATTGTTGATTTAGTTGTTCCAGGCGTTAATATTGCTAATTTCCCCGCAGCTTTGATTGCCGCTCTAGTAATTGGTCTAATTAACGGTTCAGTTAAACCAGTTCTGTCTGCTCTCTCCCTACCGCTTAACTTTCTATCATTTGGAGCATTTTCGCTCGTCGTCAACGGTTTGTGTTTTTGGTTAGCAGCAGTGCTAGTTCCTGGTTTCTCAGTAAATGGAATTATTGCTTTCCTTCTTGGGCCAGTGATTCTAACTTTTGCTAACACCTTCATTAACAACTACTTTGTTGAAAGAAATCTTTTAACCGGCAGTGCTGATGTTAAAAGCCAAAATGAATTACCTTCTAGATAAATATTAAAGGGAGTAGAAATAATAATTTCATCGATTTTCTACTCCATATAAAATATCCGAAGGTGGATTTCTTAAATCGGCATCTTCAAAAGAATGTAACTAAACAAAATCACAAAAATACAGCAAAATCATGAAATTAGTTCGTTATCTTCTAGGTTTATTAGTGCCTCCTTTAGGCGTTTTCCTGACAGTTGGAATTGGCCCAACATTGTTTATCAACATTTTACTCACAGTTCTAGGTTGGCTACCGGGTAGTATTCATGCAATTTGGGTCATTGCCAAGCATGATGAACAACTGAATAGAGAAGGTGGGATTTACTAATACGCAAGATTAACTTTAGTAAATATTAAAAATGGTGCGTTATGGTTTTAACCGTAATGCACCATTTCATTTTGTACCAATTCCAATTTAACTTGCATAATTAGTGGGTAATTGGTTGTGTAATTTTCAAAAATTAGTCCATGCAGCTTAGAAAGTCAGAGTGCTAAATCGAATTGTTAGTATTACAGACAGCATTATATAATAAACTCTGCGGCGTGGAACTTAGTCTGACTCAAGCACTAGTACGAGAAATGGCTAATGATTTGCGTTCTACCACAACCAAAGGGAGCTTGCGGTTTGAGTCCGTCACTTACTTACCTGGCGGTAAGTGTAAGTAGTTCACCTTGTGTTGTATGCCTTACCTAAATTTGTTGAGAGGTAAATTGCAATGTCTAATATTCGAGAAGAAATGCCCGTACTTGTTCGTCATGAGGGAGATTGGGTAGGAACTTATACATTAATTGATACAACAGGAAAAATCCTCGACAGTTATGAGTCTCACTTAACTTGTCAATTTCCAGAAAATGGTTCTCATCCCTACTACCAAATTAATCGCTACAAATGGTCTGACGGCAAACAAGAAGAGTATGAATTTCCAGGAAGCTATAAAGATAATAAGCTCTGGTTTGACACCGAACGTATTCAAGGTAAAGCTTGGGAAGCCGATGATTCAATTGTGATTTTGTGGTTTAGTTATAAAACAAACCCAGAAATGAGCTTATATGAAATGATCTACATTAGTCCTGACAATAACAATCGTGCCCGCACTTGGCATTGGTTTAAGAATAATCACATATTTCAACGCACCCTAATTCAAGAAGAACGGGTAAGATAATAATTTCTGTTCTCTGAGATAATCACTTATTATTCTCCAGTCCGCGCAGGCGGACTTTGTTTGTGTAGCCACGGCTTCCAGTCGTTAAGCTTTCATCTCAAATTTCAATTTAGTAAGGTACACGCATGGCAAAAGGTGACAAAATAAACTTTTCTACTCCTAGTGGTTTCCCAGAATTTCTGCCTAGTGAAAAGCGTCTAGAATTATATTTGCTAGATATTATCCGTAGAGTTTTTGAAAGCTATGGATTTACGCCCATTGAAACACCTGCTGTAGAGCGTTTAGAAGTGCTACAAGCTAAAGGGAATCAAGGCGACAATATCATCTATGGCATTGACCCCATCTTGCCACCAAATCGACAAGCCGAGAAAGATAAATCAGGCGAAACTGGTAAAGATAAATCGGGTGAAACTGGTTCAGAAGCAAGAGCTTTAAAATTTGATCAAACAGTTCCTTTAGCAGCATATATTGCCCGTCACCTAAATGAGTTAATCTTTCCCTTTGCCCGCTATCAAACTGATATGGTTTTTCGGGGAGAACGCGCGAAAGATGGGCGTTTTCGTCAGTTCCGCCAGTGTGATATTGATGTAGTTGCTCGTCGTGAACTCAGCTTGCTCTATGATGCTCAGATGCCTGCAATTATTACTGAAATATTTGAAGCAATTAATATCGGTGATTTTCTGATTCGCATCAATAATCGTAAAGTTCTTACAGGTTTCTTTAAGTCAGTAGGAATTACCGAAGACAAAATTAAATCGTGCATTAATATTGTTGATAATTTAGAAAAAATTGGTGAAAGTAAAGTAAAACAAGAATTAGAAAAAGAGGGAGTTTCAGGAGAACAGACTCAAAAAATTATTGATTTTATTAAAATTGATGGTTCTGTTGATGAAGTATTAGATAAGCTTAAGCATCTCACCCTAAATCTGCCAGAAACTGAGCAATTAAGCCTTGGAATTAGCGAATTAGAAACAGTAATTGCAGGCGTGCGTAATCTTGGAGTTACCGAAAATCGTTTCTGTATTGATTTATCTATTGCCCGTGGTCTTGATTACTATACTGGTACAGTTTACGAAACAACCTTATTAGGGCATGAAGCTTTAGGTAGTATCTGTTCTGGCGGCAGATATGAAGAATTAGTTGGGGTGTTTTTGGGTGAAAAAATGCCTGGTGTCGGTATTTCTATCGGTTTAACTCGCTTAATTAGTCGATTGTTAAAAGCTGGTATTCTTAGTACCTTAGCTGCTACACCAGCCCAGGTGATGGTAGTGAATATGCAAGAAGATTTAATGCCAACTTATTTAAAAGTTTCACAACATCTGCGTCAAGCTGGAATTAATGTTATCACTAATTTTGATAAGCGTCCCTTGGGTAAACAATTTCAGCTAGCCGATAAACAAGGAATTCAATTTTGTGTAATTATTGGTTCTGAGGAAGCAGCAGCGCAAAAGTCCTCGCTCAAAGATTTGAAATCAGGTGAGCAAGTAGAAGTGCTACTGGTCAATTTAGCTGAGGAAGTTAAAAGAAGACTTAGCTAATATACTTCTAAAATCTCTTTTTCTCTCTGTGCCTCCGCGTCTCTGCGGTTCAAAAGCTTTTTATTTAACCACAGAGGCACAGAGGCATAGAGAACACAGAGTCAAGAAGTTAAAGAGGAGTTTCTTAAGGGTTAATATTTGATTAACTAACAAAACCTTTTCGTTGAAGTTGGTCAGTCAAGCAGGGGTTAACATAGGTTTTATATAGGTAACTTGGATTGGGTTGCACCTTAATCAAGCAAAAATATATGACAATTCTCAACGCTCGTAATTTATCTTTAGAAGAAGTTCATCGTCTATTTGGCTTTCAAAAGCAGTACAATGACTCATTTTCTAACTACTTATCTCTGGAACCTCTCACGGAAGCAGAACAGCAGGAACTCAAACAAATTCAGCATGACTTTGATAGATACCTTACAGCAGGTAAAGTTTCTGAAGGTCAAGTAAAGTTTCTTGCAGTTGCTCCTTTACTAAGGTTAGCTGGTTTTTATCGCTATCCTATCGAGATTGCTTTGGAGGAGAATATTGCTGATATTGAAGTTGAAGATGAAGATATCAAAATTAAAGGAAGATTTGATATTTTAGCTATTAGTAAAGCTAAACATACAAAACCTCAAATATACTTTTGGGTACTGTTAATTGAATCTAAAAATAGTCAGATTGATATTTCAACAGGTTTACCTCAGTTACTCACATACGCTTATAAAAATTTAGATAATCAAAAATCAGTTTGGGGATTAGCAACTAATGGTAGAAGTTATCAGTTTGTCTATATCGAACAAGGAAATCCCCCTATTTATTATCTGTTGCCAGAATTAAATTTAATGGAAAGAGAGGGTTCAAGTCAGTTGCTACAAGTTTTAAAAGCAATTTGTCAACTTTAAAAGGGAATTTATGCCCAGTACCAAGTAACGGAAACGTAGAAAACGTAATACTTCCTGCAAAATGAATTGTTTGTGAATTTTCACAATTTTCTGTAAGACTTATATATTAACGTTTACAAGTCTCAATGCGAGAGAAGAAGGCCAAACCCAACCCTATGCTTCTTGAGCCCGCAGAGATCGATAACTTACTGACCATCCAAACAGCGTCCACGGGCGCGCATGGCAAATGTCCCCTTGGAGAATTTATTCTGAAAGTAAGGTCTGAGTAATATAGCCAGTCTTTATTAAAAAATATTCCTTTTTGCCATCCGACGCGATCGCCAAACTTTTCGTAGTCTTTTCCAACGCTTTCCCAAATTCGCTTTTGCACACTAAACCCAAAGTGCCCATTGCCCATTGCTGTATTTTAGCCACAGTTGGTCAATGGTTCGTAAGTCAGTGCAAGGAAAGTTATCAATAGATTCAGAATCAAGATCGCCGGTCTAAGAGTAGGATAAATCACGCTTTAAGCAAATTATAGTGTTTTTAGCTGATTTGCTTGAGGATTTTAGCCTAGTTCATTTTTATTTACATAGTTTGTTTTGATTGTGCCAACTTACTTAGTCTTTCAGATTCCCTTTTTGATGCTCTAAATATTTATTCTTTAATTCCTCTGGAATAGGAATAGGACGACTATTTTGTAAACTGACAAAAGCACCCTTTTGACTAGCTACTGCTGCTAACTCATTATTAGAGAAAATTTCAGCCTGTACAGTCCACTTCAATCGTCCTAAATTACTTAGCCATAAACGTCCTATTACTTGGTCAATAATTTTTATCGGACGTTTATATTCAATTTCAGTTCCAGCTAGAACAGGTGCATATCCTTGAGCAATTTGTTGATTGAGGTGCCAATGTTCATCTAAAAACTTTAAACGTAAATCTTCTAACCATCTGATATATACAATATTGCTTACGATTCCTATAAAGTCAATGTCGTATGTTCTTACAGGAATTTCTAATACTACTTCTAGTGGTCTGTGCAAACTGTTATTTACTAGCATTATTTCTCTTAATATTTTAAAACCGATCGGTCTGTAAAATTCTAAAAAATTTTACTCTTTTCAAGTATGAGTAGTTATTAATTGTCTAATAACCCATTACCTACAACAATTTCAAACTTCTACTTTGTAGTTTAAGGTTAACTCGTCGCCAGGTAAACCTCTAATACCCCAGTTAGATTTGGGCGTTTCAAAAATTGTGATTTCAATATCGCATATAGGAATATTGAATTTTTCATTGATATTTTTAATTAGCAGGCGAATCAACTCTTTTTTTGTTTCCACTGAGCGCCCCTCAAACATACTAATTTCGATAACTAGATAGTTGTTTGTTCTATCAGATGGATAATAAAAATCTGATTTATCCAGTGGGAAAAAACGGTGAAATCTTTTTTCAGGGGTAAGCTGTAAAACCTCTATAAGGGAGGTATGGATTACATTTGATAGCTCCGCTTTAATAAGATTTAATTTGTCTGCTAAAGAATATACTTTGATTTGTACCATACATTTAAAGGTGATTTTCCAAGTATTGATTCAGGTGATTAATTACCCTGTACATGTGAATTGAATCTCCATAAAGCTTACTCATCATTATGGCTCCTTCCAGCGTTGCAATTATGATGGTGGCAATTTCATCAGCACTTACTTCAGAGCGAATTTCACCCTTGGCAATTCCCGTTTCAATAATTCGACGAATTAGATGCAGCCAAGAGTTCATCGCCTGTTGAGCGTGTTCCCGCAACGCCGGATGAGCATCATCGCTTTCCACAGCAGTATTCAGCAGTGGACACCCTCCTTTGATAGGTGGATTTTCTGCGAAGCTACTAAATATCCCAATGATTGCTTGCAGGCGTTCTACTGCATGGCGTTTGCTTCGCAATGCAAATCTAGTATGCTGTTTAATGCGAGCGATCGCAAAATCAAAAGCCTGTAATGCGAGATCGTCTTTGCTTTGAAAGTGATTGTAAATTCCTCCTTTTTGCAATCCAGTAACACGCATAATGTCTGACATTGATGAGCCTGCATACCCTTGTTGGTTAAACAGTTCGGCTGCTTGGTGGAGAATTCTACTTTTTGTTTCTTCGCCTTTGGACATTACAGCGATTTATTAGAGTAGGGAGTCGTGTAGTTTATTGAATTGGAAATTACAGACTATTCGGTCTGTTTACTTTTAGCAGTATACATGCTCGTTAGTCAAGTGTTTTTTGCCGTCCAGACAACGCAGACTTCACCCGGTTATAAACGTCGTTAATTTTGATGCTACCCCCACTGTAGGTAATAATATATTTTGGCATCAACAGAAATTTCAGCAGCAATATTGGCGATTTGAGCTTTGCCAAACAGGATTTTGACTGGGTTGTAAAAATAAAATTTTCCATGAGTCATTAGACTTGCGGTGTATTATCCAGAAAATATAGCGATATACAAAACGAATACGCTAGACGTTTGATCGTGTTTACAAGTAAAATACGGTAAGCACATAGTTTTACCGGCTTTTACATGTAAAACCGCAAAAAAACCAGTAAGAAGTTGATTTTAGTCAAACAACTGACCCATAAGCAGTTATCAAAGTCTGTTTCAGGTAAATGTCAGTTGTCATGCTTCCAAAAACTTCCAGACAGGTTTTAAGTTGTCCAGTAATCCTCTGCCCTAACTTTTAGCTGGATAACCTTTTTTGTGTCACTCATCCTTTGAGAAACACAATAACTTGCCATGACTAGCTCTATCTACCACTGAGCTGTAATTCGGCTGAGTTATTGCTTTCTAGTAGTAAAGTTCTAGCTGACTTTCTCAAACCCCCAAAGAGTATGCACTATTTATTACTACCATTCTTAAGCTTCTTTGTTGGAATCATAGTTGGTTTGACGGGGATTGGCGGAGCCTCTCTCATTACTCCAATGTTGATTTTTGTTTTTCAAGTTCCGCCTTCCATCGCAGTGAGTTCTGATGTTGTAGCTGCCACATTGATGAAGATTGTTGGTAGCGTCAAGCATTGGGAACAGAAAACTCTGGATACAGAAGTTGTCAAATGGCTGGCATTCGGAAGTGTTCCAGGCTCACTATTTGGGGTGGGAATTTTGCACTTTCTTAAACGTACAGGTGAGTATAACCTGGATAGCATCTTGCTCCGTTTGCTTGGTATGATGATTTTGCTAGTCACAGCTTTAGCACTAGTGCAATTGTTGTTATTGACTTTTTTACCCAAATTCAATTTACCCGAACTACCAAAGTTAGACTTAGAAACTAACTTTGGCCGCTTCCTAACAATCACTCTGGGGGCCATTTTAGGCTGTTTAGTTGGTCTAACTAGCGTCTCATCAGGTTCAATGTTTGCTCTAGTGCTGATTGCGTTTTTCCGCCTTGATGCACGGAAGTTAGTGGGTACAGATATTTCGCACGCAGCAATTTTACTGCTATTTACAGCTCTCGGCCATCTCAGCCTGGGAACAGTTGATTGGAGTTTGGTACTGCCTATATGGTTAGGCTCTGTGCCAGGAGTATTATTAGGTGCTAAAGTCTGTCAAATAGCTCCGCAACGCCCACTACGGTTTATTATTTATGCCATCTTGATGATGGTAAGTTGGAAATTAGTTCATCAGGTTTGACAAGACTCGGTAATAGAGTTTGGTTGTAAAAGTTTTTCGCTGCTCACTCACTCTCCAAAAAGACGGCACCCAAGTTAGGTGCAGCTAAATCTATTCCTCCGTTCGTTCCAGTATTCATAGGAAAACAAGAATTAGCGACTAAGCTAGCTTTCTGTCATCTGTAGCGGGGTTACGGCGAATCTGCACAAAAGCAGGGATGTATCTAAATGTTGTGCTGCTTCCTGTGGTTGTCAATCCTGTAATTGATTGAATTTGCCCACCGAAGTTGAGAGTAAAAGTATTACCTGCAAATTCGCTGTCACCTGCAACTTTGGTAATAGATATAGTAGGAAACGAAGCAATGTCAGTAGTAATTGAAGTGATATCTTGTCCGATTATCTGAGCTTGTGCTGAGGTAAAGCACAAAAACGGGGCGATCGCTGAAATCAGACAAAAAACAGGTTGGATGGTTGGGCGAAAACGGATAGAATTGCACCGAATCGCAGGTATAAGGGAGTATCGCATTACATAAGACTTGTCGGGAAATAAGAGAGAATAGACAGCAGTGGTAGGGAAGAATGATGCTGAATATTGAAGGTGCGCTGAAGCAAGACCGACTGTTGAGGGCATTAACTGGGTTGAACCGGAAAGCATTTGATGCCCTTTTGCCCACGTTTACCACGATGTACCTAGATACTCAACAGGCCAAGCCTCGTCAACGTGGCCTGGGTGGAGGACGCAAAGCCCGCTTACTTACAGCCCAAGACAAATTGTTTTTCATCCTTTTCTATTTCAAATGTTATCCGACCTTTGATGTGGCGGGACTGCTCTTTGATATGCATCGCTCCCAGGCACATGAGTGGATGCATCGATTGCAGCCAATATTAGAAGCGGCTTTGGGACAGAAGATGGCGCTGCCGGAACGCCATCTCGAAAGCATTGAAGCATTTTTGTCACGCTTTCCAGGAGTGCAACGAGTGATGATTGATGGGACAGAACGCCCAATTGCGCGACCTCAAGAAAGAGAACAACAACAACAGAATTACTCCGGTAAAAAGAAACGTCATACGCGTAAACACTTGGCGGCAGTTGATGAAACCAAACGGGTCTTGATCTTAAGCAAAGCACGAGAAGGCAAACTGCATGACAAACGTTTTCATGACGAAGATGACATTGCAGGTAGTGTGCCTGATGAAATTCCGATTGAAGTAGACTCGGGCTTTCAGGGATTACAGAAGCAGTATGACAATCTCCATCTTCCTCACAAAAAGCCCAAAGGGGGCAAGTTAAGTGACCTTCAAAAAACGGAGAATCGTCAATTGAGTCAATCCCGTGTAGTTTGCGAAAATGCCTTTGCTGGTGTGAAGCGCTACAACGCCGCCAGTGTCATTTATCGTAATCGGATTGAAAACTTTGATGACCATTTGATGCTGACCGCAGCAGGATTATGGAACTTCTACTTGATGGCTGCTTAAGAGAATCCCAATTACAAGACCAGCATTGCCTCACTTATCTTTTATTTCCCGACAACTCTATAGCTTTCAATAAGTCAAATTATTGTCAAATTATTATATTGATGCTAAACCTCGTCTAGGTTAAGAATTGGTAAACAAAAACTTTTTCGTTGAAGCTCGAATATTAACCATTTTGTGGATATTTAGATTTCAGATTGGAGTTTTCATCGTTCAATCTCAAATCCAGTATTCAAAATCCAACATTGATTAACTTCTCACCCAAGGCAGGAGAGTGAATGTACCTCGCTCATACATAATGAACAGACCTAAGCCGATTAAAACAAAAGGTACAGCAGCTTTACCGTAGCGACTTAAAATATAAGCAATGGTAGGTTGACGACTTAAAAAATAAGCGATCGCACACCAAACCCCTACCATGATAAAAAATATACCTAAAATTATTCCCAAACTGGCAAGGTCATGACCAGCAAATAAAGGGATATATATACTAATATTGTCACCACCATTAGCGATCGTTACTGCTGCCACTTTATAGGTTTGGGGGTGCAAAACACTCAAAATAAAAGACAATACCGGGTTAGTAGGTGTAGATTGAGTAAAATCACTACTGACTGTCTGAACTGTTATAGGTTCTTCTTTTCTATATATTAATTGTTGAATACCAATTGCTATTGGTAGCAGTCCTAACAATCCTATCCATTCTCGCTGTATGACCAATCCCCCAAAAAATCCTGGTAAACTAGCGATGATAATGGCTGAAAAACCCAGATATTGACCGAGTAAGATATGCCGCCGCCGAAAATTAACATCTATCTGTGAAAAAAATATTAACAAGATAATGATGTCATCTATGTTAGTGGCTATGAAGGCAATAATCCCTTCACTGAAGACTGTCCCTAGCTTACTCATCCTGGATTTTTAGAACCTACGATTTCTCACCATACCAAATTAACCTTTCAAGTAATTGAACTACACTACTTTTTAATACCCATTCCCTATCTTATCGGCCTAAAGACCTGAAAACTGCTGTAAAATATGAACGAATTAGTTACTGCAATTACTACAGGGGCAATTGCGTTCATTGCCACTAATATTGATGATATTGTCATTTTATTATTGTTTTTTTCTCAAATAAATACTAGCCTTCGTCCTCGGCATATAGTTGCTGGTCAGTTTCTAGGTTTTACAGTTCTGCTAATCCTTAGCCTTCCTGGTTTATTTGGTGGGTTAGTATTATCCAAAAACTGGATTGGATTACTTGGTTTACTACCAATGTCCATAGGTATCAGTAGTTTGGTGAATCGGGAAGATGATTCATCAAAAGAAGTTTTCGCTACGACAGAAGAGGCTGAAGCATCAACAAATACGAGTTTTTTTTCTCCTCAAGCTTATAGTGTGGCAGCCGTTACACTTGCCAATGGTAGCGATAATATTAGTGTCTACGTGCCTTTATTTGCTAGCAGCAGCTTAGAGAGTTTTCTGGTAATTATCGGATTATTTTTTCTATTATTAGGAATTTGGTGCTATGGGGCATACAAATTAACTCATTATAGAGTAATAGCTGATATATTGACTCGCTATGTTAATAATTTTGTGCCTTTTATTCTTATAGGATTAGGCGCTTTTATTGTATTAAAAAGTGAAGCTTTGAGCTTAATAAAGTTAGCTGCTAGTTGTTTCTGTTTGATGATTTTGGTGAAAAATAATGGCTCTTCCAGAGTAGTTATGTTAAAATAGTATAAATAAATTCAATATATCTCAATAGAATAGCAGTAATCGGTGGCAACAGCCTGTGCAGAGAAGGAAATACAGAAGCAATTGAGAATATAAAACACAAGAAATATTGAAAATAGAATTAATATTTTAATAAATATGCCTTCTAATCCCTTACTTCATTTTATTACTAAAGTTATTAATATTGAAGATATCAAAGTATTGAATTACGATTTTATCACTGATGATGAAATCGTAATTGAAATCCAAAATCAATCAAAAGTTGGTCAGTGTCCTCGGTGTGGAAAGACAACTAATAAAACTCATCAAAATCATTGGTATATAGTCAGAGATATACCCATGAGTGACTATCAAGTATTTTTAAAAGTAAATCGTCGGCAATTAAAGTGTACAGAATGCCAAAAAGTATTTAGTGAGAAACTATCTTTTGTAAAAAGTAGAAGAACCTATACAAAAAGATTAGCGAACAAAGTAATTAAGGAAGTGTTAGAAACTGATGTAGAGAATGCAGCCCGAAGAAATAGAATGAGTTCATCTGAGATAGAAACAATATTAAAAGAATTAGAATCAGAACTACTAAAAGAAAAACCTAACCAGATAAAAAAGTTAGGAATAGATGAAATCACGCAATTAAAAGGAGGAAAGAATTATGCAGCAGTATTAGTAGACTTAGAAACAAGAAGACCGATAGCATTGTTAGAGAAGAGAAATAAAGCGGTTATAGCAGAATACCTATCCAGTCTGGGTTCAGAGATATTAAATCAAATAGAAGAAGTCAGCATAGACTTATGGATACCCTATAAAAGTTTAATCCAAGAAATGCTACCGAATGCTCAAGTAGTAGCAGATAGATTCCATGTCATGAAACAAATAAATCAGGAGTTAGACGCAAGAAGAAAACAGGAAAAAAGAGCAGCCTTAAAAATTAAAAATCGCCAAGAAAGAGAAAAGAAATTAACTGGCTTAACTCACAGTAAATACCCTTTGTTAAAGAAAAAAGAATGCCTCAGTGTTCAGGAACAAGCTCAGATAGATTTACTCAAAAAAGTTGCTCCAGACTTAGGAGAAATGTATCGAAATAAAGAAGCCATTAGAGATATATTTGAAAGTCCCATAACCAGTGATGAAGCTTTAGATAAATTCCTGGAATGGACTCAAGGAGCTTATAAATTATTTCCCAAAAGTTGCCGAACTATAAGTAGATGGATAGATGAAATTCTTGCTTATTTTGATCGCCGAACTACTCAAGGTATTGTAGAAGGAATTAATCAGAAGATTAAGCTAATTAAATGCAGAGCTTATGGCTTAACTAACTTTAATAGTTTTAGAAGAAGGGTTTTACTAAATTGGTATTTCTTTTGTTAATTTTACATATCTAGTCTGTGAGAGCCAAAATAATGAACGTGTAGATGAAATTGGCAAAAATTCTAAGTAAGTGGACGTGAATAATAAAAGGTTTGTAGTGAGGGCTGTAGCCCTATTTTAAGGGCTGTTCGCGAAGTCTGCTCTGGCGAATGGAATAGAGCCTCCGGCACGCCAAGGGCGAACGCGGCTATACAAACAAAACCCACCTCCGTGGGTTTCAAATTCTTCGAGTCCGCGTAGGCGGCCTACTCTTCGGGTTCCCCAACGGGGTACGTTTGTGTAGCCGCGATTTCTAATCGCCTGGTATATTTGCTTAAAATTTTTATGCAGAATCAAACTTTACTCAACCACTCATTCTCTTCTGGATCTTTAAATAGTGAGGTGCTGAGGTAGCGTTCGCCGAAGCTAGGCTGGATCATGACGATTAGACGACCTGCATTTTCTGGACGTTGTGCTACTTGAATAGCCGCATATAAAGCAGCGCCAGTAGAAATGCCCGATAACAATCCTTCTTCTTTTGCTAGGCGACGGCTGTAAGCGATCGCTTGCTCATCCGCTACCTGAATCACTTCATCCACCAATTCTGGACGGTAAATTGCTGGGACAAATCCCGCGCCGATACCCTGAATTTTGTGAGGCCCTGATTTCCCACCCGTTAATACCGGACTGCTGCTTGGTTCAACTGCGATCGCTTGAAAACTTGGCTTCCGTCCTTTAATAACTTCTGCAACTCCTGTAATCGTCCCACCAGTACCCACTCCCGCCACTAGAATATCCACCTCTCCATCGGTATCATTCCAGATTTCTTCTGCTGTGGTTTCGGCGTGAACTTTCGGGTTGGCGGGGTTGCGGAACTGCTGCAACATATAAGCATTGGGCGTTTGAGCTAAAATCTGCTCTGCACGACCGATCGCTCCTCGCATCCCTTCTACCCCTGGCGTTAACTCTAATTGAGCGCCATAAGCTTTGAGCATCGATCGTCTTTCGTGGCTCATTGTGTCAGGCATCGTTAGAATGAGATGGTACCCCTTAGCGGCCGCCACCATCGCTAGCGCAATTCCTGTATTCCCAGAAGTCGGCTCTACTAAAACAGTTTTTCCGGGGTGAATCAAGCCTGCTTCTTCCGCCATTTCCACCATACTCGCGCCAATCCGATCTTTCACAGAAGATGCCGGATTCATGCTTTCTAGCTTCACCACAATCCGAGCAACCGCTCCTGAAGCTTGGGGAATTTTGTTTAATTGAACTAAAGGAGTCCGTCCGATTAACTCTGTGATATCTTTCGCTATCCGCATGTGAATACTCCATCGTGTTTAAATATAATACATCGGGCTTTGCTGTGCGCGAGTCTCTCTTTCCTCGCACAAGTCTTGGAGTGTATAGCGACCTAAAACTTCAATTGCAGCAGCGTTAGCTTGCTCCCAAACTTCATAAACCAGAGTCTTTTCTAGAGTCGGAGAGTTAGATGTATCTTTCTCTTTCCGCTCACCTTCGACTAAAGTGACAATTTCCAGGAGTGTAATCTGCCAAGGTTCACGAGCTAAAACAAAACCTCCTTTAGAGCCGCGTTGACTCTGCACCACACCAGCACGCCGGAGGTTGGTCAAAATTTGTTCCAAATAGCGTTCGGGTATAGGTTGTTTGGTAGTGATCTCACTCATGGTTAGAGGAAGTTTTTTTCCGTGGTGGCTTGCCAGTTCTAAGAGTGCCAGCAGTGCATATTCCACTTTGGAAGACAGATCCAAGAGAGCGTAGTTTTGGCTATTCAAGACTGTACTCAACATACTACGGTGAATTGGGGGACTTAGGCAGTTTATCCGAAATTAATTTTTTCAACGTGTGGAATGTGATAGCATCCCACTTACTACCCACAAAAACACTATATTCTATCGACTTACCGTAGATTATTATCTTACATAATTCCCATAAATGACTCGATCTTTTAGTGGGAATTATCCTGAGTTTCTGTTTTCAGAGCCTCAATTACCAACGAAAATCTCAACAGAGTATGCTACTAACTGATTTGCGAACCATTTTTGAGCGTGACCCAGCAGCGCGTAACTGGCTAGAAGTATTGTTCTGTTACCCTGGACTCCAAGCCCTAGTGTTTCATCGATTAGCACACTGGCTGTATAAAATTGGGATTCCCTTCATACCTCGGTTTATCTCTCATATTAGTCGGTTTTTAACTGGGATTGAAATCCATCCTGGGGCATTAATTGGACAGGGAGTGTTTATTGACCACGGCATGGGAGTTGTGATTGGTGAAACTGCGATCGTGGGCGACTATGCCCTGATTTATCAAGGTGTCACCCTTGGCGGGACTGGGAAAGAAAGCGGCAAACGCCATCCAACTTTAGGCTCTCATGTGGTTGTGGGAGCGGGTGCAAAAGTATTGGGAAATATTCAAATTGGCGATCGCGTCCGTATTGGAGCTGGTTCTGTGGTGTTACGAGATGTACCCAGTAACACAACTGTAGTCGGGATTCCAGGGCGCGTAACTCGTCAGAACAACTTGTCTACCAATATTCTGGATCATGATAAAGTGCGCGACGTAGAAGCTGAAGTCATCCGCGCTTTATTTGAACGTGTCAAGGCTCTAGAAAAACAGTTTGAGGAGTTGCAAGATCAATCAAGTTTCTCTGCAACTGAGCTTGGCGACGAACAAACATACAACCCTAAGAGCAATAAGTCTGATGGGATGATTGAAGATTTTCTTGATGGTGCGGGAATTTAATTTTGGGCATGGGGCATTGGGAATTAGGAATTGGGCATTGGGGACAAGGGGAAAGACTTGTTTCAAGTTCTCACCTCTTGTCTTCCTTGTCTTCCTGCTTCCCCTGCTTCCCCTGCTCCCCCTGCCCCCCTGCCTCCCCTGCTCCCTTGCCCCGACTTTTTTATAAATGCCCAGATGCTCTTAGAACCTGATATAAATATAATACTACGGTTAATTTATCGGAGAATAGTTATATAATTATGGTATCTTTATATGCAAATTTAACTAGCTTAAACAGTAATAATACTAAAGAAATTTTTGCCCGGAGGTCATTTTTGCCAGAGCATCCAAAGGGGCTTTGGAAGATTGAAACGGGTTTTGTCAGGACTTTTACCTATTTGGAGGATGGTACAACCGTGGCTCTGGGATTGTGGGGCCCTGGAGATATTGTTGGTAAGTCTTTGTCAAAATTAGAACCTTACCAAATGGAATGCTTAACTAAAGTAGAGGCGATAGTCTTACCTATAGAGGAGTGGACTCAACTAACAGAAACTCTACTTGCCCATATCCAACAAGCTCAAGAATTGATGGTTATTCGTAGCCATAAAAAAGTTGATACCATGCTGATCAAGCTATTGGCATGGTTATCTAAAAAGTTTGGTTCGGAAGTTGAGAAGGGACGTTTAATAGATATGCGTCTGACTCACGAAGACTTGGCAGAAATGCTCGGTTCAACTCGTGTGACTATCACTCGTGTTCTTGGACAGTTTGAGCAAGAGGGCTTAATTGCTCGTCTTTCCCTGCATCGAATTGTGGTGCGAGAAGAAGATATTTGGTACTACGAAATTTAAATTATTTAGATTATTTCAACAAAACCAGCTATCGCCGTCTGCATTCGGCTTGCCCACAATTCTAAGATTCAGGGATTCCAGATAAGCCAAACCGTTAGAGATTTGTGGCACTGTCCCCCGTAGTTCAATATCAAAGCACCCTTCTTCGTCTGTATTTGGTTGTAGCATAGCCTTAGTAATATTAACTACCAAGCCGTAACCAGAAATTAATTGTGAAATTACAGGCGCTTGCAAATAGCATTTGGGAATATATATCAGCAGACGAATCTGAGTGACTTGGCTTTTGTTAGAGACTGAAGAAACCAGTGATAATCTGGTTTGGAAAAGGTAAAGAGTGCTGGTTAGATTGAATGTGGTTAGCGATCGCTAATTCGAGTAAATTCACCCCCAATCCTTGCAAGTAAGATAGGCTATTTGTCAGTTTTTGAGAATTTCCCGAAAGTTCCAAATCAAACCAGCCATCGCTATCACTATCGGATGCCAGTGATGCTGCTTTGATATTGACGGTTAAACCATAACGAGACACCAACCGCGAAATTACAGGTTGCCTGTTATACTTCTGAGGTACGAGAATGCGGCTGTGGACTGAAGCAGGTTCTACAGATTTACTCTGAGACATCAGATTAATTCCCAATAGCGATGCCTACGGTGAGCTGCGCCAACGCAATTTTTGGCTTCGGCAGAGAATCTTGCTGATAGCGTACCTGCTGAGATGTTAGCTTCATAGAGATTTTCATATTTCTGATTTTTAATAAACTACGGTAACTCTACCGATTTATCGTAATAATTGTTATGTAAAGGAGACTCTCACAAAGACCGTAAAAAAACAATAAGTAAATTAACTTAAATATTGATAATTTTAGTAAAAGAATTTGAAGTTTAGACGGTTGACAATTTTATACTCATAGAGTATCGAGTGGTTGTAAGAATATTTAAGTGTTTCCACTGTTTTAAGTTTTCTAATCGAAATTTCTCTGATGACTGAAAAAAACTAGGGATACTCAGGTAAAAACCTAGTGGCGGGATTTGTATGTCTAATTCTCATTTCACCCTAAAAGGTGCATAGTTTATGCATACAGAGCAAGTCTGCCTGGTTTTGAACCCTGGTCTTGCAACTCTTAGTCTCGGTTACACGAGGCTAAGAGTTGCCTGAAGCTAGATATGAGTTATTCCCTGAATAACAAAAAATGCAGGAGAAAATCATGCCTAATTCATCCTTCAATCTTGCTGACCTCAATGGCACTAATGGCTTCGTCATTAACAGCATTGCAACGGCTGACAGATCAGGCTCCTCTGTCAGCGATGCGGGAGATATTAATGGCGACGGCTTAGACGACCTGATTATCGGGGCACCCGGTGCTGACCCCAACGGCTCTGAATCTGGGCAAAGCTACGTGGTATTTGGCAGCAGCACAGGCTTTAGCTCTAGCCTCAACCTCTCAGACCTCAACGGCGCTAATGGCTTCGCTATCAATGGCATCGCGGCGAATGACTTTTCAGGCAATGTCAGCAGCGCTGGAGATGTTAACGGCGACGGCATCGACGACCTAATCATCGGAGCATCTGGTGCTGACTCCAACGGCTCCCAATCTGGACAGAGTTACGTGGTATTTGGCAAGAACACAGGCTTTAGCTCCAGCCTCAACCTCTCCACCCTCAACGGTACTAACGGCTTCGCCATCAATGGCATCGCAGCAAATAATATATCGGGTAGCTCTGTCAGCGGTGCAGGAGATATCAACCATGATGGTTTTGACGACGTGATTATCGGCGCACCTTATGCTAATAACTTTTCCGGGCAGAGCTATGTAGTGTTTGGCAAAAGCACAGGCTTTAGCCCCAGCCTCAATCTCTCCAGCCTCAACGGTACTAACGGCTTTGCTATCAACGGCATCAACGAAGCGGGTGACATATCAGGTGGCTCTGTCAGTGGTGCCGGAGATATCAATGGCGACGGTATCGACGACGTGATTATCGGGGCATCCAATGCCTCACCTAACGGCTCCTCTTCTGGGCAGAGCTACGTGGTGTTCGGCAACAGCACAGGCTTTAGCGCCAGCCTTAACCTCTCTACCCTCAGCGGTGCTAACGGCTTCACTATCAACGGCATCAAGGAAGGTGACTTCTCAGGCTCCCCTGTCAGTAGTGCTGGAGATGTCAATGGCGATGGCATCGACGACCTAATTATCGGGGCAATAAGTTTCAGTTCCGAGAACGGTACCGTCTTCGCTTCTGGGCAGAGCTACGTAGTGTTTGGCAACAGCAAAGGTTTTAGCCCCAGCCTTAACCTCTCGGAACTCAACGGCTCTAACGGTTTCACTATCAATGGCATTAAGACGGATTCCACAGGATTCTCTGTCAGCAGTGCCGGAGATGTCAATGGCGACGGCTTTGACGACCTGATTATTCTCAGATCGGAGCAGAACTTTGTGGTATTTGGCAAAAGTACAGGCTTTAGTTCTAGCCTCAACCTCTCGGAACTCAACGGCTCTAACGGCTTTAGCATCAACGGCTTTACTCCGAACAACTCAGCCATCTCTGTCAGTGGTGCCGGAGATGTCAATGGCGACGGGTTCGACGACCTGCTTATCGGCTCCCAATCTGGGCAAACCTATGTGCTGTTTGGCGGGACGAATATCGGCAACACTAACTTCACAGGAACTGCTGGTGCAGATACTCTCTTAGGCACATCTGGCAACAATATCATCGACGGCAAAGGTGGTAACGATACTCTTACTGGCAACGGCGGTCAAGATAAATTCGTAATTCGCCGAGGCGATCGCAATGATACCATTACAGATTTTGGTGGCGTTGGTAAAGGCTCAAATCCTTCAGCAGCAGTGATTGGCAATGTTGACACCTTGCAATTTACAGGGAGTGGTTTAACTGCCCGAAATCTGCAACTAACTCAAAATGGCAACAATTTGGAAGTCACCTTTGAAAATGTGGCTAATACCAAAGTGACTCTGCAAAACTTTCAGTTAGAAAACCTGGATAACTTGCCCGCTTCTGAAGCAAGACCTGCCATTGGTAATATCTTATTTGATGAGCAAACCAACATTGCCGACAGCTTTGATGTCTTTGATGCTAATTCCACTCAAACTAACCTTTACAACAAGAACACGGTAACTTTCCTTAATGAACTCAACAATAACATCACGGGTTTTGACAACTCGGCTGATGTTATCAATGGTCAGGGGGGTAACGATACCATCAATGGTAAAAGTGGCAACGACCTGCTACGAGGTGATGCTGGTAATGATACTCTTATTGGTGGCGCAGGCAATGATACCCTTGTTGGTGGTGCGGGTGCTGACAGTTTTTTGTACAACACTAATGCGAACTTTGCCAGTTCTGCTGTGGGTGTAGATGCGATCGCTGACTTCAAACACTCCCAAGGCGATAAAATTATTCTGGATAAGACTACTTTCAGTGCGATCGCTTCTGCTCCAGGAATCGGTTTTAGTAATGCCACTGATTTTAAAATCACTTCTTCAGGGGCGGCTACTACAGCAAAAATTATCTACGACGCTGTGAGTGGGCAGTTGTTCTACAACCAAAATGGCAGCGCAGCTGGTTTTGGTAGTGGTGGCCTATTTGCAATTATTAGCGGTGCGCCCAATCTTACAGCTACAGACTTCATCATTCAAGCGTAGCTCGTTAGTATAGCAGTTTATAATTCAATATGAATATAAAACATTAGTGAGGGCGTACAGTTAGCTGCATACCTTCACTAATGTTTTATAACTCAATACGCTTGGGTTAAGCATTTCTTCCTTCTCTTCCTTCTCTTCTTTCTCTTCCTTTGTGTCCTTCTCTAACGAGACGCTGCGCGAATGCAGTTCGTTAAAAAAATTAACCTTAACAAAGAGTTTAAGCCTGAACTGTATTGTTCTATAAGCCTTACCAATCACTTCTTTGAGTGTCATCCCAGACTTGTAACTCCAAGTCCTGAAGATAGGTTAGTCCGCTCTGAATTTGTGCATCTGTTCCTTGTAATTCAAGGTCAAACCAACCATCACCGACAGCATTGGCTCCCAAAATTGCTGCTGTGATATTCACAGTCAGATTGTAGTCAGACACTAGTAGTCTACCAAGGTAACTTTGCTAAGTAAAACCTCTAATTGGTAAAATAGCCAAAAACGGGGTGTAACATGGCAAAAAAGTACATTGTTGACTTGAATGAAGATGAAGTTTCCCAACTGCAATCGATAATTAAGAAAGGTAAGCATAAGGCAAGAACCATAAGCCGTGCAAACATTCTTTTGATGGCTTCCGAAGGAGAAACGGATCAAGCGATCGCTAGCATAGTTAGAGCGCATGTTGCAACAGTGCAACGAATACGAGAAAAATTTGTCATTGGAGGGTTAGATTTTGCTTTAAAGGATGAAGTTCATCCACCAAAACATAAAAAATTAGATGAAAAGCAAGAAGCATTTTTGATTGCAACAGCTTGTTCTAATCCGCCAGAAGGAAGAGTGCGTTGGACAATGCAATTATTAGCAGATCATTTAGTGAACGTTGGTATCATAGATTCAATCTCAGATGAAACAGTACGTCAAACTTTAAAAAAAATGAAATTAAGCCTTGGTTGAAAGAACAATGGTGTATTCCTGAAGTTAACGCAGAATATGTTTTCCGAATGGAAGATGTGCTGGATTTATACAATGAGCCTTATGATCCTAAACGCCCTGTAGTCTGCTTTGATGAACGTCCATACCAATTAGTAGAAGAAGTAAGACTTCCTTTGCCACCACAGCCAGAGCAACCTGAACGTTATGATTTTGAGTATAAACGTAACGGGACAGTAAATTTATTCGCATGTTTTCAACCCTTGGCTGGATGGCGGCATATCGAAGTTACAGAACGTCGAACTAAAGCCGATTTTGCTAAACAAATGAAAAATTTAGTAGATGTTTCCTACCGAGATGCCGATGTTATTCGTTTAGTAGTTGATAACTTGAATATTCATACACCCAATGCATTATATGAAGTTTTTCCACCAGAAGAAGCACGTCGAATTATTCAAAAGTTAGAGTTTCACTATACTCCTAAACACGCTTCTTGGTGAGCCAGTGCGTTGGGCGGGTTCCCCGACTTGAAGCAACTGGCGAACCCGAAGGGCTGAATCAGGTAGAAATCGAATTATCTGTTTTATCTCGCCAATGTTTAGAACGGCGTATTCCTAATGCAGAAACATTAACTTCTGAGATTGCCGCTTGGGAGAAAAAACGTAATCAGCAAAAAGCTAGTGTTTATTGGGGTTTTCAAACCAAAGATGCTCGCCGAAAAATGGAGCGTTTATATCCAAATTTAACATAGCAAAGTTAGCTTGGCAGACTACTAGGCGAGAAATCACAGGTTCCTGGTGATAGTCTTTAGGAATTCTGAGTCGAATCCGTTTATTGGTAGGTGTGTTACTAGACATAATTTAGTTAATAGCCGTAGAGGGGAGTGGGGGCAAAGGGGTGGAGGGAAGGAAACAAGGATGAATAACCAATGCCCAATGCCCCATGCCCAAAACCTAACTATTCAACATCTTTGATGCTGGTTTTCCGTTCTAAAATCTCTTTCAGCACCAAAGTTACTACTGCTAGCAATGCTAACAATACAGCCGCAGAGAAAGCAGCTTCGGTTTCATACTGTTTGTAAGCATCTTCTACAAACAGTGGTAAGCTCTGGGTTTGGTCAGCAATGTTGCCAGATACCACCGAAACCGCCCCGAATTCACCCATTGCTCTGGCATTGGTCAAAATTAAACCATAGAGTAAGCCCCAACGGATGCTAGGTAAGGTGACACGCCAAAATATCTGCCAATCTTTCGCACCGAGAGTTCTAGCAGCTTCTTCTTGATCCTTACCAAATTCCTCTAAAACAGGAATCACTTCCCGCGCCACAAAGGGCATACTCACGAAGGCTGTAGCCAGCACCATACCTGGAAAGGCAAAGATTATTTTGATATCATGTGCCTGGAGCCAAGGGCCAAACCACCCATTGCGTCCGTAAAGTAGCACAATCATCAATCCTGCAACTACGGGCGAGATGGAAAAGGGCAAGTCAATAATACTCAAAACTACAGCGCGTCCAGGAAATTTATGACGAGCGATCGCCCAAGCTGCACATAGCCCAAATATTGTATTCAAGGGCAGAGAGATTACAGCCAACAACAATGTTAGCCAAGCTGCATGGAGAAAAGCTGGTCGCGTCAGGTTGGATAGAAATGGCCCAAATCCCTTGCTGAAGGCTTGGATAAAAACGTTAATTGCAGGGATGTATTGAACTAAGGCTAAATAAGCGATCGCTATACCAATTAAAACTATTGGCACCCAACTCTTCTGCTCTTTAGGCTTGGCTGTATGTGTATCAGATGCAGATGAGTGAAAACTTGGCTTATCTACTGTCATATCGTCTTGCCCATGCTTGTAAGAAATTAATTGCCAATAGCAATACCAACGAAATTAATAGTAAAACTATGCCAATTACTGTTGCACCAGAATAGTCATACTGCTCTAATCGCTGGAAAATTAGCACGGGTGCGATCAAATCTTGATAGGGCGTATTGGAAGAGATAATTACAGTTGACCCATATTCCCCAACTGCACGGGAGAAACCTAAGGCAACACCAGTTAAAATCGTCGGAAATAAAGGTGGCAAAATTACTTTCCAGAAGGTCTGCCATTGAGAAGCACCCAAACACCAAGAAGCTTCTTCAATTTCATGTTCCATTTCCTGAAGTACGGGTTGCACAGTTCTCACAATAAAGGGTAGTGAGATAAATATCATTGCTACCGCTACTCCCGTGCGGGTAAAAGCTACCTTAATTCCCAGTGGTGCTAGTAGCGAACCTATCCAGCCATTATCGCTGTAAACAGTTGCTAGGGTTAGCCCTGCTACTGAAGTTGGCAGCGCGAATGGTAAATCTACTGTGGCATCAATCAAGCGTTTTAAGGGAAAGTCGTAGCGCACCAGAACCCAAGCAATTAGGGTACCAAATACGCCATTGAGTAAGGCAGCAAATATTGCTGTGACAAAAGTGACATTATAGGTGGCTAATGCGATATCACTGGTTGCGATCGCCCAAAATCTCGCTGGAGGTTCCGTACTCGCTTTCAGGAACATGGCAATTATGGGGATAAACAACATCACTGTCAGGTACCCTATAGTGATTCGCCAAGTCCAGGGAACCCGCCCCAATTTCTTCCAGAACGGTATTTTGCGTTCAACTTCCAGAGACGGAGATACAGTTGTCATAGTCAAAAATTCAAAAATTAAAATTCACAAGAAGTTTTGGTGTTGCTGATTGGGGTATGAAAAATAATTTTGCGTAATTTCAAAATCTTTGTAGAGACGTTGCATTGCAACGTCTCTACATCCAGCTTCATAACTCGATTCAACAACACCGAAGTTTTTTGTTAGTGATTGGGTGTTTTTTCTACTGACCACTCACGATTGACTAATGACTAATTACTTTTTCTTGGCTTGAATCTGGTCAAAAATCGCTCCCTCTGCGAAGAACTTCTTATTGATTCCATCCCAACCGCCGAAGTCTGCAACTGTACCTAAAGTCTTCACCTTGGGAAATTTGTCTGCAACTTCTTTACTTAAGCTCAAGGTATCATCCACTGGCCGGAATCCTAATTTTGCAAACTCCTGTTGAGCCTCTGGAGTATATAGATATTTGACAAAACCTTCGGCAACTTCGCGTGTACCGTGCTTATCAACATTTTTATCTACCACTGCGATGGGATTATCGATAGATATATTGACATCAGGGATGATCGCAGTCAACTTTTCACCCTTTTGTTCTGCCAAGATAATCTCATTTTCATAGTTAATCAGGGCATCACCTTGACCCTGTTTGAAAAATGCATCAGTAGCTTCACGAGCATCTTTAGTCAACAAAGGCACGTTCTTGTACACTTTGCTAACAAATTCAGTCGCTTTAGCATCATCTCCACCAGTTTTAATCACTGAATTCCAAAGAGCTAAGAAATTCCAGCGAGCAACTCCTGATGTTTTAGGGTCAGCAGTAATTAGTTTGATACCGGCTTTAGATAAATCTTCCCAAGTCTTGATGCCTTTAGGATTTCCTGGACGGGTGACTAATGCTGCTACCGATTTGGAGACAATACCATTATTAGGAACTTCTTTCTCCCAACCAGGCTGAATTAATCCAGCTTTCTCAATCTTTGAAGTGTCTCCAGCTAATGCCAAGTGAACGACATCTGCTTCCAAACCATCGATAACGGCGCGAGTTTGAGAACCAGATCCGCCATAGCTTTGCTTGAAGACAACAGTTTGGTTATGATCTTTCTTCCACTGTTCTACAAATTTAGGAATAATTGCTTCGTGAGCCGCTTTGGTGACAGCAAAGGAAACCAGAGTTAGTTCAACATTATCTTTGGTTGCAGCCACAGGAGTAGCATTAGGGGTTTCAGTGGAAGGATTACTCGCTGTTCCACCAGAGCAGGCGGCAAGCGCCACACTCAAAACAGTCCCTACTAAAAAGAGCGATACAAAGCTTTTGAGCGAATTTAGTCTGAACCGATATGTTCTATGTTCAGCGTAGATGCGTTCGCGTAGCGTCTCGGAGAGAAGCAGCTTGTCGTAAGACATCGCTTGTAATCTTTTCAGTGGGCGTTGCCACAAACTCATTCCATTTCCTCCGCTAAATCTACAAATAACTGATGGGAATACAGTTATATAGTGTTTATCATACCGGATGATTACATCTAACTAGTTGCAAACACTAATAAACCTCACATTCTTCATCAAGAATATGGTGATTCTACCAATTATGTAAGGAATTAAAATACTTTTATTTTCAAGTATCAAATTGCTTGATACATCAGCTAATCAATGTATCAAGCAATTTGCTAGGGAATTGAGAATTTGACATTAGTTATTTTTCTCTCTCATTTGAAATAGTAGTCAGATATTTTACATATCTGCACTAAGAGTTTACCCAGGAAAAAATCAAAATTTTTAGTATAAAAAATAGTTGAATTCTGAGAATTAATCTAATAATCTCTTTCTCAGGACTAACAGCGGTAAGTTGACCGAATTACCGTTGTTTAATCAAGCAACTACACAACACCCAGCTTCTATGACACATCTGCAAGCCAAAAAGTTACAAGTTTTCCGCCCAGCCAGACAGCTACTTCTGCAATTAAAGCCTACCTCAACTAAAACCTCTGCATTCTTATTCGCAACTGGCTTGAGCTTAAGTGTCCTTATTCCTGCTTATGCTGCGGGGACTGCTGATAAAACTAACCAGAAGCCTGAATTGATTAGTCAAGGCGGTAAAACAGTTGAAATAACTCTGGTTTCCTACGCAGTCACTAAAGCCGCTTACCAGAAAATCATTCCTAAATTTGTAGCGAAATGGAAACGCGAAAAAGGTCAAGATGTAGTGATTCGGGAAAGCTATGGTGGTTCTGGCTCTCAAACCCGTGCAGTAATTGACGGATTAGAAGCAGATGTTGTAGCCTTGGCACTGGCATTGGATACCAAAAAAATTGAAAAAGCTGGACTGATTCAACCAGGCTGGGAAAAGGAAGCATCAAATAACTCAATTGTTACCCACTCAGTAGTTGCTCTAGAAACTCGTGAAGGTAATCCGAAAAAGATCCAGAGTTGGAGTGATTTAACTAAACCAGGGGTCAAGGTGATTACAGCAAACCCTAAAACTTCAGGAGGTGCGCGGTGGAACTTCCTGGCTTTGTGGGGTGGAATCACCAAAAATGATGGAAGTGAAGCTCAAGCTCTTAACTATGTTACCCAAGTCTTTCGCAATGTCCCTGTGTTACCTAAAGATGCGCGAGAATCAAGCGATGTCTTTTACAAGAAAGGTCAAGGGGATGTTTTGCTTAACTATGAAAATGAGATTATCTTAGCAGCACAACAAGGAAAAACTTCACCTTCTTATGTGGTTCCCCAGGTGAACATTTCTATAGGATGGCCCAGTAGCAGTTGTGGATAAGAATGTTGACAAGCACGGTACTCGCCAGGTTTCGGAAGGTTTTGTAAATTTTCTTTTTACACCAGAAGCTCAACGTGAATTTGCCAAAGTTGGTTTTCGACCTGTTAACTCTACTGTAATAAAGGAAGTACAGAATAAATTTCCCAAGATTTCTAAGCTTTACAACGTTCAGAGTTTGGGAGGCTGGGATACTGTTCAGAAGAAGTTTTTCGATGACGGCGCAATCTTCGACAAAATACAAAGTGGACAACGCTAACATAGCTTTTTTGATCTAGATTAGAAAGGCGTGATATTGTCCTTTAGCGGCAAAAACTTGAATTAAAAAAGCGATCGCTCTTTCCCAACAAAGACAAAAGTGCGATCGCTATATTTTATACTGCTTGTTGAATTACTCAATATCTGTTGGTTCAACTCGCGTGTGATGTGATTAAACAGTTCATCCGCAAAGCTAGAATTAATCATGCCTGCGGCTGTCACTTGTTCCTTTTAGAGCGATCGCCACTCAATGATTATTACTCAGCACGGGCTAAACGCCCTGCTACCGCTAACAGCACTTTCAAATCAGCTAGAGCTTGTTTAAAATTCTTAGCCTTTCTAAAGTCGATTCTTTCATCTGCGATCGCCATTTAAAGCGATCGCTAGGATCAAGTTTATTGCTTCTTTCTTCTTTGAGAATTACACAATTAAAGATAATTAAAATACAGCAAAATCCGTGTATTGCCGTAGTTCAGCAGGATGAAAACCCAAAACAATATCTTCGCGCAAAATACCCGCTTCTAATAATGCTTCTGCCACTGGCTGAGAAGTACCATCATATTGAATCCACACTTTATCATTAATAATATCTATATGTACCACTGAACCATGTACGCGGCGTACTCCATCCCAACCAATATGTAGTACTTCGTAGTGGTCTCGCTCCGAGTCAATGACAGCTTCAGTCTCTATTTGACCATTAGCAGGTTTGTGACCAGCATAGTCAAATATCAACTGACGAATAATTTCACGATACCGAGCTAGCTTATCCATCTGATAATCCTCTCTAGTTGCTCGTCAAAGACAATTAGGTTTATTCCTATACTATTAAGAATTAGCTGACCAAAGCGTTCGGAAAATATACCTTCATAGACTCGCTTGGGAACTGCTAAATAAAGTTGGCGTTTTGGTTGTAGTTCTTTAAGCACGCTGCGATAAACTTCATACTGTCCTACAGCTTCCTGGAGGTCATTCACGGGAGAAGGACTCAGAAAACTTTTGATTTCAACAGCTATTTTTTGATTATCCCTCTCAGCAGCAATGGTAACTTTTTCTGCTCCAATATCTACGTAAAGTTATCTATCCCCATAAGCGAGGTATAAGGAATCGTTGGTTATTGTCTAACCATCTGCTATAAGTGCTTTAATGACTGCGGCGTGGTAGATGTCTCTGGCTGGCATTAGTCGAAAGATAGCTCCAAAAACACAGCTTTAATCTAGCAAAACTTTTTTACAGAGGTGCGATCGCTAATTCAAAATATCACCTATTCATCCTCATCATAATTAAACATTAAAACAAATTTTTGTTTAGGTAAAACTAACATAGGTAGATATATAGGATGACTATCCCATCCTGTAATTTTTTCACCTTTTTGATAGCAAATAATTAAAGTTGGTACATCAGGATATTTCTTCTGAGCTTCTATGTACCAATTACCTGAACCAAAGCCAAACATCCATTTAAAAGGCTCTTTTCTGGGCATATCTAATCCTTGATTTTTATTTCTCTCACCTCTGCGAACATTTAAACGCCCCTTTATCATCCCCTTTGATTTCATATCTGTTAGACCTTTGATTATACGTTTATCTTCCCATTTTTCAGAGGGAATATAATAACTTTTTGTATAACTGATAATTTTAATTATCAGGTCTATATCTACTTCAACATATAAATTATTATCTTGATAATTTATTAAAAGTGCCTCTATTTCTTTAAAATTATGCTCAATTTCCTCTTTTTTATAAGCGGGATTTTGAGGATAAATTAATGAACCTGGTACTAATACATTAATGACTGAAGGATCTAAAACATTAGAGTGAGTTGCTTTGAGATTTCCTCCTATCCAAACAGGCTGAAGTTGAATATTATGAATATCATCTCCAATTGCTTGACGCATCCCTTCATCTGCTTCGTGAATAGAACGAAAAGCGTCTAGTATATGTTCTGGTAGAAAGAGACGAGTCACATCTTTTAATTGTGGACGATAACCATACATTCGAGCGTGTTGATGAACCGTATCCATTACTTTTTGTTTCGCATCACGCCCATAATAAGTTACCATTAGACCATTAATCGTCACACCTCTACCTAATCTATTTCCCCCAATTAAGATATTCATACCTGGATTATAATTAGGCTCTTTTTCGGGGTTGTTTGCATTAATTATTTTAGGGATTGCGTGTCTTAGTTGAATTTTTAATTCATCTATCAGTTCAGTAATTGGAGGTAAATTATCAGCAGTTTTCTTTAGCTCGTCATAAGCTTGTTCTAACCATTTTCGGGCTTGTTTATTTTCTGTATCTGAACTCTTCTCTCGAATTGCTTGATCTAAATTAATTACAAATTGGCTAATCACCTTTTCTAATACACTATGGATATCTTGTTTATAACAGACATGAGCAAGAAAAGAATATTTCTCATCTTCTTTTCCAGAAGATAACATTTTGTAAATTGAACCTAAGAAGAAACAACAAAGTGCAAGTCTTAATCCATCGGGAATTATCCATTTATTACCCGGATTTATTGCACCTTTTTGTTTCTTTAATTGGTTAATTTCTCCAGAATCTACAATACAACAGTATTTACTTTTATCAGCGAAAAATAACTCTCCTCCCATATAACTATCTCCTGGCTCTGGTAATGCTGCACAAAATTTTGGCTTACAAAAATGAGGAAGGCTTTGTAACAAAAGACTTTGGGGAGTTGCTGTGATTTGAATATAAATATGATTAGCAACCTCTTGACGAATTTTACCTATCGTCTCAAAAATTTTACTATCATCAATCGCATCTTTTCCTTTTTTAGCTTGTTTAGATTCATTCGTATTTAAACTAGCGTTATCCGCTTCATCATCAAAAATCAAAGTAGGAACACCTCTAACCTTTGCTGCTTTTAAAACCTTCAATAAATTATCCAAGTGATGACCATTTTTTGTAGAAACTAATACAACACCTGTATCTTTGATATAGGGTACTATTTTAGTCTCTGCAAAACTATCGGGATCTTTTTTCCATGCTTCCCAATCAAAGAAAACAGGGCCTCCTTGAACTTGATTATTGAAACGATTAGCCGTTTGTTTTCCTAACCATGTATTATCGGAGGTTAAAATAATAAAACAACAAAAATTATTTTCATGAGCCAGTGCTAAAGTTGCAATAGTTGTGTTAGTTTTACCACTTTGAACACGACCATAAATAAGTCCGGTTGTACCATTAGGAATAGGGTCTTGTCCTTTATAAGGTTGGCTCACTAAACCTGTACTATTTTCACCTACATCACCATTACCAAAATTTTCAGAGTAAATTTTGACACAATTTTGGACAATTTCAATAGCAGTTTCTTTAAGTTTATTCGCTTCTTTTTGTCCAATTTGTTTCTCTAATCTCTTAATTAATTTATCAATACAGCCGCCATTAGTTTCAATCTGAGTGGGTATCATAAATTATTTGATGTTGATAAAATTACGTCAGGCCAATTATTTTGAGGGACTGTCTGCTCTAAGGGAACTCTCCCCGTACCTTTAACATAATAACTCCCTCTTACTTCTCTTTTTACAGAAACACGCTGCTTGGCTAAACCCTCACTAGGATCAATAATTGTCCATAGTTGTTTTTCTGATAGGCAACAAACGCCATCCCGATGACAAATCAATGCTATAAAAAGTTTGACATCAGGATAATTTTCACGAAATGCTGTCAGCGCATTTTCTTCCTGTGAACTGAAGCTAAATGACCATGAAGAAGTCGGTTTTTTTGATATTTTAAATAGAATCGCTGATTCTTGATTTAAGCTTTTTATAGTATAAAGAGATGAATGAATATAAGATAAATAACTAATAGAGATATCAGATGTTCCTTTCAGTAGTCGAAGAAAAGCTGCACCGTGCAGAAATTCTAGATCATTAATACTCATATAACTGTTGCCAAAGATTATTTATATCAATAATAAATATCATACGAGCAGGTATAAAAATTTTCCAGTACTTACTTTCGTTGTAATGCAATTAATTTGTGAGACGACAAATAGTTTTTTGCTTTAAGAAAAGTAAACGCACCTTGCCAATCAAGCCAAAGTGCGATGTCTGTAAAGTATGCTTACACAAACTTTGTTTGTATAGTTCCGCGATTTTTAGTCACCAAGGCTAGATGCTAAATATCCTGTTCGCTCAACTCGCGTGTGATGTGATCAAATGGTTCATCCACAAAAGCAGTATTAACCACACCTGCTGCTGCTACTTGCTCCTTAATCAGATCCTTGAGAATTTGGATACCGCGAACCGTAGGCCCAATAGGCACGCCTAGAGAATTGTAAGTTTCCCGTAGCCCTTGTAGCACTCGTTCATCCAATACATTTGTGTTCCCAGCAACTAGCGCATAGGTAGCGTAGCGCAAGTAGTAATCTAGATCACGCAGACAAGCCGCATAACGACGAGTTGTATAGGAATTTCCACCGGGGCGAATCAATTCTGGCAGTTCTTCATATAACTTCAAACCCGCCTGCTTGACAAGTGCAGCTGCATTCGAATTTATCGCTGCCGCCGCTTGTACTCGAACTGTACCACTGTCAAAGTAAGACTTTAGGCTATCGATCGCATTCCGGTCAAAATACCGACCAGCTAAGTCATAATTCTTAATTAAACTTGTTACCGCATCGCGCATTCTTTTTTCTCCCAATCCTTGCTATTTATGGTTTGATATTTATTTGGCTGCACTCACGCACCAGTAAATTTTTGTGCTATTTAAAATAGATTCGGCACAAAAACAATCTATCCACTATTTAAGGATTCTATGCCAAAGTTGACCCCTATATGATGAACTTTCCAGTTTTGTACAGATGAGCGCTGAAAGGTTAATATAACCTGATAATCCAGATATCTGTAACATAAGCTACAAAATCCGCTAATGTCTACTATTTAAGATATTTCTGGTGTGTCACGGTCTGATTGAGATCAGCAGGGTTAGGATGCAATGTAAGATTCTGGTTGACTTTAGGAAATTGGTAGAGAAGGAGTAACAATGACTACACCACAAGAACTCTTGAAGAAAATTCAAGATGAAAAAATTCAGCTGATTGATCTCAAATTCATCGATACAGTAGGGACTTGGCAGCACCTCACACTGTACCAAAACCAAATCGATGAAACTGCATTCACTGATGGCGTACCTTTTGACGGTTCCAGCATCCGGGGTTGGAAAGCGATCAACGAATCGGACATGACGATGGTACTCGACCCCAACACTGCTTGGATCGACCCATTCATGGAAGTGCCAACACTAAGTATAATTTGTAGTATTAAAGACCCCCGGACGGGTGAACCCTATAACCGTTGCCCACGGGTTATTGCCCAAAAAGCAGTAGATTACCTGGTTGCCAGTGGCATCGGTGATACAGTCTTCTTTGGCCCTGAAGCTGAGTTCTTTCTCTTTGATAGTGCTAGGTTTGCCCAAACCGCTAACGAAGGCTACTACTTCTTAGACTCCGAAGAAGGTGCTTGGAATTCCGGTAAAGAGGGTACAGCCGAAAAACCCAACTTGGGTTACAAACCACGCTTCAAAGAAGGTTACTTCCCAGTCGCACCGACGGATTCTTTCCAAGATATTCGTACAGAGATGCTGTTGACAATGGCAGAATTAGGTGTACCCATTGAAAAACATCACCACGAAGTTGCTACTGGTGGTCAGTGCGAACTAGGTTTCCGTTTTGGTAAGTTGATCGAAGCGGCTGACTGGTTGATGACTTACAAATATGTCATCAAGAACGTTGCCAAGAAACACAACAAAACCGTTACCTTCATGCCAAAACCGATTTTTGGCGATAACGGTTCAGGAATGCACTGTCACCAGTCCATCTGGAAAGACGGCCAACCTCTGTTTGCAGGTGATAAGTATGCCGGTTTGAGCGACATGGCATTGTACTACATCGGTGGTCTTCTCAAACACGCACCAGCGCTGTTAGCAATTACCAACCCCAGCACCAACTCATACAAGCGCCTAGTACCTGGTTATGAAGCTCCTGTTAACTTGGCTTACTCCGAAGGGAACCGTTCTGCTTCTATCCGTATTCCTCTATCTGGTAAGAACCCCAAAGCCAAGCGTTTAGAATTCCGTTGTCCAGATGCTACATCTAACCCCTACTTGGCATTTGCTGCAATGCTTTGTGCTGGTATCGATGGTATCAAGAACAAAATCCATCCTGGTGAACCCTTAGATAAGAATATCTATGAACTCTCTCCAGAAGAGCTTGCAAAGGTTCCCTCAACTCCAAGTTCTTTAGAACTGGCATTGCAAGCACTAGAAAACGATCACGGTTTCTTGACAGAATCAGGCGTTTTCACGGAAGACTTTATCGAAAATTGGATTGACTATAAGCTTAACGAAGCCAAGCAGTTACAGCTACGTCCTCATCCCTATGAGTTTTACCTCTACTACGATGCTTAATTAATTAAATTAAGAATCGTATCTAACTAAAATTAATAAGTTTTGCCACCCTAGAGTACAGGGTGGCTTTTTTTTCCAGAGTTGCCAGTTGAGATATTCACTCAAAAAATCTAGCTTCAAACTCTTGAAACTTAGCTCATGGAAGCGTGGCTGGGACCATAAATCATCCGACTACTAGCATCTACCTTTCCTTGAATTGGGTTCCAGTAGTGAGATACTTCTTCAGGAAGACCAAGTTCTTGTGCAGCCCGCATCAGCATTGATTGTTGCCGATTCTTGACTTGCTGATGTTCACGCACCATTAATGCACGAGATTTATCTGCGATAGACATAACCATAGTCCTCTCTATTTTGTGAAAATATAATTTTTGTTTTCTTACAAGACTAACATAACAAAAATTCTGTAACATAAGCTACTTTTTACATAAATTTATGTTTTGCTTTGCTGACAATATTAGCCATTTGTCCCCAAAGCTGGAAAAATCTTCCTAAATCTATCTCTGATGGCTAAAATCATCTGGCTTCAAGTTTGTCTTGCCTGGGAGCTTTTACTTTTCCAACAGGAGGTAATTTTTTCGTTACAATTATTTACATAAAAGTAATCAAAACTTAAGCTATTTTTATGCCTGAGAGTTTAACTAAGCTGACTTATCAGACCTTTCAGCAGGGTAAAAATTACTTTGGTCTGGCTCATAAGATATTAAGTTCACAGTTGAGGAACCTGGTGTATCCGACACTTCAACAAAAGACCAAACCCATCCCAAATGAGCTTTTAGTCAAGCTTCAACAGAGATTGAACCAGCTGCTCGAAACAGACTGGCAAGATGCCCAAAAAGGTGTCTACCCGGAAAGTTTATTGTTTGATAACCCCTGGCAAGACTTTTTTTCCTACTATCCTCTAGTGTGGCTAGATTCTCCTCAAATCTGGGAGCGGCTTAAACAACAAAATTATCAAGATTTTTCGCCCGAAATTGACACAGATGGTTATCCCAGCTACTACGTGCAGAACTTCCATCACCAAAGCAATGGCTATTTAAGTGACTTGTCAGCCAATTTATATGACTTACAAGTAGAAATTCTTTTTGGTGGGGCAGCTGATGCGATGCGGCGGCGAATTCTCGCTCCTCTCAAGCAAGGGCTGAAAGCTTTTGATTCGTTTACACCAAAGCAAGTCCGTATTTTGGATGTAGCTTGTGGAACTGGGCGGACTTTAAAGTTAATTCGGGCAGCCTTGCCTCAAGCATCTCTGTTTGGCACAGATTTGTCACCAGCTTATTTGCGGAAAGCAAATGAACTACTATCGCAAATCCCAGGAGAACTACCGCAACTTTTGCAAGGCAATGCCGAAGAGTTACCTTATGTAGATAATTATTTTCATGCTGTAACTTCTGTTTTTCTCTTCCATGAGTTACCAGCATCTGTACGTCAGACAGTTATTGAGCAATGCTTCCGGGTAACAAAACCAGGCGGAGTCTTTATTATCTGTGACTCCATTCAGTTGAGTGATTCACCTGAGTTGGAATATATGATGGACTCTTTTCCTGAAACTTTCCATGAACCCTATTACAAGCATTACACCACTGATAACTTGGTAGAGCGTTTACAGAGAGTAGGCTTTGAGAATATTGAGATACAAGACCATTTTATGAGCAAGTATTTCATTGCTCATAAGCCAGCTTGAAACAATACCTTTTCATTGCCTTTTCTTTAAGGAAACTTTACCTAAAAAGGACAGATGCAAAATTTTGCATCTGTCATTGGGTGTAGAATAATTAAGATGAGTGAGATTATCTAGCAAATTCTTCGAGGAGAACGAACCAGGGTGCAAGAGTAGCTCATAAATAGTAATATTTGTTGCCAAGTGCAATCAATCTATACTACTTGTGCGAATCCATGTCCTAGATAGGCTCAAATGGAACGAAAGGGATTTTATGCTTAGGTAAAGGACGCTAAACACGCGTCGAAGTGAAGACCCATTAGTTGCTCATATAGAAGCCAGCTACTCAATGTATGAGAAGAAAAGATATTGGGGAATAAAGTGAATGAAGTTGCCTTAAGACTATTTCCTTAGCAAGCAAAATGTTTGAATTAGACGTGCTTTAGATTAACTGATAGTCTAAATAACATCTATTTCTAGAGCCGTTAAGGATTGAGATGCAGAGCTTCCGACCGAATATAAGCAACAGTTATGTAGCTTTTGGGAGTTGTTAATGCTGTTGATCAAGACACTTAATTTTATTTGCGTTTTGATCGCCAGATTAAAAGACCAACGAATGATATACAAAGCTTGCAGTTGAAATACTAAGCGATCGCTGAAGATTTTCGCGTGTCAACTGTATATATCTCTGTCAGAAAAGCTGTGTCAAATATGTTGGCATAACATCGTGTTTTCTGGAACTTTGGTTCTTTTTGAAAAACAGGCATTATCCTACAGTAGTTAAACCACAACATAGGTATTTCCGAATTTTTGTGTCACTTCCCTACGCCCACTACCGCGATGACGTGGCGCATCATCTGGATTTTGTTCAGATGCTGCCGAGAGCCACTGTTCCGAAGTAGGCGTGGAAAGTAGCCCAGTTGATAAGTGATTGACCATTGCTTGGCAGTTAGAAGCTAAGGGGCCGAACACCAGACTCGATACTAAAAGTGAAATGGCAGCACGCATAGCAAATGTCTATTTTGGAACTCTCCACTTCACTGATACTTAGCTTTTTGATTAATATCCGGATAATTAATCAAAAAGTATTCTGTTTTACTGAAAATAAACTCTTCTTATCCTCCGTTTAAATGTTCGACTAATAACCAATTACCAAAGTGGTTCTGACGACCCCACAATGTAACTAATTGTTCGTGGGGGTAAGTGCGTAATTGCTCGTCGATATGCGATCGCAAAGTCACAAGCTGCCAATTTTGCCCTTGATATGCGGTTGGCGCTGTGACAGCAAATCTGTATTCCTGCTGTTCCAAGCGGGAGAAAATGCCTTGAAAACAGTTACTTTCCCGAATTAATGCCTTATCAAAAGCAGAGTCACGGTACTCATTCTCCGATGGGCAAGGGCAATAACCACTATCTGGATAGGCTTGTGGGTTATTTAAGTAATACAGTTGCCAGTGCAGCCAATCCGAACGATTGGGTGGAAGATTAAAGAAAGGAATAATTGCTGTTTTTGAACGATTATCCTCTAATAAAGCTGTTTGCAGCGATCTAACAGGTAAATGCCTCGGCTGACAGTTTAACTCAACACACATCGCCGCCGCCATACCTGCTGCTTGACCGATGCCCATAACCACAGGTTGTAATCTGGTAGCGCCATTGGCAATGTGAGAGACAGAAATGTTCTTTTCACAAACTAAAAAACCATCTGTTGTGGCTGGAATTAGGGAACTGTAGGGAATTGTAAAGGGTGTTCCAGTCCAACGCCCGCCCCAACGGATAGATTTTGGTTGTAGTGAAAATTGAACACCAGGATAATGATGGTCATTGGCGTAGTTACCAACTGCGATTGCTTCGCAAACGCCAGGGACGAACGCATCATTAAATATAGATGCAACTCTTCCCCCAGCAATCGGCAAAATATCCTGTTCTCGGACAGTAGTTAGTCCTAATAAGCGGCGGCTTTCCCGATAATAGGGATGCAGTGCAAAAGCTGTAGGGGCGTGAGGAAATACTTTTTCTGCTAAACCATAGCGACGACCAAGCTGATTTTGAATAAAATGGGCAAAATTTTGGCTATGCCAGCGAGATTCTTGGATGAATTCACCTCTGGACACATCTGACTCTATCAGCCGCCCTAATCCTTGGCCGTAGTCATTGCCACAGATTGGCCAATTAATCATGAATCGATTACCAGGCAAACGTCCATAATTCAAAAATGTCTCTGCTCCATAGCCATCCCAAGCATCTGTAAACTGGGATAGATTATAGTTAGGGGCAGCCGGAATTTCTGGTGCCGCAGCTACGCCCGCACTTCGACTTCTCTGCGAAACGCTACGCGATCGCTCAGTGAATGTCGTAGACATAGCATCACCAAAGTCTTGCATAATCACTACATAAGTGGGCGCTTGCACAGGATATTTCTGGGTGAAAGAGTTAAAAACCACTGGGGCACTTGGTTCTCCCCATTCAGATTGCAATTCCCAGCCCCAACGGTAAGGTATCTCAGCTAAAGCTAATAAATCTCCTAATTCTGTACCGTCGAGAATAATTTTGGCTATGACAGCAAAATCAGCAAAGCGCACACCAGTAATAGAATCGCCTTGGCGAAATACCTCTATTGGTACTTGTCCAGAAATCCAGTGCAGATTTGGTAATTCCTGCACCCAATCTGCAAAAATCTCTGCCCCAATTTGAGGATCGTAACTAAAAAAGCTTACCCAGCTGTTATCTAATCCTCCGGGCTGCCGTTGCCGCAATTCCTGCAAAAACGCACCCCATAAACCCGTTTGAAAGGCTTCTAATTCGTTGCCATCGGGTGCAGGCACCCCAGCCGAAGTTAGCATTCCCCCCAACCAAGGAAATTCACTCACCAATATCGTTTTAGCTCCCCGTCGCGCCGCTTGGATAGCAGCCGCAGTGCCTCCGGTTCCTCCACCGACAACTAAGACATCAACTGTGTATGTCTGATTAACCATTGCTTAACCTCACTGGAGTTTCGTTATATTCCCCCAGATAGCTTGGCATCAAATAGATAAATTATTTTATTTTTCAGATACTGAGCATTAAAGGCTTTCAGGCGAAACTTGGTTCTAAATAACACAGAATAAATTCTTATTCCTGATTCGATTTATAAACTTTATATTTTTTTAACTGCAAATTGCGATCTTCGCAGCGTTAGCGACGAAAGAGCGTCATTGCAAATTGCGAATTTTAGTTGACCAATCCCCCAAATCCTCGCTATGTTCCAGATATCTGCAATCACACATTTTGAATCCAAATTACTGTTTGGGTTGTGCAACTGGAATTGTAATAATAAGTTCTGCTCCCCCTTCAAGAGAAGAAACACACTCTAACGAACCACCATGCCGCTCGGTAATAATCTGATAGCTAATTGATAAACCTAAACCAGTACCTTTCCCCACATCTTTGGTAGTAAAAAAAGGATCAAATAACTTTTGTCTAACTTGTTCAGGAATACCAGGGCCATTATCGATGATCCGAATAACTATTTTTTGAGGATTCAGTTGTTGAGTACAAATGCGAATTTGTGGCTGGTTATGCGAGAGTTTACCTTGAATTAATGGCTCTTCTAAAGCATCAATTGCATTGGACAAAATATTCATAAATACTTGATTTAGCTGGCCAGCATAGCACTCAACTAAAGGTAAATTGTCATAATCTTTAACAACCTGAATTTGGACATGATTGGCTCTAGTTTTCAAACGATGCTCCAAAATACTCAGTGTACTGTCAATACCCTGATGAATATCCACTGCTTTTAACTCAGCTTCATCTAGCCGCGAAAAGGTACGAAGAGAAACCACAATTTGCTGTATGCGTTCAGCACCGACTTCCATTGAAGAGAGTAATTTCAGCAAATCTTCGACTAAAAAATCGAATTCCATCTCTTGAATTGTCGTTTGAATTTCAAGAGCAGGATTGGGATAGTTTATGCGGTAAAGATGAAGTAGATTCAGTAGTTGTTGGATATATTGGTTAGCGTAAGTTAAATTGCCATAGATAAAATTTACTGGATTATTGATTTCATGGGCAACTCCAGCAACTAATTGACCCAAAGACGACATTTTCTCACTTTGGATAAGTTGAGCTTGAGTACTTTGTAATTCTTTGAGAGTTTGCTCTAGTTCTATTGCTTGCTGTTTGAGTTGAGCTTCTGCTTGTTTATCTTCTGTAATGTCGTCTCGAACCACTAGTAAATATTTAGGCTGACCTTGAGAATCAAGAATTGGAGCTTTTTTAATCTGTAAAATACGGGTTTCGCCGCTTTTTTTCCGAATTATTTCTTCAGGAATCTCTAATAATGTTTTGCTATTAAGTGCTTCGTGATCTCGTTGGGTAAAAAAATCGGCCTCTTCTTTGGGAAATAGGTCGTAGTCGTTCTTTCCTAGAATTTCATCAGCACTGACACCAGCTAACTTTTCTGCGGCTTGATTACATAAGACAATTCGCAGATCAGCCGCATCTTTGACAAAAACTGCTACAGGCATGGTTTGAATCACAGAATACAGAAACTGTTGAGTAGTTTGCAGTTGTTCTTCTATCCGTTGGCGCTCATGCAGTGCAGCTTGCTGTTCGCTCTTGTGTTGCTTTAATTGAGTAGTATATTCTAGAACTGCATGGCGTAGTTCAGCATTATCTGTTGTTAGTTGCTGAAGGCATTGACGTAATCTGGTTAACTCTTGATTTAACTCTTCAATAGACATACTGATTCACTATTTTTTAGTTTTAAACATTGAGAAAGCTATCCATATCTCAATACAGTGAATTGATTTGTCTATTACCAGAGTAAAGTAACTTGAAAATGCGATAGCCATGCAGAGATTTTGTTTTGGTACAGTTGCTCATATCTATGAATTTACTGGTGAAGAAGTTATCATTAGAGAATTTGGCCAAATCTACTGTCATAGAAAGAGCCTGAGATCATTTTGCCCAAATCAATATCAAATATTAACTACTAGTTACATTTAAATCCCCTGGCTTTTCATAACAGCGAGAGCTTTATATCACCGGGATTCTGCCGCTCTGACTTTTCACGCTAAGTCCTCAAGTCCCGAAAAAGCCTGGCTTTTTCCATAGGCTGATTATCATTAACTTAGAGCTATTGATAATCAGCCTATGGAAAAATCAGGGTTTGGGAAACCCTGAAAATGACCTTTTCCACATTCAGATCCACAGTTCTGGGCTTTTACATAATTTTGTCTTTCTGACTAGTTAGAAATACTCTTTTGATATACAAGCACCTATATCTCTGTTACCTCAATAGGTAGAGAAATCCTATTTATTTATATTTAAATAGGTTGATTTTTTCATACCGCACTACTTAGATCAGTTTCTTATGTCAGGAAAAATAAACTTTTTATCTATATACCACTGGGAAAAGTGAGATAGTTTAATGTTTTGTACTCAGCTAGCAGAAAGATTTTAGCAAATTTGTTCCTTTTAATTTATACATAAATCCGAGAATACAAGATTAAATGCTTTAAGAGCAAGACTTACAAGGAATTTAGATATGCGTAGAATTTAGTATTACATCTAATCAGGGATTGAATTTTTAGCCATACTCATAAGAACTTCTTTTAAATGGATAGAAATAAATACAACTTGTATATACAGCTAAAGATAGAGGTTATGGCTGTAGATTGGTATTTAAGATTAATATAAATAGATTTTATAGATTACTAAAATTACGTGTATTAGAAATATTATGTTTACTAATTGTCTAAAAAATAATGATGAATTAAGTGTAAATCAAGGTAAGAATGTCTCAAATGTTGAAATAGCACTTTTTATAGATCAAATTAAAAGTAATATCTGGATATTTGGTATTCCATCTTGGCTTTTTGGAATAACCGATAGAAGTGTCGCTGCATTTGCTGATGGCTATTTATCTTATATAGAACTATTTCAGCTATTTACAGCTTCTTTCTTTTTTGTGAGTTGGCTATATCTCAAGCCTAACGAAAGCTTTAACAGTAATGATTTAGGTGCCAGCCAATATCAAGAATATGTCGCTCGTACTCAAGCGAATAAGCTTCAAGTAAGAAAGCTCCACATGATCAGCCAGGAGTATATTTTACCGTTTCCTTATCTTTGCCAAATTTATCATCTATTGAACTTAAAGCATTTAGAAACAGTTCATAATTTTAGCCTTAATAACCTGAAAATTTTCCAAATTAGCCAATTTCAGCCCACTAACACTGGTGGAATAATCAAATTCCAAACAATATTAGACTCGCCAGCTAATCCTTTGAGAATTTGGCGGCAACCGATTGTGGAGGTAGATTTAATATTACATACTCCATATACCGTTGAATTGAGCATTCCAGTTTACAATAACAAAAGGATAGTTGTTTTATTTAATGCTTTTCCGTTAAATGACTCAGAACATCAGTTCTTTATAGATATATATAGTGACCTAGAGTGGCCAAAGCCATTATTACAAATAATATTGCATTTTGCTTCTTGTTTGACACTATTTGAAGATTTGCCCTATTTAAGAGCTTTAGCGGATAAAAATATAGGGCGTTTATTCCACTTAAGCAGGGCTTCAAATCACGAGACTGCATTGCTATTTAAAAGATTCGTTGAACTATATGCTTCGAGTGGAGAAGCAACTAAATTGCTTAAGGGGAGGGAAGAGAATTAGGAGTTAGAAAAGCGATTAATCGCGTCTGTACACGAGTTAGTAGTGGGGAGTTAGTAATTCATAACTCCTCACTTTGTTGAGTTAGGCGCGTGCTAGTAAGGGGGCAGCAGCTAGTAGTGTTTTGGTATAAGGGTGCTGAGGATTGGCAAAAATAGTTTTTGTTAGACCGAGTTCGACAATTTTGCCACCATTCATCACGGCAATACGATCGCACAAAAATCTAGCTAACCAGAGATCGTGAGTGATGAACAGATAAGTTAACTCAAATTCTTCTTTTAATTGCAACATCAAATCTAGTACTTGCGACTGCACGCTTGCGTCTAACATACTCACAGGTTCATCGCAAATCAAAAGTTTAGGGTGAGTAATCAAAGCACGAGCGATCGCAACTCTTTGCTGTTGCCCCCCAGATAAATCTGATGGATAACGCTCATAATATACTTCTGAGGGTGTTAACCCAACTTTCTCTAGCATCCACAAAACCTGTTCTTTTGCCTTAACAAGATCGGCTAAATTGTGGATAAATAAAGGATCGGCTATACTTTGTCCCACAGTCATCGCTGGATTGAGACAAGCATGAGGATCTTGAAAAACCATTTGGATTTGTCGCCGTGAGGAGCGAATTTCTTGAGGCGACAGTGTAGTTAAATCTTGTCCTAAAAATTTAACTTTGCCACTGGTGGGACGAATTAGTTGCAGGATTGTTCGTGATAGTGTGCTTTTACCGCAACCTGATTCACCGACTAAGCCGAGAATTTCTCTTGGATAAATATCCAGGTTGATACCATCTACTGCTTTAATTGTCTGCGCTTGTGTGTTAAACAGTCGTTCGATAAAGTTAGGTTCTATGGTGTAGTATTGCTTGAGTTCTGTAATACTCAAAATTGGAGATTGCTTATTAATAATCGGTAATTGCTTTTCTGAGTCGTTGGCAATTATCAATTCTCCATCATCGTTTACTGCTTGAATGTGTAAAGCTGCTTTTAAGAGCGATCGCGTGTATTCATGTTGAGGTTGTCTAAAGACGGTTTCTGTAGAACCCATTTCGACCATTTTGCCCTGGTACATCACGCCAATGCGATCGCAATACTCAGCCACCATTGCTAAATCGTGAGAAATCAGCAACAATCCCATGTTTTCTTCACCGCACAGGCGAGTTAATTCTTGCAATATCTGCGCGGAGACGGTGACATCTAAACTGGTGGTGGGTTCATCGGCAACAATTAACTTGGGGTTGAGGAGTAAAGCTAAAGCGATCGCAACCCGTTGGCGCATTCCACCGCTAAATTCGTGGGGATACTGATTCCAGCGACTAGCGGGAATATTTACCTTCGCCAAAGTAGCAAGTGCTTTTTCTTTGGCTTCCCGCGTTGATAATTGTGGTGAGTGCGCCTGAAGAGTTTCGATACAATGCTTACCAATCGTCATCAACGGATCGAGGCGTGTCATGGGATCTTGAAAAATTAAGGCGATCGCCTCTCCTCGAAATTTCCGCAACTGGTTAGGCATCAAGTCAAGCACCGACTGTCCTTGAAATGTCACCTTTCCCTCAACACAACTAGAGGCTGGTAGTAAACGCATTACTGCCCGCCCGATAGTTGACTTACCACAACCTGACTCTCCCACCAATCCCATTCTTTCACCTGGTTGCAAGGTGAAAGATACATCATCAACCGCCCAGCTTGCCTCTTCTCCACTCCGTTGAGGATAGGCAACTCGCAGATTTTCGATACAGAATAAGGCTTCACTCATATTTAGTTATCAGCCCTGAGCTACCAGCTTTTATAATTTCAAATTTAAGATAGTCTATCAGATTATTATTAAACCTCCGTTGTGTGAATATATTTACTCTCTTAGCTTACTGATTTATACCGCTTGTCTCAAGTTTTATCAGTGAATGTAGGAGACAAGCAAGTATTTTTACTATTAAGCTATTAATTAATGTTCATGATCTTGATGATAATCGTTTGTGCCTTGCTCAGTTTCTAGTAGCCGTGAAATAAGCACGTCTGGTTTTCTACTAATAACAGACCTAACTTTATCAATAGCAACTACTTCACTGATTTTTACAACCATTTCCCAGAGGGTATCCTCTTCTGTATCTTTGTTGTAAGTTCTATGTTTAAACCATAACAAATCATCCCAAACTCCAATAATTGTGGCGAAATACCACTTTTCTCGTACTAATATCCAAATTTCTTGTTCTAAGTAAGTCTGTAGAAGAGATTTCACAATGGCTAAGATAATTAAAAAGATTGTGCTACATATTAAGTAAGTATTAACAGGTAAGACAACAGTTAAAATACTGATATATTTTAGTATAAATTAAATTTATATAATTTAACAATTAGCAAGCATAAAACATAGAATAACCATGTTTCAGCCAATATCTCTGTTGATATTGTCTAAATTTGACCAACAATACCTGTATAAAATACAATTTCATGATTTAGTATTAGCTGTTACAGACAAGAAGTATATAATACAGCAGTATCACTGAGGTATATTGAGGCTATCGCCCAAGTAGTATTATTCCCAAGAGTGCGACCCAACCTAACAGAACTTTTTCCTATTTCGAACCTTGGATAAGATAGGACTTATATTTGATTGCGTGAAAAAACTCCTTACAACTCAAAAAGCCTTCTTTCTTCTTGCCTCTTGCCTACCACACAAGTAGGTATGCGCGAACAAAAATCAAAGTTGATTCCTATATCAGCTAGTTCAAAATATTTAATAAGGTAGTTTAACTGATTAATTCACCCATTTGCGGGAGGTAATTAACAAGCCAATAAGTGTACCTTGTTTATAGTAAGACCAACAGAAAATGGTTTGAAGCAGCAGTTACACAACAGATGTATCAATCATGTTAAACCTGATATTAACTAGATGTATAAAAATCCAACTCTTGCTGATTTCAACAGCTTTTTTGCTGGCTGTGCAAACTTCTGCCAATGCAGAACAACCCCTTCCTAGTTTGACTCCTGCACAAGCTCAAAGTTTATCCCGTGACTTAGTTCCATATAATTCTCAAGACTTTTTTAGACAAGGAAAAGATTCGATTGAGAGAGAAATTCAAATTCTTAGGCAAAGGCAACTGCGCTCAATTAAGCCTGTTCTTAAGATTGAGTCAGTACAGCAGATTAAAAGACCACCTACGCAGCAAAAACCCTAATATAGCCGTCAGCTTTAATTTCTATTCGCGCAGCATGGTGTAGCCATACTTACTTGTGTGGACAGGCAAGAGGCACCAGAAAAAAAGCTTCTTTGAGTTCTACCAGTTTCGCAAAAATCAAATCTGAGCCTTATATGTTATCTAAGTCGGAAGTATTGTGATTCTATGATACTGATACTTTAGTTCGCTTTGAGCTACAGCGCATAAATAGCACTTTCAGGCATCACAATAACTTCACTCTGCTTTCCACAAATAGAGTTTTTGTGCTTTAAATATTTTTTGTAACAAAAAGTTACAATTCTACTCGTCTAGCAAACTCATCAATGCTTGGACTTCAACGTCTTGCGGCTCTGATAATTGACACTGCAACTTTAATAACTGACTCTGTAGTGCTTCTGCTACATGAATCATATTAGATTCTTGTGCAATTCTTAACTGATTTTCTTTAATTTGGATTTGTTGAAGCAAGTCATTTTCAACGTGAATTGAGTTGTAATGTTGAGCAATCATAGCTTTTCATTTTTTATCAAAATCTAGAGGGGATTGAAGAAGAATTTAGAAGTCAAGCTGGAGACGTTTCAGTTAGCTCAGGTCAGAATTAAGACACTCTTTAAGAATTGCTATGACGCAGGCTTTACACTGCGCTATCAGCTAGCGATGCACTGAGTTTGTCGAAGTCGAAGTGTCGTTACAGAATTTATTCTGTAGCTTGCTTCTCTGAAAGGGTATTCTGGCTCCTGACTTATGACTCTTATTTCGACTAAATTTATCACCAATGCATTATTCCACACTTTTATCATTTTTTAAATATCTGGTAAATTAATTTTCATTACTCATAGGGTTTACGGGTATGGCAGAATTAAATACACCATGCCAATTTTTTTTTATAGGCTTTTACAAAAATAAATGGAAATTATGATATAAGATTGATTGAATTAAGGGGAATTTCAGATAACACACATAAGATTTACGCATGAGTAAAAGAAAAACTAGGCACAGAGAACACCGAGAAATAAGAGTTTGAGATATTTTTTGCGTAGTTTCTCACAGATAAACTTATCTGTTACTTCATCGAGTCTTGTAGAGAATTTTCAACAATTGTTTTGCGAAAAGCATGAACTTAAAACTTATAAAGAGGAAAATTTTTACAATGGTAAAAATTATATCTACAGTTCTTATATCCAGCGCAATTGGATTAGAATCATGGAATATTTATGCATTACTAACTAATAGTAATATTCCCAGCAGCCTTAATCCAATTTTTTGGATTGAGCGTTTTGCCATAACGTGCCATTTTATCGAAGCTATTGTAGCAGCTTTTTATGCACCTTCAAGAAAAAAGATGCCAATACGATATGCCACTTATACTTTTTTTGTAGGCACCATTGGGTTGTTAGAACTGTTTGATCGAGATGATGCTTCTACATCTTCTACATCCTGAAGGCGTGAAGTTTTTGGATTAGGTAGGTTGGTGCGATGTCTACGATGGTCACTGAGCCTTGTCGTAAAGCCTGCGGCATAGCTACGCTTAACGCGCAGCGTCTCGTAGAGAAGTGCGGGCGTAGCTGCGGCACCAGATGTAAGATTATTAAATTCCTGCTACTGACTTTTGCTCAGTAGCGGGGATTTTCCAATACAGGTGGCTGGTGAACCTGACGGACAGAAGAAGGTATAGTTTGTATAGTGAGATTTTTGCTGCAATTTAGTTTAATACTAAGGAATTAAAAAATGTCTGCTGATACTCAGATAGTTGCTTATCTTGAAGAAAGTGAATTTGATGTTGTTTTAAATGGAAGTGAAGAGAAAGTTGTTGTTGTTGATTTTACTGCTACTTGGTGTGGCCCCTGTCGCCTGGTAAGTCCTTTGATGGAGCAACTTGCTGAAGAATACAAAGGCCGCGCCAAAGTCGTTAAGGTAGACGTTGACAGGAATAAGCCGATTTTCAAAAAATTCGGTCTTCGCAGTATTCCAGCAGTTTTAATTTTCAAAGATGGCATTTTAGCAGAAACTATTGTGGGAGTTTCTCCTTACGAGCAGTTTAGCGAAGCTGTTCAGAAGCTTCTTGAGGTTGTTTAAACTTAATTCGTAATTAACAAGGCTTTTTACGGGATAGCTAATAGCGGCATTGACGTTTCAAGTGGTGTTTAAATTTCCCGAATTTTTGAGTATCGGACTTATCACCACTTGAAGCATAATTAGGAATTATACATTTTTAAAGCTTCCCTGTTCGCCTATAATGTGATTGCAGTAAACCACTAGAATATTGTTTTGAGTTAATCAGTTCCAATTTTTCTTCAGGGGTAGGCGGTGGGAAAAGCTGTATACCGCTACCTAAGATAGTTGGAATAGTTGAAATAATATATTCATCAATCAAGCTGTGCTGAAGAAATGAATTGATTAATGCTCCGCCACCAACTAGCCAGATATTTTCAAAACCTTGAGCCTCTATATTTGCCAAGGCGTTCTTGACTGTATCAGAAACAAACACAACGTCTTCGCGGTCAGATTGGAGATGGCGTTTGGTGAAAACAAATGATTTCTTCCCCGGATAAGGCCATTCATCAAAACCCAGCCCTACTTCATAAGTATTGCTACCCAAAACAATAGCATCAATGGATTCGTAGAAAGTACCATAACCGTAGTCTTCGCCCTCTATATCAAGGATTGATAGCCAATCAATTCCGCCATCGCTGCGAGCAATATAACCATCCAAACTAGCTGCAATATAGAGTGTAACTTTCGTCATTTTACTTTCAATTAGTTACGTTTTTTGATTGTGCGATTTAAACCGACCTGCAATAAATTCTCGCTTAGATAAATGTTTTGTATGGCGTTTGGTAACTCGCTTTCGCCACATCTGAAAACTAGATTCTTTCATTTCACGCCTCATTAAGGCAATTACCTGTTTCTCCAGCAGTCCAAACTGAGCCTCAATCGCATCAAAAGATGTTCTATCTTCCCATGCCATCTCAATAATGCGATTTATAGTTTCTGAATCGAGGTTAGGTAGCTTCATTCCTTTTCTGACAATTGGTAAATTTGAGCTACATATATTTTACTTTTCGTTTTGAAGAACCGTTGTGTCTGCTGCACCCAGTTGTAGACCATAGAGGTTGGCGTATACACCTTGCCGCTCGATGAGTTCGGCGTGAGTACCTTGCTCTACAATTTGTCCCTGCTGAATTACTAATACCTGATCTGCCTGAGTAACTGTGCTGAGGCGGTGGGCAATTACGAAACTGGTACGACCTTGCAGCAAACGAGCGATCGCACTTTGTACTAGCGCTTCTGTGCGCGTGTCAATGCTGCTGGTGGCTTCATCAAGAATCAGAATTCGTGGGTTAATCAACACCGCACGAGCAATACTAATCAGTTGTCGTTGTCCCTGGCTCAAGGGCGCTCCTCGTTCGCCCAATTGGGTTGTATAGCCTTGTGGTAATGAGGTAATGAACTCATGTACATTTGCCAGTTGTGCAGCCGCTTCGATGTCAGCTTGGGTAGTATGAGGAGCGCCAAAGGCAATGTTTTCGGCGACAGTACCACTGAACAGAATATTATCTTGTAAAACGATGCCAATTTGACGGCGCAGACTGGCTTGGGTAACACTACGCACATCAATATCATCAATTTTTACTGCACCAGCAAATACATCGTAGAAGCGCAAAATCAAGTTAATAATTGTACTTTTTCCCGAACCAGTCGGCCCGACTAGTGCAATCATCTGCCCTGGATAGGCGTGCAAATTCACCCCTTTGAGAACCAATTGATCTGGGTTATAGCCAAACTTGACATTCTCAAATCTCACTTCCCCCTGAATCGGCGGCATTTCTGTCGCATCGGGTGCATCTTTGAGCTCTGACGGTTCATCTAGTAATAGAAAGATTCGCTCTAATCCGGCGAAGGCAGATTGAGCTTGGGTGTAAAACTGGCTGAGAATCTGGATAGGGCGGAAGAACTGCTGGACGTAAAGTAAAAAGGATGTCACCACGCCCACTGTTACAGCCCCAGTGACCGCAAGATAGCCACCATAAGCCAGCACACCTGCGGTTGCGAGTGTATTGAGAAAATCAATGGAGGGCAAAAAGGCCGAAGTAATTGCTACAGCTTCGACGTTGGCATCACGATTTGCAGCGTTAAGAACGTCAAATTGGGCGATGTTTGTCTGTACCCGATTAAATGCCTGTGCTTCTCTGACACTGCCAATATCTTCTTCCAACTTGGCGGAAAGCTCCCCAATGGTTTGTCGGGTAACGCGAAACCTGGCTCTTGCCCAACGTGCAAACAAACTTGTGGTAAAAATCATCAGTGGCACAACCAGGTTGCTCAATAAGCCAAGTTGCAGGTTGATTGAGAGCATGGCAATGATGATACCAACCAAACTGAAAATGTTGCCTAGCATTTGGGCGATCGTCAGTCCAAATGCCTGATTCACAGTATTGACATCATTCAGCAGACGGCTCATTAAATCGCCCGCTTCGCTGCGATCGAAAAAGCTGAGGGGGAGACTTTGGATTTTGAGAAAAATATCTTGCCTCAGTTGAGCCAACAATCGCTGCATAATCCAGCCGACTCGAATAATTTGACCCCGGATTGCTATAATGCCAAGTCCGTAGTTCAGCGCTAGTAGCCCTAATAACAGTAGGAGTCCTTGTAAATTACCTTTTTCAATTAGGCGATCGATTGACCAACCGAGGAAAAATGGTCCAATTGCCTGGGTTACAGCACCAATAAATACTAATGTCAAGGCGATGGGAATTTCTTTGCGATAAAGTAGCAGGTATTGCAAAAAACGCCGCAGGGTAGAAAGTTGCTTACTCGCTTGCTCAGATGCAACAACAGGAATAGTGCCTCTCATAGCAATTTTAAATTTTGGATTACTAGGTTGTTATAAAAATCTCAAGCAACACTATTTATCTTAGTTTTGTATCATTTTTTTCTTTCGCCTTTACCTGAGATTCCAAAATCACACCGTAGAGGGGGCTGGTTTCCATCAATTCTTCGTGAGTACCTTGGGCGACTAATCGACCTTTATCCATCAGAAAAATCCGATCGGCATTCTTAACGGTGCTAATGCGTTGAGCTACTACAAAAGTTGTACAAGCTTTTTGGCGCATTAAGCCATCTAGTTCGGCTTGAATATGAGCAGCAGTTTTGGCATCTACGGCTGAGGTACTATCGTCCAAAATCAGAATGCTGTAATCGGTTAGTAAGGTTCGAGCGATCGCAATTCTTTGTTTTTGTCCACCAGATAAACCTACGCCCCGTTCACCCACAATCGTCTCGTAGCCATCGGGTAAACTGATAATAAAATCGTGCATTTGGGCGGTTTTTGCAACCTCAATCACTTGCTCTAGGGTTGCATCGGGTTTAGCGTAGGCAATATTTTCGCGGATTGTGCCAGAGAAAAGGGTAGTTTCCTGAAATACAATGCCAATCCGCGATCGCAGGCTTTTGAGTGTGAAATCTTTGACATCTCGTCCGTCAATGCGAACTGCTCCCCCTGTGACATCATAAAAACGGGCAAGTAGGTTCATAATTGTGCTTTTCCCGGAACCAGTCATTCCGAGAACGGCGATTAGCTCTTTGGGCCTTGTTTCAAAGGAAACTTCTTTGAGGGTTTCAGTCGTGGCTCCCGGATAGCGAAAGGAAACATTTTCAAAGGTGATTCTACCAACGCAGGTGTCGAATGGAACAGCACCGGGGCGATCGCGAATTTCTACTTCTGCATCGACAACTTCATAGACTCGTTCAGCAGAAGCGGCTGATTGAGCGATCGCAGGTGCAGCAAATCCAATCAACAAAATTGGTTGGAGAATCAACGCCAGATAGGAGTTAAACGCCACCAGTTCGCCAATGGAAAATCTACGCCCAATTACCTGCGCTCCTCCGTAGCCGAAAACCGCCAGTGTGACAAAGTTACTCAGCAAAAAGATAAAGGGGAAAGTATTATGGATAGCGCTAATGGTCTTCATGTTTGCCCTAACTAGACCATCATTTAGGGTTGTGTAACGCGACCTTTCGGCTGATTCTCGGACAAAGGCTTTCACTACCCGTATTCCTAACAAGTTCTCTTGCAATACAGCATTCAGGTCGCTTAATTGCTCTTGTACTTGCCGAAAAAGTTTGTTATTCCGACCGACAAATCTTGCCATCAACCATGCTGATATGGGTACTGCTGTTAGGGTAATCAGTGCTAGTTCCCAGTTCATCACCAGCAAAATTACTGCAATAGTTACCAGTGTGACAACTCCACCAATGACCTGAATTAAGCTAGTACCAACAAAGGTACGGATCTGCTCAATATCGCTGGTGACACGGGTTAAGAGTTGGGAAGTCTGCGCCTGATCGTGATAGCTGAAACTGAGATTTTGAATTTTGCTGAAAATCTTGTTTCGCAGGTCATAAGCTACACCTTGAGAGGCTGCTTCTGCTAAATAGCTTTGTCCAAAGTTAAATAAACCACGAGCGATCGCGGCGAGTACCATCCAGGCGGCGCTGTACAGCACAACTTGGAGATTTTTTTGGGTAATACCCCGATCGATTCCCCATCTAAATAGTTGTGGGGTAACGGCATTTGCGATCGTCAACAGTAACAGGCTGACCAATGCTCCTAGCGAAGTCCATCGGTAAGTGCTTAAACTTTTCAGCACACGCTGTATTGACTGTATCGACGAAGTTTCCTGGAGTTTTGGTTGCTGAACCACTAGAATTCACCCCTCTATCTTTGGAAAATTATCTCGCACTTTGATTGTAAAAAAACAACTGGTCAATAGGGAATATGGGATCTATTTATGATGAAAAGTTTAAATTCCGGTTCAAATTTGGGGACAACGGCATGGGAAGATACATCTTTGGCAAGCATTGCGGCTAATCCATTTAAATACCGAAGAAAACCAAAGAACAAGAATAATGGCTCAAAATTTTCATGACAATTCCCAAGTTTCCTCAGAGATGTCAACTGCTATCAGTCGCACAGCAAAGCCAAGTTCTGAGTTCTACTCTATTTTTTCGGAAGAAGAAATTTTAGGAATAATTTGTGCTTTAGAAATCAGACGAGAAATCCCATTAAAGTATTCTTATAAAGGGAGAGGTGCAAAAATTTGGGATGATTTTTATCAAAAATATATCATTCCTAGATGGTATCGAATATCTAATGTAGAAATTGAGCTTTTAAAAAGCAATTTTAAATATTTTAATGACAATATTAAAAGTGGTGAGAAAATCAATATAGTAGATGTCGGTGCAGGGAATTCCTATCCAGTTAAAGACTTTGTTCAAAGACTTAATAAATTAAATAAGATCAATAAATATGTTGCCTTAGATATTAGTGAAGAATTACTGAATTTATCAAAGAATAATTTTAAAAAATGGTTTCCCAATGTTGAATTTATCAGTTCTACAATTGACATAGAAAATAATTGTGTACCAAAAACCTTATTTCAAAATAATCCTGATCTTGAAATGGACAATACAGCAAAAATATTTTTACACTTAGGTGTTACTATTGGAAACCATCAAAATAGAGATAAGGTATTCAAAAACTTTAGAGAGAGCATGGGCAAAAATGATTTCTTAGTGTTCACTAATGAAATTGGCTCTAACTCAAAATGGGATGGAAACGTCAGAGGTGGCTGTAAGTATCATGTAGAAGAAATATATGGATGGGTTAAAAACAAGGTTGGGATTGAATCTGAAGGTTGCGAATTGGTGAGAAAGTATGATTTGAAAACCGATAGTATAGTTGCTAACATAAGATTTAATCATGATTACACTATAAATTTCAGCCGGATGGGGATAGATAAAAAGATTGAAATCTCTGAAGGTGAAGAAATTACTATTTGGCGACATCATAAATATGAAATGCCTAAGCTTTTGCAAGAACTAGAACGTTCTGGACTGCAACTTATTCAATATAGTACTGACAAATACAAATCACATATCATGGTAATTTGTAAGATTTCCAGTAACTAACCTTTCCAATTACACGATACCCGAATTTTTTGAGAAGTCGGGTATTTAACTTTTCATAAATGATTGAGAATTGCTATAGATACAATTGTGGCAGATGGTGTCAAATATTTCTGATGATGTTAAAAAATTAGTTTGACTTCAATACGGTGTAGTTAGAACCAAAACCCTTAAATTGCTTAGGTTGGGTTTAGGAACGAAACCCAACATTTCTGGGGCTTTGTTGGGTTGGACTTTGCTTAACTCAACCTCCAATTTTTCTTAACCCAAGCGTATTAAGTTTGACTTGGCTTTTGTATCAATTAAATATACATCAAACGTGGTCTAGGTTGAGGAACTGAACGCCCTAAATCTTTAGCCGTTTCTATCCATTGCTGCATAACTAATTCTACATTATGCAGGGCTTCTTGATAAGTATTACCGTCAGCAGCACAACCTGACAATTCTGGTACTTCAGCAATAAAGGCTTGATCTAATTCACTCCAGTAGAGAATAATTTCATACCGAAACATTATTTTTACTTCCTAGCTTATACTTGAGAATCACTGCCCTAACTTGTTTAATTTGATAGCTTTTAGCTTTTCCTTTTTTATGTTGCAGGTTCAATATTTCTTCAACATCGGCTTTGACAAAAATACGATGATCGCCACGAATACGTTCTTCAAAGCCTAGTGTATATAAGAGTTGCCACAGTTGGGCGAAAGGGATGTCTGTATCAGAAGTCCCAGAGAGAATTTTGTCTAAGAGTTTGTCTTGCTGACTCACGTTTTTCTGACTGCTTTAATGTTTCTATAGTCTCATATTTATTTAAAATCGGGGAATACAAAAGCAAATTTTTCTTTTTGCCCCTTGACTTGTATACGGCTCCACTGATTTACTTTCTTGAAGAAAATCCTAACTATTTGGATGTCGCAGATGCTTGATTTAAAGAGATGTTTTGCACTGAGTTTAGGGTTGTTACCTGATTTTCGACTATTGTGAAGGTACATCATTTTGCTTGATAGGCATAGCTTGGTTATTTTTCTACAATGCGATCGCTTATTTATAAAATAGAGAAATGCGATCGTATACCAGACGCAACAGAAGGTATACCCGGCAAACACGGTGTATTAAATCTAACCTATAACCCTTATACCCAAATTTACAAGTGATATAGGTAACTACAGAGGTCAAATTGTAAAGATTGCTCATATCATAATGCTGAGGTATAAATCCATCTCAGTCAAGGTTGAATATTGAGTAAAAAATATTACGCGAATATGAAGAACCGAATTCTAGGTGTAGCCGCATTTTTAACCACGATTAGTTTGACAACAAGCGTACAAGCAGCAAATTCTGAACATATTAGACAATTATTAGCAACCAAGCAATGTCAAAACTGTGATTTGGTTAATGCAGGTTTAGTAATGGCTGACTTATCTGGAGCTAATTTGAGCGGGGCTAATCTTACAGGTGCTAACCTTAGCCGTGCAAACTTGAGCGGCGCTGATTTACGGGGTGCAAACTTGAGTGGCGCTAGTTTATTTGGTGTTAACCTGAGCGAAGCTAAATTTAGCGGGGCAAATTTGGCGGGTGCTGATTTGAGAAATACTTATCTAACAAATGCAGAAATGAAAGGTGCTTACTTGAATGGTGCTAACTTCCAAGGTGCAGTTGGTATACCATCACAAATTGCTTCACCAGACGAATTTTATGCTTTGGGTGTAGCGGAAGGTCAAAAAGGCAACCAACAGCAAGCAATCAGTTATTTTAATCAAGCGATCGCTATTCAACCAGAATATGCTGGTGCTTATTTAGCCCGTGGTGTCGCCCGTTACCAAATACTAGATAGACAAGGTGCATTCCAAGATGCCCAAGTTGCTGAAAAATTGTTTACATCCCAAAACAATGGCCCTGGAACACAAACAGCCCAAGCCTTTATTAAAGAACTGCAAACACCCGTAAATGATAAGGTAAGCGCTGGTAGCCCCAGTTTCGTTGACTTTTTGGGAAGCCTTGGCTCAGTCTTGCTCCAGTTCTTCCCTTTCTGAGTGCTTTCTTTTTGAGGAGGAGAGTTGAAAGAATTCATAGCCAGTAAAGGTATTGTAATAAAAGCGATTACTGGATAAAACAAAAAATTTATATGACCTCAGTTTCTCCTCACAAAAAAGCCAAAGCCTTAAAACCTACCAGCCGCCGCCCTGCTAAAGAACTTTGTAGCGAGTGCGGACTATGCGATACATACTATATTCATTATGTCAAGGAAGCCTGCGCTTTTATTAATCAGCAAATAGGCGAACTAGAAGTTGAAACGCACACGCGATCGCGCCATCTCGACAATCCCGATGAGCTATACTTTGGTGTCCACCAAGACATGATAGCGGCGCGGAAACAGCAGCCCATCGAAGGCGCACAATGGACGGGTATTGTTAGCAGCATTGCGATTGAAATGCTCAATCGTGGCTTAGTTGAAGGTGTGGTTTGTGTGCAAAACACCAAAGAAGACCGCTTTCAACCCATGCCCATCATTGCCCGAACTCCAGAAGAAATACTAGCAGCGCGGGTAAATAAACCAACGCTTTCCCCTAACCTTTCCGTATTGGAACAGATAGAAAAATCGGGGATGAAGCGGCTGTTGGTAATTGGTGTTGGTTGCCAAATCCAGGCGCTACGAGCCGTAGAAAAACAACTGGGTTTAGAAAAGCTGTATGTTTTGGGTACACCCTGCGTAGATAATGTTAACCGCGCCGGACTACAAAAATTCTTAGAAACCACCAGCCGATCGCCAGAGACAGTTGTCCATTACGAATTCATGCAAGACTTCCGGGTTCACTTCAAACATGAGGATGGCTCATCAGAAACAGTGCCTTTCTTTGGCTTGAAGACCAACAAACTCAAAGATGTCTTTGCCCCATCTTGTATGAGTTGTTTTGATTATGTCAACTCCCTAGCCGATTTAGTTGTTGGCTACATGGGCGCACCCTTCGGCTGGCAATGGATTGTAGTTAGAAATGACACTGGTAAGGAAATGCTAGATTTGGTGCAAGACCAGTTAGACACCCAACCAGTTACGTCTAAAGGCAACCGCAAGGAAGCTGTACAGCAAAGTATTCCCGCTTACGATAAAGGCGTTACCCTCCCCATGTGGGCAGCGAAACTTATGGGTGTAGTTATCGAAAAAATCGGCCCCAAGGGTTTAGAATATGCGCGGTTTTCGATTGATTCTCACTTTACTCGGAATTATTTGTATGTGAAGCGAAATCATCCAGAAAAATTAGAAGCGCACGTTCCAGAGTTTGCCAAGCGTATTGTTGAGCAGTATAAATTACCGGAGTAGTGTTTCGCATTCGTGTGAAATATATCTGAGCCTACAAAAGCAAGCTTTTTTATCTGGTGGCAAACTTATATACCAAATAATAAAAGCTTGTTTATAATTTTCGGCTGAGGCACAGTAGTTAATATTGAGTAATTATGAAGACTGCTTAGAACGTAATCGCTTACGGGCTAGAGTAACTGCTTTGACATTCTCCGTAATTATAGCTACCTTACCACATAATTCAACTAGATTAGCCATTCTTAGTGTTTTTAGAGGGTCTTTTTTTTCGTATGTAAATATACAGATTATCAAAACAGTGACAAATACATATCCAAGAATTTTTAGATTATTTACTCCTCTATCGAGATAAATCATGCCAGCAGGGATAAAAAAAAATGTTAACACGCCAGCTACGATAGGGCTTTTTTCTGATAGCTCTTTAGTTCTGCTTATATCTCTTTTAGTAGGCACGAAAGGATTCCAAGGAGAATCTGAGGTTTGGTTTTGATTAAAGTCATCTGCCATTTTTTCAGTATTTCTGCTCATCAAGTAGTTACCTTAGATACCTTAATAATTCAACAGAAACATCATTTTTGGCTTCAGAGTCAACACGGTTTTTATCTATAGATTTTTGTAATATAGCAGGTGAAATTACTGCTATAAAACTTAAAAAGTATAAAATACAGCATTAAAAGAAAGGAGGATATAGGGTAAAATCTTCTTAATCCTTTCCCTCTGCTCCCTTATCCCCCTACTTAGTTGTAACTACTAGCTTGACGAGTAAACATCAAATGATACTGTCCGCCGAGTGCGATGAGTTCATCATGAGTGCCTACTTCGATAATTTGACCGTGTTCTAGTACTACTACTCGGTCTGCTAGTTTTGCTAAGGCGAGGCGATGGCTAACTACAACGGCTATTCTCCCCTTCGCTAGAGTACGCAAAATGTTGTAAATCTCATGTTCTGTTTTGGGGTCAAGATTTGCTGTTGGCTCATCAAGTATGAGTAATTCGGCTGGAGACAGTCGCAACAAAGCACGAGCGATCGCTAATCTCTGCCATTGTCCCCCTGATAAATCAATACCACCCTCTAGCTGTTTGCCTAAGAGGGTTTCCAAACCACCATCTAGCTTCTCAATTACTTTCGCCAAACCAGCCTCAGCGATCGCTTCCTTAATCGCTTCGTCATCCTGCATTTTAGGTAAATTGCCAAAGGCAACATTTTCGCGCACGGTAGTCGGAAAACGTGCATAATCTTGCATAACTACATCAATCCGTGATCGCAAATCTTCTAACGGGAGCGATCGCAAATCCTCCCCATTCCAAATAATCGCACCCTGGCTAGGGTCATAGAGCCGACACAATAGCTTTGTTAAAGTCGTCTTACCAGCACCATTTTCACCCACCAATACAATCATCTCGTTGGGGTGAATTTTCAGGTTGATATTTTTCAGGATGGGGCGCTCGCTATTTGGATAGGTAAAGGATAGATTTTTGATGTCAATACCTGTCTGTAATGCTTCACCCGATAAACTTTCCCGATTTCCATTTCTTTGAAAGTTCTGATTGTTAGCAGCCGATTCCCTGATTTTTCCCCATGACTTTGATTGAGAACTGGATAATTGCGGCTCTAATTCCAAAAGTTGGAAAATGGGCGTTGTTGCCAGTGCAATATCATACAACTCTGACCCGCCAGACATCAAATTATCCAAACTTCGACGCACTTCTAAAATTACCCCAGTGTAAAGCGCCAAATCCCCTAAAGTATGGGTTCTATCTAGCACTCCCTGAACTACGTATAAATATGGCAACGCAAAGCCTAAGCCACTGAGTAAAGACCAACTAATAACCGCCGTTGTCCCCCGACGACGGATCTGTTCCATTGCTCTAAAAATGGTGCGATAAAGTCCATACCAACGTTCTAGTAGTAAAGGCTGCAAACTAAACAAGCGTATTTCTTTGGCGTATGTCTCTCCAGTTAAAACCGTTTTATATAAGTTCATTTCTCGAAGAAGACTGGCTTGGGTTTTTTCTACCCTCCAAACTTGCTTACGATATTTCCTTTCTACATACATAGCAGGAGTAACGCAGCTAAACAAAATTAGTGGTATCCACCAAGCAAGGGACACCGAAAGCAGTATGGCTGGAATGAAGATAAAAATTCCCTCTAACATCGTTACCAACCTGATACAAAGCTCTGGAAGTCGTTGCATTCCCTTTTCGGTCAACTGCAACAAATTGAGTAAGTCAGGTGTTTCAAACAGGGCAATATCTTCAAAAGTGGCAACCTTCTCAATTACTTGCCCTTGGATAAAGCCTGTAATCCGATCGCGCAGGGAAGTATATACAAAACTATTGATGTTAGCGATCGCATCACTTACCAAATTCACCAGCAATGAACCTGCAATACTGGAGAGTAGCACAGGTTGAGAAAGAATCAGAGCGATCGCATTCTGCGTTGTTCCCGTACTCAATAAACGGGTAATTTCATCAATAATTATCTTATTGAGCCAAATGGCGATCGCTGGGCCTGCACCACCCAGTAATGTCAAAATTGCCACATAGCGTAGCTCCTTTGGAACTACTTGCATTACCGTCGTCACACTCCGGCGAAATGCTTGGAATGGAGAAATTTCAATTATTTGCATATATTTTAAAGTAGCAAATAATAGCAAAATTCTCAGACAGACGTTGTAATCTAAATTTCAATCAGTAGAGAGCAATGCCCCTACGCACTGATATCAAGCTAATAGCAGATATGAGCGTAGGTCTAGCCCAACCCAAGCATCGCACACGTGAGTGAGAGAAAATTTTGATAATTGAGCGATAATTTTCCGAAATTGATAATCTAAGTTTGGTAGTAATTAGCAGAACACTGATTTATAAATAACTTCTATAACTAGCCTTGGGGAAATATGGCCCCACAAAAACCTGGTCTTCATGACCGGGTTTTTTGGCATTGCTGAAATATTTACTTCCTTTGCGCTCTTTGCGTTCTTTGCGGTTTGTTCCTTTACCCCTCTTTGCACTGCGAAGAGGGGTTAGGGGTAGAAGTTACGCCGGATAAATCCGCAATCTTCTATTTGGTTCTTCGCCAAAACTATGCGATTTGAGGCGATAATGTTCTACCAACTCATGTTGCATTTTGCGGACTTGGGGAGAACGCGGTAATAACTCCACTGGCTGTCCTTTAGGAATCACAATTTGCTCAACAGCAAGTCTAGCTTCTTCCAAGGCATCCATCTCATCATCGCTACCACTGTGCAAAAACAGTTGCAGCTCGAGGTCATCGGTCATTTCTGGGTCGTCCATGTTCAGCAACCGCCGCAAGCCACGGGTAATTTGCGGAATGGTGCTGGACTTAATCATGTGAATGGGTACATGACGAGCTTTCGCCATTTGGCGTAATTTGGCGTGGTTCTTGACGTGCGATCGCAGTGCTAAAATTGCATCAGCACTATCTATATCTTTTGTCAATACCACGGGTAAAGTTAGCACGCTAATTACCTGTTCTAGTTGATGGCGGCTAACGCCATAAGGGTAAACGTGCAGTGGCAAATCTTCACCATTGGGCCCTGGCTGTCTAGTTGCAGCATCTAAATCAATGCTCTCAGAATAATTGAAAGATTCATCCAGCAATCGATCAAACTCACTACGTCCAGTCACCCGTTCTACAGGCAATTGTGGCAGTGCAACCATTTGTCCAGAAGAACGCCAGCCATTAGACGCTCGTGCCGGTGGGAAAGATTCTTCCACTGTCCCTAACTGTCCACCGCGACCGTTAACAACAGCTAATTGCCTTGTAACTGCAACTTTGCCTTGGTCATCAACGGTTCTCGTTTGTGGGGTAGCCTGACGACCGCGCAGCAGATTATCTACTGTGTCAGCAACGCTTTCGTGTACTACCCAGCGTTGGCGTTCCAACATTTCCACAGCAATTTCAAAGGTAGGAGGGGCTTTCCGCTCCAAAACAGTCTTTTGAGAGCCTCGCCGTCTGGCTTCGTCATCTCCCAAAGTCACAGCTTGGATACCCCCAACTAAATCAGCCAGGGTAGGGTTTTTAATCAGATTTTCGATCTGATTCCCGTGGGCAGTACCTACCAACTGTACGCCCCGTTCAGCAATAGTACGAGCCGCTAAAGCTTCTAGTTCCGTGCCAATTTCATCAATGACAATGACTTCTGGCATGTGGTTTTCCACTGCCTCAATCATCACCTGATGCTGTTGTTCTGGATGAGCCACTTGCATCCGCCGAGCGCGACCAATGGCGGGGTGGGCAACATCACCATCTCCAGCGATTTCGTTGGAGGTGTCAATAATCACCACTCGCTTATGCAGATCGTCTGCCAATACACGGGCAATTTCTCGTAAGGCAGTAGTTTTGCCCACGCCTGGACGACCGAGCATGAGAATCGATTTACCAGTCTCTACCAAATCGCGGATCATGCCAATGGTTCCGAATACCGCCCGACCAACGCGACAGGTCAAGCCAATAATCTTACCAGTACGGTTGCGGATCGCGCTGATCCGATGCAAAGTTTGCTCAATTCCTGCTCGATTATCTCCGCCAAAAATTCCGACTCGTTGAATGCAATCATCTATCTGTTCTTGAGTAACGGGTATTTCGCTCAGATACTCAGCTTGATTAGGAAAGCGAGCCTCTGGGCGACGACCCAAATCCAAGACCACTTCTACTAAACTATCTCGTTTGGGATGACTCTCTAGTACTTGTTGCAGGTCTTGGGGCAAAATGTCTAATAACTTTTGGAGATCGTCTGTAATCGTCATGCTTTCTATGGTGACGGAAACAACAGTAAATCAGATACTTTCAGCTTCTAACTGTTCTCAAGCGCTCATTCAATGCTCAAACCTCCTACCTTGACTATACAAACATAAATTAAACATAAATTACAGTATCCTTTTGTACTTAGTAATTATGCTTAATTAATGCTCACTCTCCCTTCTCTGAGATGACTTGATCTGGGAAACGAGAGAATGAGCAAGTTCTACAGCTTGCCAAAGTAATACTTCATCTTCTTCTAGGCAAACAGTCGTCTTCATATTGGTGTTACTTACCTCCTTATTCTCTAACTTTTCGAGAATTGGTGACAGCAGTACACGGGCGTAGCTACCGTAGGCGACCCCGGCGATGTGGGAGTGCTGAGTGCTGTTAGTGGTAGCGGGGCGTTTAGCCTGTGCTGTTAGCGGATAGCTAAGGTTTAGCCCGTGCTGAGTAATACAGTGTTCCTCAGCACTCATAACTCGGAACTCAGCACTGTTTAACAGTCCCACTGCCTTTAACTTAGCAACGGTATAGCTATTTGTGCCGCCTGCTAACTGCACATATCCCGGTAATTTCGCTGCCAAAACTTTCTGCCCTAATCTCACTGCGGCTATTGTAGTGCCATCGCCAATATCGCCACTCATAGAACGACCGTCGGTTTGCCAAATTAAAGCACTTTTGAGTGGGGAAATCAGGTCATACACTGCTCTTAGGTAATCAGTCATCCCCTCGCCATCGGGACAGCTGATGGCTAGTACCTTTAATTGATCGGCCCACGGTGAAATTGCCTGCCACAATCGCTGAAATTCTGCCAACCGCCCTACTTGTGTATGGATTTCTACGGCATCTACTCCTGTTGACATTACTAATGGCGCGATCGCTCCTGGCGGTGCCACGTATGAAGCTGTATAAATTATACCATAAGGACAAATTGGGATGCAACGACCGCAGCCATAACACTTTTCGGATACTACTCCCGAAAAGTCATCTTTGATACTGTCAAACACGATTGCTTGTGCCGGACAAATCCGTTCACAGGGTCTAGGACAGTCTCTAGAACACTCAGTAGGATTAAATTCTGCTTTGCGAAAATGGGGGTCTTCTCCATCGTTCAGGCTGACCATTAAAAAGGGTAAGTTGCCTTTGTAGTCAAAGCCTCGCTTTTGGGCATCTTTAGCTAGAGTTTTAGCTACTTGTAGCCCTGCTTGCGCTGCTGCAATCACTGCTGGATCAGCTGCAACATCTATGCAGTCAGCGCCCGCCAAAGTATAGGCTAACGTTAAATTTCTGACTGCCGGCAAATGCTGGAAGCTAGCTCCGCAGATGAGCTTGAACCAGTCACCTTGTTTGAGAGATTGTAAAGGGACGAACAGATCGCTCACTATTCTATTATGCGTTTATGGGGCTAAAAATAGTAGTCTGTAATCAAGAAAAAGTCCGGATTTCCTGAATTAGAGATTGGGAATGGGGGATTGGGTATTGGCTATTACTGAGTATTCATTCTTCTCTCCTACTCCCGCAGCTTCCTGAGGAGCTGAGATACATGACAGTCAATGCAATAACTGTATTTTTTGTAGAAGACTCTGCTGAAGATAGAGCTTTGTATCGACGCTTCCTAGGACGGGACGATCGTTATTCAACAAGCCGAACTTTATCACAACCTCCAAATCCTCAACACTGAGTTAGAAGCCAAAGTACAAGAACGCACTGCCAAATTGCAAGAAAGCGATCGCCGATTCCGCGCTATCTTTAATAACACTTTCCAATTCACAGGATTGCTAAACAAGATATATCACTCATATTTGATTGCGTGAAAAAACTCCGTACAACTCAAAAAGCCTTCTTTCCTATTGCCTATTGCCCTTGCCTCTTGCCTTCCCACGCAAGTAAATATGGCTACGCTCCCGTGAGGGATACAAAAATCAAAGCGGATTCCTATATTGTATTAGCTTTTCATTCCCTCTTCAAAAGACAATTTACCGAGTTTGCTGTTGGCTAATGCTCAGGTTGCCCAATGGGAATTTCGATCGCAAACTCTGCTCCTTGCCCAACAGAAGAAGTGCAGGTAATATTTCCTCGGTGTTTTTGGACGATAATTTGATAGCTAATAGATAATCCTAGCCCACTACCTTTGCCCACAGGTTTTGTGGTAAAAAATGGGTCAAATAAACGCGATCGCAACGACTCTTCTATACCAGGACCATTATCTGCGATCGCAATTTTGATCGTATTTAAGTCTGTCACCTCTGTGTGAATCCTAATCTGGGGAGTAGGGAAGAGCCACTGCGGTTTTGAGGTTTCTCCAAGTGCAGGAACTGGCGTGTCCTCCCACGTAGAGCGACTCCCGTCAAGTGGTATTAGGGAATAAGGATTAAAAGATTGATTCCCCACTTTCTCTTCTATTGCATCGATAGCATTATTCAATAAATGCATAAATACTTGGTTTAGTTCACTCGCATAACAAGTAACTAGGGGCAAGTTACCATAATCTTTCACTACAATAATTGCGGGACGGTCTGCTGCTTCCCTGAGTCGATATTGTAACATCACCAAAGTGTTTTCGATATCTTCATGGATATTTACCCGCTTCATCTCTGCTTCGTCATGACGAGAAAAGTGTTGTAGCGCCAGCACAATTTCCCGAATGCGATCGGAGCCTCTATACATTGCACCTATGAGGTTTTGTAGATCCTTAATCATAAAATTTAGGTCTACATCTTGGGATATTTGCTGAATTTTTGGCGTAGGTTTAGGATATTCCTGTTGATAAACTTCAATTAGATTTACTAGGTCTTGCACATATTGACCAGCATATTGGAGATTACCATAAATAAAACTGATGGGATTATTAATTTCATGAGCCAGCCCAGCCACTAACTGCCCCAGCGCCACCATCTTTTCGTTCTGAATCTGTTGAACTTGAGCAGATTTTAAGTTATCAAGAGCTTCTTGTAATAAAAAGTTTTTTTCTTGCAGTCTAACTTGGAGCAAACGTAAATTAATCTGATTTTCAATTCGCAACACAACCTCTGCCCCATGAAAAGGTTTGGCAATATAATCTACACCACCAACATCAAAAGCTTTTACTTTATCTACAACATCATCCAGGGCGCTGATAAAAATCACTGGGACTTCACAAGTTTTATCGTCAGCCTTCAGTTGTTGACAAACTTGATAGCCATCCATCCCTGGCATATTGATATCCAGCAAAATCACATCCGGCAAAACCATTTGACATGCAGTGAGTGCCATTTTACCGTTTAAAGCTTTGCGAACTTCAAAACCTTGTGCAGTCAACATTGCCGATAAAAGCCTCAAATTATCTGGGGTATCATCGACCACCAAAATATTTTTTTTATGATGGTTAGTTTGATTGAAATGCATTATGTATCAAAAGCTATGCTTGTAATGATTGAGGATAGTAAATGCTTATTTGAAATTATCCTGATTTTTTGATCAATTTCACCAAAATACTTATATTTATAGTTTAGCTCCTACAGTGGCTAGAGAGTTTTATAAACTACCAAAGCTATTAGCCATTTATGAGCTTAGTGAACCTGATAGCCTGCTTAGAGCAGCTTATCTAGATAGCCCACACAGATAATCTAGCCGACGAACATCAACAATGAAATTCTTCTCAAGTGCTTAGTGGATAGCTACCATTGAGGTGCTACGGCAAGCAACTTAATAACCAATTGTTGTTCTATGGGTTCAGAAAACAGAAATCCTTGAGCGAAATTACAATTTAGGCTTCTCAACTGGGCTAATTGTTCTTCTGTTTCGACACCTTCAGCGATCGCACTCATGCCCATTGAATTGGCAATGCCAATCATTGCTGGTACTAGCCCCATATTTTCTTTATTATCCTGCATACGTTTGACAAAAGATTTATCAATTTTGAGTGCATTTAAAGGAAAGCTGTGCAGGTAACTTAAAGAAGAATATCCTGTACCAAAGTCATCCATAACCAACTTTATACTTCGCTGTTTTAGTTGTTGAAAAATTATCTTAATTGCATTAGTATTTTCCATAATTACACTTTCTGTTATTTCTAATTCTAAATATGTAGGATTTATTTTAGTTTCATAAATAATTCGGTCAATTTGTTCTACAAAATTGGGTTGTAAAAATAACCTAGCACTCAAATTGACACTAATCGTTAGAGGTTCTGGTGTCACTGGCTGATGTTGCCAGATGCTTAGTTGATGACAAGCTGACTGTAATACCCAAGTATTGATGGCATTAATCAAACCTGTTTCTTCTGCTACAGGAATAAATTCTGTAGGAGAAACTAGACCACGAGTTGGATGTTGCCAGCGCACCAATGCTTCAAATCCAGAAATTTTACCTGTAATTAAAGAAACAATTGGCTGATAATAAACGAGGAATTCTTGCCTTTCAACAGCCCTTCGGAGATCATTCTCTAATTCTAAAAGCTGAATAGCTTCCTGATGCATCGCTGGATTGAAAACATGATATTTAGCTCTTCCTTGAGCCTTAGCCCGATACATTGCCGTATCAGCATCCCGCAGCAAATACTCTGGGCGATCGTAATCTTTATTGCCCCAACTAATGCCAATACTGGCATTCATAAAGACTTCATATCTTGATAGTTTAAAAGCAAGTGATAGCTGTTGCAGAATCCTATCGGCAACTTGGATTGCTATATTGATATCCGTAATCTTTTCTAAGAGAATTCCAAATTCATCACCACCCAATCGTGCTAGAGTATCAATAGGTATGAGACACGCTTGCAGGCGACGAGCGATAGAAATCAGCAATTCATCTCCCACCAGATGACCAAGAGAATCGTTGACAACTTTGAAGCGATCGCAGTCTAAAAAAAGTACTGCAAACTGATAACTAGATTCTTGTTTTGCTCGATTTAGAGCATTGTCTAGTCTTCTCATAAACAACACTCGATTTGGTAATCCAGTCAGCGAATCATGCAGCGCTATATCTAATAGTTTACTTTGTAGTTTTTGGCGGGAATTGATTTCTTTTTGAAGTTTTTGGAGAGCTTTTTCTAGCTCCTCGGTTCGCTGTGTTACCCGATGTTCCAGTTCCACATTTAGTTTCAATATTTCTAATCGCGCTGACCTCAATGCCAGTTGATTTTTTACACGCACTAAAACTTCTTGAAACTCAAAAGGTTTGGTGATGTAGTCTACACCACCTACCCTAAAGGCTTTAACTTTGTCAAAAACATCATCTAAAGCGCTAATAAAAATCACCGGAATATCGGCTGTTAGCTCCCAAGCTTTAAATGCCTGACAAATTTCATAGCCATCTACTTCTGGCATCATAATATCGAGCAAAATCAGATCCGGCAATACTGTTTGAGTTGCTGTCAGTGCCATTTGCCAGTTCAAGGCTTTACGAACGTTATACCCTTCCCTTGCCAATATTGAGGATAAAACCCGCAGGTTGTCCGCCATATCGTCAACGATCAAAATATCTTTTTTATTAGGGTCTAAATGCTCGTAATTCATTCTACGTTCGTTCTAGTCAATTCCATAATTTTCTCAAACTGGTAGTTATTTGCTAAATCCCTGAGAACTTGCGATACCTGAACATTATCTGAGGAAATTTGCTTGATTAACTCTAAAATCAGTTCATCGCTACAGCTGGCTGCGGCATAGTGGATCTTTTGCAGCCACTCAGGTGACATTTGTGATAAATGACTCAGGAGTTCAGCAAAACTGACAAATATCTGTGTAGCTTGCTCGGCAACTGCTGTATTTGGCTTTTCTACTTGATTGGTATACTTTACACCCAGATGTTGGCTCAGTTTTTCCAATAATACTTCCTGTGTGAATGGCTTGCGAATAAAATCATCACAGCCAATAGATAAAATTTTCTGACGTTCTTCTTCAAAGGCGCTAGCAGTTAGGGCAATAACGATCGTGTGTTTATTCAAACAACCCTGCCCCGTCTCCAGCAAGTCGAAACAGGGAGCTAGGGCTTTTGGCGATCGCAAAATAGCCGCACCAGAAGCATCACGATTGTGTTCCATGACACCAGCTACTTCTGGCGTGGGAGAGGCTTTGTATACAGTTTTGAGAACCTCATAGTCACCTGAATTGCTTAACCCACCGTTAAAGTACTGACTCCCCGATGATGTCAGTTGTTTAAATTTTGGGAACCTCCGCAATCTATTGGCTGTCTCATACCCTACTTGTTTACCTTTAATTATTCTTGTAGCTTCGTAGCCGTCCATGATCGGCATTCGCATATCCATAAAAATTAAGTGTGGTTGCCAAGATTCCCAATTACTAACTGCTTCCACACCATCTGTAGCTTCCCTGACTTCAAAGCCCAGAGATGTCAGAATTTTAACTAGCAGTAAACGGCTTTCTTTAGCATCATCAACCACTAAGATGCGGTATGCTTTTTCAGTCGGCGCTAAAGATAGAATTTGAGATTTAATTTGGTTTATCGGCATTTCCCTCGGACAAGCTAAACCAATTTGAATATCAAAGGCAAATGTACTACCCATACCAGGAGTACTGCTGACTGTAATGTCTCCCCCCATCAGTTGCACGTATTTACGGCTAATTGCTAAACCTAGTCCTGTTCCCTGTTGAGATTTTCTACCGATTTCGGTTTGCTCAAAAGCCTCAAACAGCAAGCCAATTTCTTGTGGAGTAATACCGCAACCAGTGTCTTGTACCTCGAAAAAGAGGCGAGGGTTATAAGAAAGATTTTCCTCTTCCTGCTCCCATCTCAGCCGTAGAGTTACTCCGCCAATATCAGTAAATTTGATGGCATTCCCCAAGAGGTTGAGCAAGACTTGAAATAGTTTATTTTCATCGGTTTCTATGTACTGAGGAATGTCGTGTGCATACTCAAATACTAGTTGTAAGCTTTTAGATGCAGCACGCAAATACAGCATCTCTTCTAAGTTATTCAATAGATGAATTAAGTCAAAGCTACTGCGATTTAATGTGATTCTCCCAGCTTCGATTTTAGACATTTCTAGAATGTCGTTAATTAAGTTAAGTAGATGTTCGCCAGCACGATTAATAATTGCCAAATTTTCTTGATGTTCGCTAGATAGCGAATAATCTTGGCTCATAACTTGGGTGAAACCAAGAATGGCGTTGAGTGGAGTACGCAGTTCGTGGCTCATGTTCGCAAGGAATTCGCTTTTGGCGAGGTTGGCGGCGGCGCTTCGCGCTGCTTCGCGAACGGCTGCTTGCTGTTCTTGGGCAGCGATTTTTTGTGATTGAATTAGTTCTTCTTGGGTGGCTTGCAGTTGCTCAATCACTTGCTGGAACTCTTCAGTACGTTTTTTGACTTGAGCTTCTAAGGTGCGATTATATTCTGCTAATAAGTTTTCTGCTTGTTTGCGTTGGGTGATATCAAAAAAGGTAGCCATCGCAAAAGTCAAATTTCCCGATTCATCATAGATGGGCTTGCCCAAAACTTCAATGGGAATAATCTTGTCAATATGGCGAACTTCCATATCATCAATCCTGGTACTTTCCCCAAGCAATGCTCTCAAAATTGGTAGGCGATCGCTGGGGTAAAGTCGATCTGTGCCGGCAAGGTAAGCTTGATATACCTCTGACAATTGTTCGCCGCTCACTTCTGCGTAGACGCGTAGCGGTGAGGGGGTCGCAGTCTTGGCGGTTCCCGTCGTTAGCGTAGCGTTAGCGAGTCCTCGAGCGTCTTGCGACCCCCCGAACCCGTTGGCGCAGCCTCTCGTAGAGAAGGGCTTGTCCTTAGACATCGCTCCTCGATCAAGAATTTGCTGCCCAATATGATTTATGTAATAAGGTTTACCTTCAGCATCTATAATAAATACACCCACTGGCATAGCTTCTAAAAATTGAGTTAGCCGACTCTGACTTTCAGATAAAGCTTCATTTAAAACTTGCATTTGAGCATTCTTTGCCTCCAAAACACTGAAGGATGCTTGCAGTTGCTTTGCCATAGTTTCAAATGACTCGGCTAGTTCCCCCAATTCATCGGAGCGCTGAATTTCTGGGGTTTGCTCCCATTCACCTTGAGCAATTTTCTTCGCTGATGTGTTTAATTGTAAAATCGGCTTAATTACCCAGCGAGCAGTTAAAATCCCGATTCTTGTAGCTACTAAAAAAGCAACTATGCACAGCAAAACGGTAATGCGAGTGTTCTCATTAATTTGCTCCATAAATTCGCCTTCAGGAATCACCGCCACGATTAGCCAATCTAAACCCAGTTCATCCTTCCAACTTTTTACTTGTACAAAATAACGCATTCCATCGGCGCTAAAAATTAGCTGTTGCTTCCCCACAACAAACCCAAGACTGCCAAAGCGTTCGATCAAAGACTGGGTTGTGAGCCTAATTAAAGAGTTTCGACTTTCTAATGCCGAGCGACGTTTTATTTGACCATTAATGATGGTATATGGTGGTTCGGTAGAAGAAGCCACTATTAACCCAGAACGCTCTAAAATAAAAGTTTTACCCGATTGTTCGGTGTTTAATTTCGTTAAAAAGTTGCTGATTTGTGACAAGATTAAATCAACACTAATCACCCCAATAAGCTGATGATTTTTATTGTAAACAGGATAGCTGGAAGATATAGATAAAACTTCTGGTTTATCTTCCCATTGATAAATTTGACTCCAAACTGGTTTGCCTGCCTTGACTGCATCTGCATACCACGCTTCTACACGAGGATCGTAATCTTTAACTTGCTGAAGCTGACGACGATTTCCCTTCAAGTCTGAATCATAAATATAAAGTTTCCCAATACCATGCTGCTGACTAACTTCATTAACCAACAGCTTGCCATTATCTAAACGTTCAATACCGATAAATTCCCCTTTGGGGTTGGCAAAGCTGTTGTAGCCAACATTGAAAACCTGCATTTGTTTCCAAAAGTAATTTCCGGTAGTTTTAAAGTCAGACAGGTTGAGCATCCCTAGCTCAACCGCATCTAAGTTAATTTGATTTATTTGCTTCGGAGTTGTTAAATAGTTATTAAGATGCTGTTCAATGCGATCGCAGATTTCATTTTCTAATTGACTAGCAAGCTCTCTTACCGCCTTTTGTCCGTTTTGATACGAAAGATAGCCCACAAGTGCCACTGCCCCGCAAATTTGCAATATAAAGGGGACAATCAGAACATACTTTAGGGGCATCCTGGCGTAAACTCTGCCAACTAAGCAATTAAGAGATTTGACGGACTGAAGTTTGGATAACATTGTTGTTTAATTTTTCCCCAGCATATATTTGGGGCATTTTTGCTATGCCAGCTACATTTAATACCAAAAAAATTACGGTGTGTCATCACTTCGATCATGACATCTCTGAGAAAATGGAGTATAAAAAAAGCATTAAAAATTTTGTTCGGATACTTGTCTGACTAGTTAAGTTTCTCCAACCTCCAATTTTCAAATTTTGCGTAGGCGTAGGCGATTTGTAAACATTACGGCTTAATTCGCTCAGTTTTATTTGGTAATGTATCAGTACATTTCCTCAGAAAAACTTAAATTTACCCGATAAGTTACAGTATGCCATTCTAAAATTCAGGTTGCCATTAGCACCTAATCCTAAATTTAATTTCTAATTGCTGAGGTCTTGATTTTCCAGTCTTGAAACCTCTGGATTTCTACAAAAACCTCTATTTAACTACAACAATTTTAAAATTTTCATACAAATGCATAGTAATAACAAAAAAAATCCAAGAAAATTTACTTAGTGTTTTTTGTTGTAAACAAATGTTAATTTTATTATGGAAATATGTCAACTCCATCGCCGATTTGTAAAATTTTTCCGGCTGAGGATATAGGCAATTGGGTATTAACACTCAATCTGTAAAAGTGATTAAAAGGCGATGAAGCAACCCAATTAGGCAGAGTTGCTTGTCGCTGGGTTGCAAAGATTTTTTGAAAGCTTGGGTAAGCTTCGCCTGAGTAAGAATCGCGTGTTGGAACTATACAACGCTGGCATGGATTAGCCCCAAAAAAATCTACATCTCCAACTCGAAAGGAGACTAAATCACCTTGTTCGCTAAATAGCCGATCTTCCCAAAATGCTGGTACACCGTCAATCTCGATATTGGCACGCATCCGGCGGCGTATTTCATCTACACTTAAACCTGGAAACCAAGAAGCTACTTCTGTCAAAGTTGCTGTACTAATTACTGTTGGGCCTGGCGAGTGTGTATCGTCAGGAAAGCCCATTAGAGAGTTTTGCCTTAATGTAACAGCAAACTCAAAATAATTACTCAAAGTTGCTTCTAGGGCTTGCCGTTCCTCATCCAGATGAAAAACTTGTTGTGAGTTGCCGCCTGGGATTTGTAGCGAAATAGTTCTATTGAAAAGTGCAAATTGCACCCTTAGTAGATGGATTTTAGCATGACGCTTGCCATTGACAAATTTACCTCGTTCGTCAAAGATGGCAAACTCGCGGTCATGCTGTAGTGCGCCACTGGCAAGAACTCCAACCTTTTCAACTTCAACACCATCCAGTGATTTTACTGGATACAGTAGAATCTTGGCTAGGTAAGGCATCATAGCAATTTTAGATTTTAGATTTTAGATTGGGGACTGCTAAATCACCAATCTAAAATTATTTTGTTATTTATCCACCTTACTAATTTTGTTAATTTATGGATATAGTGGCGATTTATTTATTCTTCCGACATGATTTAAAGGCCAGAAGCGAACTACAGCCCATCCAATAAGATTCTGATGGGGGACAACACCCCAGCAGCGTCCATCGTAACTACTGTTACGATTATCACCTAGTACTAGGTATGAATCATCTGGTATAGTCTGGGGTTTTTCTAAAAAAGTGGCTGTGGTCCTGATTGGCAAACATCAATAACTGTGCTTTGCCCAGAACTGAGATAATTACCTTCTGGCAGTGGTTTGTTGTTAATATAAACCTTGCCATCTCTGAGTTGTACTTGTTCTCCAGGTAAGCCAATTACCCTTTTAATAAAAGCATCGTGATATTGTTCTTTTTGTAGCTCTTCAGTAAGTGAAAATACCACGATATCTCCACGCTGCGGGTCAGCAAATTTATATTTCAACTTATCGACAATGATTTTGTCCGCCTCCCACTGGTTTGGCGTACCATGCAGACTGGGTTCCATAGCACCAGAAGGAATCCAGCGAGCTTCGGTAAAAATAAGGATATATGTACCAATAATCCAGAAGACTAGTATTACAGTACCCTCAACAATGGTCTTACGGCTGATATTGGGCATATCATATTTTCTTTTACTTTCTTCTGGAAGCTAGCTGATTGCTCAAGCAAAGAATGTAATAGTCCTAAATTCTTCTTGAGCAAAAGCATCAAGCTAAATTATCCGTTATGGACTTGTTTGTGAATATGGTGGTACTTTATCTATTCCTCCAATATGATTTAGAGGCCAAAAGCGAACTACAGCCCGTCCAATAATATTCTGGCGAGGGACAACACCCCAACAGCGTCCATCATAACTATTATTACGATTGTCACCTAATACTAAGTATGAATCATCTGGTATAGTTTGGGGTTTTTCCAAAAAAGGTGGCTGTGGCCCTGATTGGCAAACATTAATAACTGTGCTTTGGCTAGGAGCGAGATAATTACCTTCTGGCAGGGGTTTGTTGTTAATATAGACCTTGCCATCTTTGAGTTGTACTTTTTCTCCAGGTAAGCCAATTACTCTTTTAATAAAAGCATCCTGATATTGTTCTTTTTGTAACTCTTTAGTGGGTGAAAATACTACGATATCTCCACGCTGCGGGTCAGCAAATTTATATTTCAACTTATCGACAATGATTTTGTCTGCTTCCCACTGGTTTGGCGTACCATGCAGAGTTGGTTCCATTGACCCAGAAGGGATCCAGCGTGCTTCAGCAACAAAGGTACGAATTCCCAGAGCTAGAACAATACTCAATACAATTGTTCTACCTAGCTCTGCGATCCAGGAATTATCAGGTTGTTGACTAGAGTTGTTATCAGACACTTGATTTTGCATGAAATTACTTAACTGAAGGAAAGATGTAGGTAATTAACTCGCCTAGTGAGACTTTATCTGTTAATCTTAACGGGAAAATTTTAATTTCCTGGTTATGTTCGCATCTTGACTACCAATCTTAGATTATTGATAAAGGGGGTTCTTCATAGATTAAAAATAAACTTTTTTTTAACGGTCAGCAAAAAAATTAGCACTCAGAGCGCGACTAAGTTTAACCTAAAAGCATAGTTATCTGTAATATATAGCTCCCTGCCTAAAAAAGTTAGCCTTATGTCATCTCCACAAATTTTACTGATCCGTCGCGCCTGCATAGTCCTACCCAATGGTGAAATGATGATTGGGGATGTGTTGACCCGTGATCGCCAAATAGTCGAAGTTGCGCCAGAAATCTCCCAAACAGCAGTAGTCACTGAAATTGACGCAGAAGGGTTAACTTTGTTGCCGGGAGTGATCGATCCGCAGGTACATTTCCGGGAACCTGGCTTAGAACACAAGGAAGATTTATTCACCGCTAGTTGTGCCTGCGCTAAAGGTGGAGTCACTTCTTTTTTAGAAATGCCTAATACGCGCCCCCTAACAACGACACAGCAAGCTTTGGACGACAAGCTAGAACGGGCCTCACAAAAGTCCTTGGTTAATTATGGCTTTTTTATTGGGGCAACAGCAGAGAATCTTCCAGACTTGCTTTTGGCCAAGCCCACACCAGGAATTAAGATTTTCATGGGGTCGATGCACGGTCAATTGCTAGTTGATGGTGAAACAACATTGGAGACGATATTTGCTAAAGGCGATCGCTTGATTGCTGTTCATGCCGAAGACCAAGCTAGAATCAACCAACGTCGCCAAGAATTTGCCAACATTCACGATCCAGCCGTTCACTCGCAAATTCAAGATAATCAAGCGGCTTTGTTGGCAACCCAACTGGTATTAAAACTTTCTCAAAAATATCACCGTCGTCTGCATATTCTTCACATGTCAACAGCCGAAGAAGCAGATTTACTGCGTCAGGAGAAACCTAGTTGGGTGACAGCAGAGGTAACGCCACAGCATTTGGTGTTGAACACCAGTGCTTATGAAAAGATTGGTACTTTAGCACAGATGAATCCACCTTTGCGATCGCCCCACGATAACGAAGTCCTTTGGCAAGCTTTACGCGATGGCGTGATTGATTTCATCGCTACAGATCACGCACCCCACACCTTAGAAGAAAAAGCTCAAGAATACCCCAATAGTCCTTCAGGAATGCCTGGGGTGGAAACTTCCCTAGCTTTGATGTTAACTGCGGCGATGGAGGGAAAGTGTACTGTTTCCCAAGTTGTCAACTGGATGTCTAAGAATGTAGCTGTGGCTTATGGTATTCCCAATAAAGGAGTGATCGCACCTGGTTATGATGCCGATTTAGTGCTTGTAGATTTAAATACATACCGTCCAGTCCGGCGCGAGGAACTTTTAACCAAATGCCATTGGAGCCCCTTTGAAGGCTGGAACCTCACCGGCTGGGCTACAACAACCATTGTCGGCGGTGAAATAGTTTATGACAAAGGCCAGGTAAATACGCAAGTCCGGGGTCAAGCTTTAACTTTCTTGTAGCAAATATTTATTTAAGCTTACGTAGTAGACTGATAATTATACATCGAAGCCATACTTGAACAGGCAAGATTTTCATCTATCCATAGTTAAGACTAGACTAAAGCGGTTTGGTTAAAGCTAAAAGATGAAAATCTTTGTTTTTGCTTCTTTACCCTTTTAACCAAAGGGTATTGACTTGTTGCTGTATCAGAAATTGCAACATAAAACTCTAAATTTATTTATAAGTGTTTGAAGTCAAATCTTCAATAACTCCCTCCTTACGGCTATAAGATTATCTATTTAATCTTCGTTTTCCCTGTTTGGTGTACCTTCTTTAACGAGATATTGTGCGTACCTTTATGGGAAAGCAAGATATACATAGTGTCTCATAGTGAAGGCGGTTCGTTAAATCTTAGAGTTGGATAGCAGTAAACAAAATGAAACTGAATTGCGACCAATCTCATAATATATGACCTTCATCCAGGTCATGTATTTACCAGAGACTATGCCCAAAAAGATAACCGTAGAAATAATCAAGGAGAATTGCTATGTCCTTCAAAATTTTAGCTTTAGATGGTGGCGGTATTCGGGGAGTTATTGCAGCCCGAATTCTTAAACAAGTAGAACAAGAAATTATAAATCAGGGTAAAGGCAACTTCTTACACGAATACTTTGACCTCATTGCTGGCACTTCTACTGGTTCAATATTGACAGGGGGGATTGCTGTAGGAAAGACAAGTGATGAACTTATTAAACTGTATAGAGATAGAGGTAAAGATATCTTTCCGCCGAATAGAAAAGAACTCTATAAAAACTTACCGTCAATCATCAAATCAATTCTTGATGTATTTTCAACATCTAAATATTCTCATGATGGAATTATTAGTGTCCTCAAAGATTCTTATAAATACACAAGAATAAAAGATATTGAAAAACCTATTATCTTGATTCTGGCTTACGATACGCTATATCGTAATACAACCTTTTTTACAAACTGTCATCCCGATCTAGGAGATAGATGGTACGATGACTGTTGTTTATGGGAGATATGTACCGCTTCTGCCTCAGCACCTACTTTTTTCCCACCATATAAATTAGAACCTAGAGATAAAGAAAAGTTTGGTGATTGGGAATTTCCACACATTGATGGAGGAGTTTCTGCTAACAATCCCTGTCTCGCAGCTTTGAGTTTAGCTATGAGGGTCAGTCAGTCTTCAGTGTCTCCAGAAATAAAGCAAAAATATAAACTAAATAATCTGCGATTGGAAGATATTTCTATCCTTTCTATTGGCACAGGTCAAACTGGTGAACCATATCAATATAAACAAATAAGTAAATGGAAAGGCTTAGACTGGGTACAAAATCTGACTAATATCTTTATGGAACCTACATCGGAGATTGATAGCACAATTTGCCGACAAATCATGGGTGGATACGAGTCTAAGCGTTACTTACGTCTTCAGTTTGAATTAAATGAGACATTCAAACCTAAGCCAAAAGAAACTTATAAAGATCCTCGTATTGTATTACATCCAGAAGATCGAAAAAACCGATTTACAGGTAAAAAAGTTACTCAAGAAATAGATAATAGTAGTCCAGAGATTATTCAGCAGTTAATAGATACTACCTCGGCATTCATCGATCAAGGTCTTACGTACTATACCAGAGATGACTCTGGCTTACCGATAAAAAAGGCGATCGCTTCTTTCATTAGAGAAAACTAGTGTATCCACGTAGATATATTAATGTCAACTAACATAAGATAAAACATCTCGTATTTTTACATAACTATCATAAAAATACGAGATGTTTTATTTAAAGCTGCTATCAGTGATAATTACAGATGTCAACCGAAAAATTTATTGGTATTTACAATTACTTAAATTAATTTTTTAACTATTATATAAATCAGTATTATTGTGTATATATTGTGACTTTAATTCGGCTATATTGAGTATAAGGAAAAGTTAGATAACTTCTAGATAGCTTGATGTTGTTTAACTTTTTTCTACTAGCTTTGACTGCTAAATAATCCAGATTTGTTCTCTTAATGAGAGTAGAGAACCAATCAGGCTAAATCAAGCTGACTAACTGCTGCAAAAACTCTCATTTAACCCAACAACAGTTTACCTTTTCTTAATTCATACACTATCTAAATCAGTTTTTTAACTGAATTATTGCAGCAATAAAGCTGCTGTTACAAAATTTTTTCACTTATTTTGGGTTGAGATAACAATGTTAGTGATTTACAGTGGTGAGCGTGGTAGTGGCAGATAGAAGGAGTGTGAAGTTCTCCCTCAACTATTAACAAAAATTTTTAGTGTTGCGATCTAAAAAAGTGAAATTTCTTGTACTTCGGTCGGGATATGAGCCTAGAGAGCAGCAATGGTTTCGCTAAGGGCACAATTGAATGGTATGAGTTCGGCTTGACGAGTACCCCCATTCCCATAAGTCAAATTCACACTTAGATAACTATCTGGTTTGTAGGGCAATCGTTCCGCCCATTCAACTGCCACAATTCCTGGTATGACCTCAATACCTTCCCAATAACTTTCTAAATTTAGGGCTGCAACTTCTTGTGGTTCTAAGCGATATAAATCTAAGTGGTAAAGGGGGAGCCGTCCTTCTGTGTACTCATTAATCAGGGTGAAAGTGGGACTGACAATAGATTCAGCGATTCCCAAACCCTTACCAATACCTTGAACTAAGGTAGTTTTACCCGCGCCTAAATCACCTTTTAGTAAAATTGCACTGCCCGCAGTTAGGGATTCGCCGAGAGTAATACCTAAGTGTAGCGTCGCCTCTGTATCTGCAAGAAAAATTTTCATAACCGAGTCAAGACGTGATATTTCTCCTTTTTCCATAATGACCTCTACCGTACCACCGCAACAATACTTGTGCTAGTTTCTGCGGATTGTGACGGACAAAACCCGTTTCATCTTCATATAAAACATTAGCTGCAACAATCCTTCGCCCTAGCAGAGTTACGGCTTCTCTATCTAGGAAAACGGGATGGGAGTTTTGTTCGGCGTAGCGGATGAGTGATTGCTCTGAGGGAGATTTTTTGTGGATTAGCACAGCATCAAATAGCCGTCTTTCCCCACAAGCAGCATCAATAGCTCTAATGTGATCTGCAACAGTGTAGCCTTCAGTTTCTCCCGGCTGAGTCATGATATTGCAGATATAAATACGGGGGGCATCTGTTTGAGCGATCGCATCGGCAATTTCTGGTACTAATAAATTAGGAATGAGACTTGTATAAAGACTACCTGGCCCAATAATGATGTAATCAGCTTCTTTAATTGCTTTAATCGCTGCTGGCACTGCCGGAGGATTATCAGGAATACAGCCAATTTTGACAATTTTCCCTCCAGCTTTGGGAATGCTAGACTCCCCCTCAATGCGGCGACCATCGGTTAATTCAGCCCAGAGGCGAACATCACTGAGAGTTGCCGGTAGTACTTGTCCTCGTACCGCTAGCACCTTAGAACTGGCTGCAACCGCTTGTTCTAAATCTCCAGTAATATCACTCATTGCCGTTAAAAACAAATTGCCAAAACTGTGACCCGTTAACCCATCTCCAGCTCGAAAACGGTATTGAAACAATTCTGTTAATAACTTTTCTTCATCTGCTAGTGCAGCCAAACAATTGCGAATATCCCCTGGTGGTAACACTCCAAATTCTTGACGCAACCGCCCAGAAGATCCACCATCATCGGCGACAGTGACAATAGCAGTAATATTAGCGCTGTAGGTTTTTAGTCCCCTCAACAACGTAGAAAGCCCCGTACCACCACCAATTACAACTATTTTCGGGCCTCGGTACAGTCGATGATGTGCCAGCAAGACATCGATGAGTTCTTCTCCGCCTTCTGCCCTTAGTACCTTAGTAATTGAGCCGACAGTACGAGTTTGTCCCCAAAGCACTAACAGCAATCCCCCAAGCAGCACCAAAGGCCCACTGATATAGTTGGGTAAGATGTTGGTGATTACTCCAAGGAAACCTCTAAACAACTCAATCATCCAAAAAATTGGGGTCAGCTTGATCCAAATAGCTAACCCCAAACTCGCCAGCAGTACACCCCCAATACTTATCAACAACCAACGTTTTACCGATAGTCCAGGCGATAACCATTTGAACCACTGGTTAACCCGGTAGGAAGTTCGAGAACGCGACTGCTTTTGCAGGGCGTTGAGGGCTTGTCTGAGAAAACCAATTGACATACCTGATTTACAGCAGTGCTACAAACAATAATTAACAGAAAATGTACACCACTTGGTTTTTAACACTAGGCGTGAAACTATTATATTTGTCAATTCCATTAGACTAAGAGCGAGTGGTCAAGATTGCCAGTATTCCTAGTTAAACAATACCCTGGTTTAGTAAAAGTGAATTGAATGGAAAAACGAATTTTAGGATTAGATCCAGGACTGGCAACTTTAGGGTTTGGGGTAATTACCTGCACACAAATTGCCAACAAGGTGCCAGAAACTACAGTCAATATGCTGGATTTCGGGGTAATTAAAACGTCAGCAGATGTAGAAATGGGACTGAGGCTATGTACGTTGTTTGATGATTTACACACTGTGATGGAGGAATTTCAACCAGATTTAGTTGCGATCGAGAAACTATTCTTCTATCGGATGTCAAGTACAATTTTGGTTGCACAGGCGCGGGGTGTATTAATTTTGGTGTTGGGCCAGCGTCGTCTTCCTTATGTAGAGTTTACTCCGGCTCAAATTAAACAAGCTTTAACGGGATATGGCAATGCAGATAAGTTAGATGTGCAAGAGGCGGTAGCACGGGAGTTAGATTTAGATGAAATTCCCAAGCCAGATGATGCTGCTGATGCTTTGGCAGTGGCTTTAACGGCTTCTTATCAGCTGTAAACTTGTACATAAACAATAAAGTTCTTTACTGGTTCGTAAAGTTCTTTACTGGTTCGTAAAGTCCTTTACTAACTGTCACAGAGTAAAAATACTTACGACACGATTGGTACGAGCGTAGGCGTAGCCCGCCGTAGGCATCGCTTGTAATCAGTTATGTTCTTTTAGAGGATTATCCAAATACATGAACCTATCCTACTAATAATATTTGTGCTACAAAGCTTAAGCTTGTTGAGAAATAAAAACGAAAAATCAAGGTTTTCAAGCACATTTTACGAAAGGAACTAGGAATTTTTAGAATAGTCTGTATTACGTACTATGACTTCAAAATCATCACACAGTTTATTGACCAAATCTTCCATTTCCTTGAAAAAATAATCTCCAACTTGCCGCCGATTTAAGATTTTGTACTTACGGTAGATTTTGGCAAAGTCATCATAGATTTCATCTTCTGAAACATTTGATTTAATTTTAATCATCAACCGTTTGCCCTCATCGCAATTTTGCACATAGTCAAACAAGGCGCTAATTTTTAATTCAAATTCTTGAATGCGTTCTCCCTTTAGGTCTTCTTGCTCGTTACGGGCTTCAATGATAGCTAAGATATCAAATTGATAGTTATTGCTAGTCGGTTCTTTGCCTTCCGCGACTTTAGTTATTTTCTTTTTCTTCGGCTCAGGCTCTTGGGTTTCGACTTCGATAATGCCAATTTGATTATCAAAATAAACCTCGATTGCATCTTTGATATCATCAGTACGGTGCAGCCTATTATAAATGTTATTGAAGAAACGCAGAAATTCTAGGAGGCTAGGTTCGCTGTATTTTGCATCTAGTGTTATTACATACTCAATCCGGTTGAGGATGGTAAAATACTGGCCTGCCTTAGCTTTGACATCAGCAGTGTGTTTAGGATTTGCGGCAATATACTTTTCGATGCTGCTTTCTAAATCGAGGTAGCTCTCTGGATTGTTATGTTTCGCATTATCATTGAATGTTCTGAGAAAAGTCTCAAAGAATTCTGTGTAGACTCCAGACTTTTTCAATTCTGCAAACAGGATTTCTAAAACTCGTTTATCGCTAAAGGGGTCGAAGTCGCTAACAACGACATCGGAAAAATGCTCGAAGGCATCTTTGATATTTTGCACGTTGACGTTGTTATAGGAAAAGTCAACGATTTTGCAGTCATTTTTATATTTAGCAGTGCGATCTACCCGTGAGATAGCTTGAATTGCGGCAATACCTTTAATTTCTTTATCTAAAAATAGGGTATGTAGCCTTTTTTCGTCAAATCCGGTTTGCAGTTTGGCTACGACGATGATTAAGCCGTTTTTCTTGAGAGCAAAGCTTTCTAAGACTTTTTCCTCAGTCAGTCCATTGTTTAGCCCTGTGGCGTTTTGTTCGTCTTGGTTGCTGGAATAGACTACATGAATAGGTGCATCGGTATATTTGGCATATTTAGGCTGTTTAACCAGTTCGTTGAAATGTTGCGTAACTGCTTGTTTGTAGGCGATCGCAGCTTTAATAGAATATACCGCTAACATGGCTTTACCTGTACCCCGAATTTGCCGATAAACGTCTTTAACCAGCAAGTCAGCGATATATTGAGCTATGGCATTAATGCGATCGCGGTTTTCGTAAATTTGCTTTTTATCTGCGTCTTTATAATTGGGTTCCTCGAAGCCTTCTAATTCGTTAGTGGGGATGTCGAACAGCATCTTGGAGGCGACGGGGACAATATTTTTCAGGGGATTGAGAATGAAGCCGTCTTCAATGGCTTCCTTCATGGTGTAGGAATCGAAGGGAACCCAGAGTTTTTCGCTTTCGGCGTAACCACTAAATTCCCCAAAGCGGGCGAGGGTGTGGTCATCGGGGGTGGCTGTGAAACCGACAATCAGGTTTTTCTTGGTGCGGGTTTGGTTGTATTGAGTTTGTTGATCGAAGGGGGTTTGGAGTTCGTCGAAAATGTTGACCATTTCTTCGTGCTGGTCGCCACTGTTGGAGCGGTGGATTTCGTCAATTAAGAAGACGATGCGGAGTTGGGCGAGTTTTTGCAGGGTGTCTGCATCGAGCATTTCTCGCACTGCGCCAAATTTTTGCAGATTGACGATAACTAAACGGGTGTCGGATTGGAGTGCATCCTGAAAAGTTTTTTTATTATTTGCCTCAATATACATCCGGTTGTCGATGTTCATGTTTAACATTTTGGAGTCGATTTGGCTGCGGAGTTGCAAGCGATCAACCACAATCATGATTTTGTCGTAGACGTATTGACCATTGCGGCGTAAATCCTTCAGTTGTAAAGCTGTCCAGCCGATGATGTTGGATTTGCCAAAGCCAGCCGCATATTGTAGTAGTAAAGAATAGACATTTTTATTGTTAGCGTAAGCTTTGCGTTTTTCGATTAATTCAGCGCGTTTGCTGGGGGAAACGTGGGCTAGCTGTTGTTCTAGTTGGTGAATAAAATAATCGTCTTCGGCTTCATGTTCTAAAAATTCGTCAATTTTATTCAGAATTTTATCAGTGCCAAATTTTTGTTTGGGACGGGGTGAGATGAGATGTCCTAATTCATTTTTAAGTTCCTTTTTACCTTTGAGAACATATACGTCACGCTCGATAAAATTGTAGTACAGAATTTCTTTTTCAATGAAGCTTTTGCCATAGTGGACGGTAAAAAGTTCTTTGAGTTTATCTTTTTTATCCGCGTCAGTATTTAGCAGTGGATAGGGTTTAAAGGTTTTGACTGCCCTTTTTTCGTAGTCTTCGCGGTCGTATTTACCTTCACGACAAGTGGTGAGGATTTCTTCAAAAAAATGGTCGATAGTGCGAATGACATAAGTTTCGGCTATGTCAGTGCTAGTAATATGGATGGCTTTTTCAAAGATTTTGAGGAAGTCTTTGCGATAGTGGTCTTTTTCTTTGTCGCTCAGATGGGGATTATTGTCGAAGGTTTCGTAATAGACTTTAACGGCTTCAAAGTAGTCTTTAATGACTTTACCACGTCCGTTTTTACGGGCTGTTTGGTTGGTGAGGTTGGATTTTAGCTCGCTGTAACCCAGGTAAATACCATTAATAAATAAGCAGATATCGGGACGGAAGGAGAAGATTTGTTTGCCTTGATATATGTATTTGTAGGGTAGTTCTTGGACAACAGAAAATATATTTTGCTCAAATAGGTTACTATTGTGAATTATGCTGTCATCTGTGTAAAATAGATAGAGCTTGATGCCTTGTAGAGTTACGGATTTATTGGCATTAATAAATAACGCCATATTGCGGCTGCTGGCGATACGTTCTTGAATTAATTCGATTAGTTCTGCTAAAAGTTTTTGGGCGTTGTTGTTATATTTTTTGAGTAGGATTTCGTAGGGTTTTTGGTTGAGTTCGGTGGTGGAAATGAAGGCTTGGAGGTCTTCTTCGATGATCAGGCAATTGGTGATGGTGTTGGGTTTTACTTCTTGGTAGCCTAATTCATTGCGGAAAAATGGGATGAGAAATCTATCTTGCAGATGCAGTTCGCTCATATATGGATAACTGTAGGCTAGATGGGATGGACTTAAAGTTGCGTTAGCGAACCGTAGGTTATCGCTTGGGTGCGTAAGGCATGACTTTTTGTCCACGGGTGGTAATTGATACTAATATCATAGTCTCTGCGCTGATTTTTGGGGCAGAGTATCTAGGCTTTGTTTAGCTTTCCAGGACGAACCCTTCCCTGTAATTCCTGGATATCATCACTCGTTTGATGTGCCTTTTTTACTTCTGGCTGTGGTCGGTGAGGGGGATTATCTGGTGACGGGCGATCACTATTTACTCAGCCTGAAGGATAATTTTTCCTACCCGATTATCACTGCTGAAGATTTTTTAAATATTATTGATAGTCAATCACCCTAATTTTTCCGGTGACGACATCGTTAATTAGGGTTTTGCGGAGTTCTTTGAGTTTTTCAATTTGGGTGTTGATGGTTTGGATTATTTGGTCAATTTGGGCTGTTTTGGTGTCGAGGTAGTCTGCGATCGCTTTTTGTTCAGACAGGAGAGGAACTGGAGTTAGTGAATCTGCTATTGCCGATTGTCCTAAACCAACACGAGTTATGCCTTTTGCAGATATTACAAAACGAAATCCATAGCTTTTTGATTGAAACAGTCTAAATAAATAAGAACCCAAAAAAACTTTTTCTTTCGTCCTGAGCCGCGCTAAATGATAGCCATAGATAACACCTTTAATTGATTCTGCGGCTAGTGCAGGAATCGCTATATCGTCGCAGGTTTCAGAGTCTTTAGTTATAAAAACATCTCCTTCCTTAATTGTAAATTGTTTTATCTCAGATTTGTTTGCTGTTGCATCCATAAAGTCTAATGATGTGTTTATAAACTCGTTTTTATAAACATCAACATAGTTACACAATTTAATAGGGATCTCATCATCGTGTGATTTTTTATCGACATTACTATTTTGAATATCAGATAAATCCTTAAGTCGCTTAATATCCCAATGCTCAGGTACTTCGCCTATCCACTCAATCCCGCTATCCCTCATTGGCACAGATTTATCAAGCCCGCATGTCACGGTTTCGTTGATGAGAGACTGTTTGAGGTTACCGTATAGGGTTGCTTTCTGGGTGAGGAGGTCAATTTTGCGATCGATCTGTGCGGTTTTGGTGTCGAGATAGTGTGCGATCGTTTCTTGTTCTGTAAAAGGAGGGATAGGTAAATCTAGAGTGACAAATTTTGTGTGTTTAAATCTAGGAGATCGCTCTCTAACACTTTTTCCAAGAGCCAATACAAATCCTGACAATGCCATTTGTCGTAAAAGGAAACCAAAAAATGGAACATAAATTTTATTCTTATCAATAGTTGTATAAACTAGATATTCGGGAGTCGCTTTTCCATCAGAGTCAGAAACTCCGATAGCTCCAGCAAAAGCATCCATAGCATGGAATACTAAATCACCTTTTCTTATCCCTTGATATCCATATTCCTCAATAGCGTTTGTAAATCCAGTCACACGACGATTTTCACGAAGTGTTACTTGTCCATCACGAAAAACTGTGATTATCTTATCTCTGGGCGAAACAGGTCGAGACATCTCTCTGAACAATGATTTTGCTCTATCAATTTTCCAATGTTCAGGAATTTCTAAAAGCCATTCGATATCACATTTTTTATAAGCCTGATAACGTTCAATTTTCATAACCCTAACCCCTCTTCAAGCCCCTTCAACTCCTTCTCAATCGCCGTAATTTCCCCAAGAATCTTTTGAACACTCCTCAATTTCTCAGGTTTATAAAACACCTTATTAAAATTAATCTCTACCCCTACCACATTTTCCAAATACTCAAACGGCTTGGTAATATACTTCGCCATAAACGCCTCAATCGCTTCCTGATTCGCCACCTCATCCCTATGGAAAGGAATAATTTCATAATCCTTCTGATAATCCGGCGTTAATTCCACCGTAATTTCAATTTTTTCTGGCTGAGTTTTCGTCCCTTTCTTAAATGCTGCCTTCACGACAATTTTGCCGCAGCCCAAGGCTTCTTCCTGCTTACCCAAAACTTCTTTAATGAGCGTTTCCCTATCAGCATCAAATCGGTACAAAGCCTTCTCCGTCGTCACCGTTAACGGCTGTTCTTTGTAATCCAAAGAACTAACAAATGGTTTAATATCTTGCTCAAATGCCTCTACCAATGAGCCAAACCGTTGCGAATCGCAATTCGTAATTGTAAATTCTGTTAATGTTCTTTCCCCATTGTCCAACTTCAACGGCGACAGCTTCAGGCTGATTTTGCCTTCCTTTAAGCGACTAGCAAAACTTTTACCCTGCTCATCTACATTCGTGAGCATAATTGCCTGTTTATTAAAATAGAAAAACTCCTTATCAAACACCCGTGCATAGTCATTATCCACAAACCGCGTCAGGGTTTCCACAATCTCCAAGCGGCTGACTTCATCCACCTCTTTGCGCTTCGAGCCTTTACTTTTCTTCAGTGGTTTAAACTTCTCACTGGCATTAATCAACATCACCTTATCCCGACACTGTGGCAATTTATGCTTATTTAAAACCCAGAGATAAGTGTAAATACCCGTGTTAAAAAACTCATCCGTCGGTAACTGAATCACCGCTTCCACAAAGTCCGAATCCAGCATCCATTTGCGAATATTGCTTTCTGCCGAACCCGCATCCCCACTAAACAACGTTGAACCATTATGAACTACAACCCCCATACCATTAGCATTCAACTTCGAGATGAGGTGCTGCATAAACAACAACTGACCATCGGAAATTGACGGCAGGTACTTAAATCGCTGGGTTTTGTCGTTCTCAATATCCTTTTGATAACCATTCCACTTCACCCCGTATGGCGGATTGGCGATTACTACATCAAACTCATCGTTATAAAACTTATCATCCGTGAGCGTATTGCCATGCTCGATTTTTGAATCCACCCGAAACCGACTTTCAATCTTCGCCAGCGCGTATAGCGCATCATTCCAGTCTTGCCCAAAAGTTTGGGTTAGTCGTTTAAATCTCTGATGAATCCGATCTTCTACCCCAAACAACAAGTTACCACCACCACAGGTGCAGTCGTAAATTTTTAACAGCTTATCTGATTCCTCAATTTTAGAAGCAATAATCTCGGCAATCAGCCCGATGACATCATCTGGAGTGTACTGTTCCCCTGCCGTGTCCGCCGAAATATCCGCCCAACGCCGCTTAATATGCTCTTCCAGGGTCGTAATTGCTGAGTTATCAAAAGGTTTAAGGTCAATACTGCTCCATTCCTTTGTATAACCCAACAGCACCTTTTTCGCCTTCAGCTTTGTAATTACCCCTTTAATATCGAGAAACTTCTCACCTTCCGTCGCCTCCACCCCCAACAGGTCTTTTGTTTCCCCATCAAAACCCCGCAGGTACGCTTCAAAGTCCACATCAAAGGACTTATCATTTTTACAGATATCCTTCAGTGTTTGGTTCTTCTCGAAAATATAGACGTTGTAACCCTGCCCCTTATCCTCAATTAGTCCGGTCAAATCTTCCGGTGCAATCTCCGCCAATGCTGCTTCGCCAATCTCCGCCTTTAATTCATCAAACATCCTTACCAAACGGCTTTCAATCATCACTAGCGCAAAAAACGGCATCATATAGGATGGCCATTCCGACTCCTTGATGCCGCAACCCCTTAGCAAATCAGCAGTTGCCCAGATATTTGATTCGTATTGGAGGATATTATTGACAGTCATGTAGCAGTTTTTAGCTCAAGGGTAAAAATAAGTATACCCATTGTGGCAGTGTGATTAGAAAATACACAAGGGATGTAGCATCATGACAGCCAGCTGTATTTACTCAAAATCAAGTTTCAATTGGCACTTTATTGGATAGCCTGCTCAGATGTATAAGGGACTTCCAGAAATTAAATTATTCAATTTTGGGAGCGACTATGATCGTTACATTCTTCCTCCCCTGCTTCTCCTGCTCGCCAAGGGGATGGGATATTTTTTTATTTGGAAGTCCCCAAGCGTCTGAGTTTTATGATGAATCATGAAATGCAGTATGCAACTGCTCAACAATCCTTCCGTGGTTCATTCTCAACCTGAATGCCGTAATTAATGAACATTGCCGGAATGGATATGTTTAGGGCGTTTGCTAGCTTTTCCATAGTTTCTAACGAAGGATTCAACTCACCTCTTTCCAGGTTGGATATGTAAGTACGATGAAGTTCAGCCCGTTCTGCTAGCTGCTCTTGAGAAAGATCCAGTTCACGCCTACGTCGTCTGACCGCTTTGCCAAAGCGCTGTTTAATACTTAGTTCATTTTTTTCGCTCACTGCACAATGTTCAAAAAGTGCAGGGTATAAGTCTACATATTATAAATAACTCTTTGTAGTGTATAAATAACATTAGAGATTGGTACAAAAAATTATTATGCCTGAAATACCCCTTCAAATGCCTCCAGTAGCCTTGCCAGAGGTCGTTCCTAACGATTTACCTCAACAGAAATTTCATCTCGGTGAATGGGTGCGCTGGTTTCAAGTACCCAACGGTGACTATGGTCGCGTTATCGGAGTCATATACACCCAACAAGCCACTTGCATTGCCGCTGGTTTGCATTACTTGGTTTTGTTAGACGAGCGCAGTCCCTCTCGTGAAATTTGCATCTGTGATTTCGCTTTCGAGGACGATATCGAACCCCTGGATAACTCATTCTTGGAAAGGCTTCAGGGCAATCATGTCTGAAGCTCAACAACATCAGCAGTTACTAGAATTGCATAACCAAATGTTCATGTCCCCCCAAGACTTTAGCTATCGTTGGGGATTGAGTTACGAAGAATTAGCAAAAATCTGTGCCATTTCTAAATCGACGGCTTATCACTGGTTGGGTGGACAAGCCAGTCGCCGAGAAGCTGGATTACCTTACCAAAGAATTATGGCTGTAGCTGATTTTCTTTTCACCAACGCCGAAGTAATTAATCCTCTGTTGGAACAGTGGCATAATTCTCAACCACCGAATTAATTCTTCAGTTTTTGCAAATTGACAAAACTTTTGTCCATCACCTTGACCGAGATAAAAAATAGGTAGTAGGGTGCAATTTATCGTCACCAGCCCACCCACTGCTCCATGAACCGCTCCACCGATGACTCCTATTACCTGCCCCCCAGTATTGAATTAACAGAAAACCATGTCCTAATTTATCGCATGGCAATCCCTCTCAAAAATGCCATTAGCTACTTACAACAATTTCCCCAGTCAGAATATGAGGATATTTGCCGGGATGCTTTTGAGTTAGGATTTCTTTGCTTGCAAACTGCTCAAACTCGTCATGGCAATGAATTAATTAAGCAGCAGATGGAATCTTTATTGGTGGAGTTTCAGCAGGCAGTCAAAATAATTGCTGACTCTTTTGGGCAGGAATTAGTGAATCAAGTTGGGACAGATAATGGTCAATTATTAGCGCCACTGCAAGCTCAAATTAATTTGACTTCAGCCATCCTCACTGAAAAACTCAATAGCGTCGGCACTTTGCTTACACACGAAATTGATCCCGCCAGAGAAACTTCTGTTGTTGGCCGCTTTCTAAATTCATTACGTCAACTGTTAGATGCTAAACGCTCTGATTCCATTCAAGGCGCATTTAAAGCAGCATTAATAAATGCCACTAAGGAAAACGGTACTCTGGCAGTGGCAGTAAAAAATGTGGTTTCCGAGTCGGTCAAACCGCTAGCTGAACAAGTGGAAAAACTGACTAGGGAAATTCGAGATCAACAGATAACACAACAAGTACTTGAGCAGACAACTGCAAAAGGCATAACTTATGAGGAGTTAGTCGTTGTCGAGTTGCAAAATTGGTCAAAGTTGAGTGGTGCGGAGGTAGAGCATATTGGTAATGATGGAGACACTGGCGATATTCTGGTAAAGTTTACGAGTAAATCGCTAGCTGCAATTGAATTATCAATTGTGATCGAGCTAAGAAACCGATCCTCAAAGCCTTTTGGTCGCCAAGCAATCACTCAACATTTACAAGAAGCAATGGTGCGGCGTTCTGCAAATTCGGCAATTTTTTTAAGTTATTCGCGTGAGGGATTAGCGCAGGAAATCGGCGACTGGGCAGAGGGAGTTTCTGAGTCGGGTTATTGGATCGCCACAACCCATCCATTTTTAATTATTGCTATCCGCTTTTTGGTAATCCAGCAAAGGTTAAATAAATTGCGTACTTTTGAATCAGAACTGGATGTGACTGCTGTTGAACAACAAATTCAACAAATTCGCACAGCTTTGGGCAGAATCAGAACCATGAAAAAATCCCTGACAGAAGTTGGTAAGAGTATCGCTGTAATTAAAGCTGAGGCGGATGCTATGAGTACAGATATTCAATCAGCCCTAAAATCAATTGAACAAACACTGAGTGTTGCGACTACAGAAGGCTAACTTAGAATAATGTATTAGTGGCAGGGTTAAATAGATAAATCTCTAACAGTTATCTAAATTTTTAAAGATATATCAAAAATATGAAATTTGCTGATTCATTGAGTATTACAAATTTTTGTAATTATCTTAACTATATAAGGGACTTTATTCGTTTACCAGGGCCAACTATATCTTTGACATAATCATACAAATCATTAGAAATATGTTCAGGTTTTTTACTAAACTCTTTTTTCTGAAGTTCTCTAGACAAAGATCGAGATATAATATCTTCCCTAATTCCGCGGAATACATTGCTGATTTCTTTTAAAAGAAAGTTAATTAATCTGACATCATTACACTCTATCCAGAATAATAATAATTCATATTCTTTATGTTCAAATAATTTTAATAAAGATTTTAATAGATTCTCATCCATTAATCTATCTTTAAGGTTATTGGTAAAATCAATATATTCATATTGCCAATTAGTTATTAAATATGCTCCAGGAGAGTTAGGTAATTTATCACGCTGATCAAATGGCAAAAATTTTAGTTTAGAAGTAGTCATATCAAGCGCAGGCAATGTTCGAACCACACCTTCTATTAGAGCTACTACCGAAGGATCTATTGAATGATTGCGGTGATCTTTTAAAGGTATTTGTCCTCGCGCAATTCGTTCTACCAACTCTGATTTTGATATTCCTCTTTCAGCAGCCATTAAATCTAGCTTCTGTATAGCTGTGGGAGTTATGGAGAGGTTAACTCGCGTCTTCAGCTCGTCCTGTAGTTCTGGGACTCCTTTAACTCGTTTGCTTCCTTTTGGCATTAGCCACGCTCACTCTCAGAAAACTTACATATCCTTTGTCTCAATGATAAGAGCTAGCGCACAGTTTACACAGCTAAATACATTGCAAAGAAATTTAAAGTTTTTTTATTTTAGAACATACACATTTTTGTGCAACTTCTGTGCTTAGAATGTACGTATTAACGTGTATGTTCTAAATAGTTCTCACACAGATGCTTCAGCATAAATCCCAAAAAAACCGGAAGGACATTAACAAGCGCCTAAATGAAGGCTGTGGTCAAGGCCGAGGTATTAATTACAAACCAGCAATTTGGATAATAGACTTTCCATCTCAAGGTTTTTCTGTCCAAGGCTTGGGTTGGAAAACTCAAAGAGAACACCACTTGTTTAGCATGAGTGAGTTTCGTTATTTTTATGCGCTCGAATGGTCGCCTATCGTTATCGACATCCGAGAGCAGTTTCCTTTAGAACTCGAAGAAACCTTAGATATTGCTAAACAGTGTGGCTACAAACACCCAGTCAATCCTAATACTGGGGAACCTAACGTGATGACCACAGACTTTGTTGTAACTATTCCAGGAACTACAGGTGTAGGAATTACGGATCAAGCTAGGACAATTAAGCCTTCACGGGAATTACAAAATCCGCGAGTTCTTGAAAAGTTTGAAATTGAACGTCGTTATTGGGAGTCCCATAATACTAGCTGGGGCATAGTTACTGAACAAGATATTCCAGAGGTGTTGGTCAAAAATGTTGAATTTTTACACAACTACTTTTTTATTGAAAACCTTTCACCTCTTTCAAAGCTTGATATTAAACAAATTACAGCCGTACTCGCTAAAGATGTAATTCAGGGAGACGTTTCACTAAGTGATTTAGCAGCTCGGTGCGATGAACGACTTGCCTTGGAAGCAGGCAGTAGCCTTGCAGTTGCCCGTCATCTAATTGCTAATCGGCAATGGCTAATTGATATGAACCAACCACTACAGGCTCAGTTTAGAAAGAAATTGGCACTTTTGGCTACTCCTTCCCTTAAATATGAAATAAATAAGAGCTGCTAAATGAATTTATACGAGAATATGCTGATTGAACTACAGAATGAGTATGGTGATATTTTTACCGTTATCAGATTACTCTGGATTGACCCATCTGGAACAGATATAGTCACAATTGATCTGAATAATTCTAAAGCATTTCCAGTTTTACAGAGGGCCGAAGAAATTGAAACAGCATTAGCTGAATAAAAAGCTTCTATTCTAGATACTGATCCCTATGCATATCTACATCGCCCTGAAGATTTAATTCCTGAAACTCACCGTAATTTTAGAGATAATGCGTGGAACAAAATCGCTTTAATTATTGAAGGTGGATATAAAGCGTTTTTTCCTTATGAGCGAGGTTTATTAGTTAGGCAGGCAATAGAACTGACAGGAAGTAATAAGCCAACAATTTACCAGTTATTACGATCTTACTGGCAAAGAGGACAAAAACTAAATGCACTTCTACCAAACTATGATCATTGTGGCGGAAAAGGTAAAAAACGGAATATCACTAAAAAGCTAGGCGCTCCTAGTAAAAAAACTAAGTTAAAAGGTGAACTTCCTGGTATTAATATAACTGAACAAGTAAGAATAATTATTGTTGAAAGTGCAAAGAAATATCATGAAAAACAGAAATTAACACTCAAAGATGCTCACCAGAAAATGCGCGAAAATTGTTTTTCTGTAAAAATCAAACAAAAAGATGGAAATGAAATCCCTCTTCTTTTACCTCAAGAACAATGTCCTACTCCAAGACAGTTTAACTATTGGTATTACAAAAACCGCGATCTTAAAAAATCACTCATATCTCGTGAAGGTAAGCGTAAGTTTAACCTCAGCTACCGAGAAGTGCTGGGTAATTCAACTGAGATGGCTCCTTTTCCAGGTGCGCTCTGGCAAATTGACTCTACAATAGCTGATATTTACTTAGTTAGTTCTTTGGACAGAAGTCGTATAATTGGGCGACCTGTTCTCTACTTAGTTGTAGATATATTTTCTCGAAGCATTGTAGGATTTAGCGTGGCTCTTGAAGGGCCGAGTTGGTTAGGGGCATCTTTAGCTTTGGAAAATGCAGCGACAGATAAGGTAAAGTTTTGCCAGGAATTTGGTATCACGATTACAACAGAAGATTGGAATTGTAACCATCTTTGTAAATTACTTCAAACCGACCGTGGCAGCGAATACTTAAGCACTAATGCTAGAGAAGCACTCAAAAGTATTGGTATAGAAATCTCACCTACACCGCCATACCGTCCCGACTGGAAGCCTTTTGTAGAAAGGTTGTTCCGCTTAATTAACGATGAGGTCATTCATTTTCAACCAGGAGCAGTGCATAAACCAAAGGAAAGAGGTGAGCGAGATTATAGACTAGATGCTATTTATACCCTCGATGAATTTCGAGCAATTATGATCCGCCTCATCCTTTACTACAATAATTACCATTATTTAAGTGAGTATCCTATGACAAAGCACATGATTGAAGATCATGTGCAACCTGTTCCGTCGGAGTTGTGGGAATGGGGAATCCGTAGTTACGGTCGTCCTCGTCAGGAGACACTTGAGATTATTCGTTTAAATCTTTTACACAGAGCAGATGCTAGCGTTACTCGTTATGGGATTTGTTTCCGAGTAAAAGGCGTTAATTTACATAATCGCCTGCGTTACACCTGTGAGTCTGCTATGAGGGAGCAGTGGTTTATCAGGGCCGGAATGGAAGGAACTTGGAAAGTTCCAGTTGCTTATGATCCTCGAAAGCCTCTGGTGATCTATATACTTCTCGATGCTGGGAAACGTATGGAAGTTTGTGAAATGCTTCCTGTTTCAAAAACCTTTTCAGGGAGCAATTTAGAAGAAATTATGGATCACTTTGTTGAGCAAAATTTCGCACAACAAGATGCTCAACCCAATCAAACACAGGCAAAAGCTTGTTTGAATGCTTATTTAGATAAGCAAAAAACTGATGTAACAGAAAAAACTGAAAAAGCTTGTCAAGGTAAGTCTAAACAGTCTCTTCTTAAAGGAATAAAAAATAATCGAAAAGCTGAAAAAGATTATGAAAAAGATAAAAATGCTCGTGATTTAAGACCTGAAAAGCCTGCTGATCAACTAGAAACAGCCCTTCCAATCCAAGCTAATAATCAGTATCAAGACACTGAGGAAGGCTATATACCTGCACCAGAAGAAACTGAAATGTTAAATGAAGTTATCAAGGCAATGTGGAGAAATGACTGATGATGAAGTGTACAAACCTCCATTTTTAGTATTTACAGGGCAAAAGATTAATGCAATATACTCCGACCCAGAAGTTTCCAAATATCGTGGTAATCCACTTATTGAAGCTTTACCAAAAATTCTGACGAAATTAGAGGCAGCAAAGGGTCTGGCTAAGTTTCCACAGTACAGTGAAGATATGCGTAATCAGCCTGCTCACTTACGCCTTCATTATATCCAAGATACTTTAGAATTTTTTACACCCCTTGGTATTCACATTGATTTAGAACAGAGAATTTCGCGAATTATTAGGTTAGGCTATCAAGCTAGAAATCCTATATTGCCAGAATTTTGGCAAAACACTAAGCGTTCGCTGGATTTAATTGACCCCAATGGATTCGTACCTAGATCCCCACGCTCAACAGCAAAGAGCATGACAATTATTGGCCTTAGTGGTATTGGCAAGAGTACCGGAGTAGAAGAAATATTGTTGCTTTATCCGCAAATTATTAATCACAGCCGTTATCTTAATAAAAACTTGACTTTAAGACAAATAGTCTGGCTAAAACTTGACTGTCCTCATGACGGTTCAATCAAAGGTCTTTGTATCAACTTTTTCCAAGCGGTTGATGACCTATTGGGAACACAATACTACACAAACTATACCAAAGGGCGCCAAACCGTAGATGACATGATTCCTAATATGGCGCGTGTCGCATCAATCCAGTCACTGGGAATGCTTGTAATTGATGAAATCCAAAATCTTAGTTTAGCTAAAAGTGGTGGCTGCCAAAAAATGCTCAACTTTTTTGTACAACTAATTAACACCATTGGGCTGCCAGTTATTTTAGTGGGAACTTATAAAGCTTGGTCTGTTTTAAGTAGTGAGTTTCGCCAGATACGGCGGGGAACAGGTCAAGGAGATTTTGTTTGGGACACAATGAAAGAGGACGAAACTTGGCAAACTTTTGTCAAATCTCTCTGGCGATACCAATATGTACAAATAGCTTCTCCACTGACACCAGAATTAAGCCACACCCTTTATTACGAATGCCAAGGTATTACAGATTTTGCTGCCAAGATTTATATGCTGGCGCAAGTGCGAGCTGTATCGAGTGGTAAAGAGAGAATTACAGCTTCAATCATCAAATCAGTTGCTAAAGATTGTCTTCGTACTGCAACAAAAGTTCTGAATGCCTTGAAAGAGACAGATGCCGACAAAAAACTAAGACTGCTCATGGATTGTGAGGATGTTAAGCCAATTGATCTCGAACCTTTTATAGAAGAAGGAATAGAGCGTTTAGCAAATGAAGATTCATCTAGTGTTATTGGTGAAGATCAATCTGATTCAGAGAGTAGCCCATCAGAGGAAATTAAGCCAACTGAACCCTCACAGGAATTATCCGAGTTAGCAAACTCAAAACTACCAAAAGAAAAAGAGATAAGCTCTAATTCAGTTCCTATTAAGGCTACTCAGAAATCAAGGACACGTAATAAACAGACTGACTCAAAAGATACTTTACCAGAAATAGTTGCTAAAAAAGCTTCAACAGGTGTTTCATGCTATGAAGCTCTCAAGGAAGCAGGTTATATAAAATCTGTTAGTGAGTACCAACTGTAGGATATAACAAAATGCTTGGTTGGTTTCCAGATCCTTATCCAGATGAATTATTTTACAGTGTTTGTGCGCGGTACTCTGAACGGATGAATTACAAGAATAACATGCACGTATTCCAAGACATTTTTGGAGAAAGTTTTTCTTGTATCTATATACATTTAGTTACTAGGTTAGATTATCTGATTACATCTTTACCCGCCGAAAATAATTACACAGCCGATCGCTTAATTGATGAGCATACTTCATTGTCATTTTATAGTGCATTTCATCCACCATACTTAATCAAAATGCTCCGAGATGCAATAAAACAAAATAATCCAGAAGTTACTTTAAATCGTTTTGAAAATTTTATGAGAAATATGAATTATTTACGTTTTTGTCCTCAATGTATATTAGAAGATAAAAGCAATTTGGTGAATGCTATTGGCATCGCATACATCAAGTTCCTGGAGTCGAAGTTTGTCTAATACATAACATTATTCTACAAAAAACTGAGCTAGGAACAGGTCATCACTATTGTGGATTAGTTTCAGCAGAAGAAGCAGTAAAGACCAAGATAAATAATTATTTAGAATTATCAGATGTCAATTTAAAATATTTTATACAATTAGCTCATAATGTTGATTGGCTTCTAAAGTATCCAAATGCCATTTTTTTTGGAGATTCTGTACGTAAAATTTATATAAAACTGTTATACAAAAAATATGGAGAGTTTAATTTTAAAGATAAAAAATCGTTAGCTAAACTTATCAATGATTTTAGAGAATACTACTCTCCTCCATTTCTAAAAATGCTTCAATGTGATTTTGCTAGACATAGTAACTGGCTTATAGACATGTTTATTTTAGATGGCAAAATAAGACATCCTTTACGTCATTTATTGTTGATTATCTTTTTTGAATCTACAGTGGAATATTTTTTTAAGACTTCTTTGAAGTATAAGCCTTTTGGAACAGAATATTGTCCATGCATCAATCGAGGGGGTGAATATTTTCAACAGCTATTAATTAAGGATAAATACCAACATACAGACTATAGTAACAGCACTAAAGCTGTAACTGAATTTTGCTGTATTTGTGATTTTGTCTCTTTCAACAGAGATTTTGATATAATTAATAAGTATCAAGTACCAATAGCAACAAAGAAAATAGAATACGGTTATGCCTGGGAATATGCTTTGAAAATGTTATGGCAAAATCGAGCATTGAATTTTACAGAAATTGCTCAATACCTTGGTGTTAGTGAGGAGACGATTGAGCGCCAGGTAGGTTATTTGAAATTACCTTTGTTAAGGAGAATGCCAAATAAATAGTTTATACAGCACTTTATAAGTAAATAAAGCATATTTTTACCTTTACAATAGAAAAGTTCACGACATCGTAGATGGGTTATTTTGTATTTTATAAACTTGAAATATCCTATACCTAAAATTGTAACTTTTTATAATTATTGAAATAAAAATATATGTTTTTTAAAGGTGCTAATAATATACAAATGGTGTTTAATAATTAACCATTAAAAAGTTTGACGAGATAAGATGAATTTTTATATTTTTTAAAAGGATATGGGCTGTGCTTGGCTTCTTTCCTAATCCTTACCCAAATGAATTGTTATATAGTGTTTGCGCTCGCTTTCAAGAGAGAGTGTATTATCCTAGCCAAATTTCAGTAGTTAGAGATTTATTCCAAACAAAAAATGCGATCGCAACTGTTGATCTACCAAGCAGATTGAACAGATTTGTTGCTGCTTTACCCACCGGACATTCTTACACAGTTGATGATTTCATAGACAATCACACTTTATTACCCTTTTATAGACCTTTCCTGCCACTAGAGCGACTTCAATTAGTTCGGCAGGATATGTGCGGTGATAATGGCTCAAAAATTCATACACGCTTGGGAATTGTTGCTGGATTCATTGAGATGCCTTCTCATTTGCGCTTCTGTCCATTGTGTATGGAAGATGATCAGAAGCAGTTTGGTGAGTGCTACTGGCATCGTCTTCATCAATTACCTGGTGTTGAAGTCTGTTCCAATCATGGAGTTTTTTTAGAGAAAAGTGCTGTATTAACCCACAATCGTAGACGCATATCTGAATTTACTTCTTTAGAACAGGCAACTCAATTAGTATCTCTTCGTCCAGTAGACCCCTTAAATCCTGATCACAAAATTCTGTTGAAAATTGCCACAGATATAGACTGGCTTTTGAATAATTGCCCCTTCGTCCCTGGCTTAGAAGCTTTGTATCAAAAATACCTGTCTTTGGTAAAAACCAATCCAGAGTTAGTCACTTACACAGGTAGGATTCGTGTTCAGGAATTATTGAGGCTCTTCAAAAATCACTACCCTTCCCAAGTGTTAAATTGGCTGCAATGTCCACTTGATGAGCAGATTCGTGATAACTGGCTTGCTCAATTAGTGCGTTTCCCTAAAAGAGTTCACCATCCACTACGGCATCTGCTATTTATTCACTTCTTAGGATACACAGCACAAGAATTTTTTGAATTAAAAGAAGCACCAAAAGCATTCGGTAATGCTCTCTGGCCCTGCCTTAACCCTGTTTGTAAATATTTTAATAAACCGCAGATAAAGGAATGTTTGATTACATATAACCAGGAAAGTCGCAAACCAACTGGTACATTTTTTTGTAGCTGTGGTTTTGTTTACTCTAGAATAGGTGCGGATCAATCACCAGAGGATCAATTTCGATTCTCAAAAATCAAGGTTTATGGTTCTGTTTGGGAAGAATCTTTAAAAGTTTTCTGGGAAGACTCATCACTTACCCTTAAGGAGATTAGTCAATGTCTAGGAGTTCAAGTGAAGACAGTGCTTCGTCAAGCAGATAAACTAAAGCTTACCTTTCCCCGACCTAATACTAAGGCGAGAGCAACTGAGTTATGCCCCTCACTTAAGCCTCGTGTATTTTCATTTATTCAGGCTCCAGATATCCTCGAAAGCTGGCGTAAGCAATGGTTAGAGGCCATTGAAGCCAATCCTGATGCGGGAAGAACACAATTACGAAGTAAAGCCCCAGCAATCTATGGTCAATTATACAAATACGACAAAAATTGGCTTTTGAAGCATCTGCCGCCACCACTAAAAAATAATGGCACTTTAAATGTGGATTGGCATAACCGAGATGTTGAAACGGTGGAAGCAGTAAAGGTTGCTGCACGGCGCTTGAAGCAAGATGCCAGTCGACCAATTTGGATTAGCAGGACAGCGATCGCTAATTTCCTCGATCATCCTGCAAGCGCTTGGGTAAAAAGACATCTAAACAGATTACCTATGACCGCAAAGATTTTAGATGAGTTGGCAGAAACCAGAGAAGAGTTTGCGGTGAGAAGAGTGCAGTGGGCAGCAAATACTTTTCATCAAGAGAATATTACTCCTCAAAAGTGGCAACTAGTTCGTCGTGCAAGCCTACGCAAAGAAACGAGAAAGTTACCTTTGGTCAAGGAAGCGATCGCAGCTGCTTTAGAAGTTTTAAATTCGCTGATATAAATAAAAAAAGGTTATTGATCAAGCTTAAAACCTTATATTTTGTGGTGAGTGAGTGTTCTCCAAGAATAAAAATCAACCTATATCAATTAGTACATACGAACTTGTGACAGTAAAGAACTTTATTGTTTGTGGCTGACATTGTATTGCGGCTAGCATTTTCTTCAGTAAAGAACTTTAACAAAAAATTGGCAACGCAATAACCAGTGTTTCAGGCGCTGCCAGTAAAGAACTTTATTGTATGTGTACAAAACTAAACTGAAGAATAATTAATTGAACTGAGAAGTAAGTGTTCTATCTATATAATTGATGGCTATGAGGGCGATCGCCTGAACCGATCAACTTTGATTGGGAATCAGCGATCACTCATGGCATTCAATAACTTCACAAATTCTCACAAAAATCCGTCTGACCAGGTGCTAGATGATTTTGGTAATACATAGTAACTACGCTTGTATTAAACGGTATAATATTTCACCAGATTTCGGCACAAGTAAGATACCTTCATCCTCACGGTTAGCCCATTCTGTGGGTCTAATGGTAGCTGGATCGCGATAGTTTAAATTATGAGCAGCACAGCGTTCAGCAGAAATACCAGTGGCTAAAGTGACGCGAATCCGCGCTTTTTCCCCTTCTGTAAAATCAAATGTACCCATACCTTTTAAGTGAGTACTATGAGCCAGCACTCCACCGGGATAGGCTTGAAATTTATCCCACTGCTTGAGGAAATAATCCCGCACATGATAGCCAATTTGAGACAGAATTTCACCGTGTGTGTAGCTAAACTCAGTAATGTGAGGGGCATATATAATTACTTCGCCTCCGTCAGCTACTACTGGCTCTAGCTTGTACATTCCTTTCGCGGCTGTCCAAATGTCATCATACATTTCGGGCATTACTGAAAGCACTTGTTTAAAAGACCGATCTACATAAGTAATATGCAGTTTGTCGGATAATTTTGCGGCGGCTTCCCAGGCTGACTCTGGTTTATCTATGTAAAGTCCTGCTAGCTGATTTGTTTTAGGTGCAACCACCATCGCCAAGCAAAGTTTCGGTGTAGAAATTAGGTTAGCGGCTCGGTTAATCAAGCGCCGAACTGGTGTTATTCCCGATGTACCAATGATTTCGTAACTGGTTATTAAAGCGCCCAACCAGTGAGATATATCAATTACTTCCTGACCCCCAATACCGGGAAAAAAGTATTTATTTCCACCAGAGAAACCGACAACTTCGTGGGGAAATACAGGACCGCAAATCATTATTAGATCGTACTGTGTTACAAGCTTGTTAACCCGGACTTCAACGGACTGATGTAGCATTCCTCGGCTAATTTCTGCTATCTCATCTGCCGAAATTACTCCACAGGAAATAAAAGTATCTGGCTCATTCCACAGGTGGTTAAATATGCGAACTTTTTTAAAGGTTGTCTCTCGCTCTTTTGGTGTCACCCCCACTAGGTGATTAATCTGTTCTTCACTCATAGGATTATGTGTACCCAGAGCGATCAAAAAATCTAGAGCCGGAACTCTTTTACCCAACTCCTGATGCAGCAATCGAAATATTTGAGGGATGGGAGCAGTACGAGTGCCATCTGGAATTAATATTAAAATACGCTGTCCATCTAACTGACGGTCTGCCAAAGCTTGATGAACTAGCCCAGAAATTTGCTCGTCGGAAAGTGTTCCGTTATTTACAGCCAGTGAATACATGATTAAACTCCACTGTAGATACTGAACCCACCGTCTACTGGTATAACTACCCCGTTGACGAAACTAGAACCAGAACTGCATAACCAAATCAAGGTACTGAGTAATTCATCCGGTTTGCCGAAACGTCCGGCGGGGGTATGCTCGATAATTTTTTGCCCGCGTTCGGTCAAACTGCCATCTGCATTTAGGAGTAAATCTCGATTTTGTTCCCCAATAAAGAAACCTGGCGCGATCGCATTTACTCGCATTCCATCCCCATACTTTTGGGCAAGTTCGACGGCTAACCAACGAGTAAAGTTATCTATCCCGGCTTTAGCGGCTGAGTAGCCAACCACGCGGCTGATCGCCCGAATGGCAGACATAGAAGAAATATTGACAATACAACCAGATGGCTGATTTCTTTCGACCATTGCTTGACCAAAAACTTGGCTAGGCAATAGAGTACCGAGTAAGTTGAGGCTAACTACTTCCTCAAAAGCTGTATGTGGCATATCAAAAATAGTGGCATCAGGGGTAATTGTGGCAGCAGGAATATTACCACCGGCCATGTTTACCAAGATGTCTATCTGATCCCAACGCTGTATAATAGCTTCCCTAGCGATTTCTAATTGGGAGCGATCGCTAATATCTGCCAGTACAGCCATACTTTCTCCACCGTTAGCAGTAATATCACTTACTACTGCACTCGCCCGTGCTTCATTGCGGCCTAGAACGACTACCCGCGCTCCAGCAAGGGCTAAACCCTTTGCCATTGCTCCACCAAGTACACCAGAACCGCCTGTGACTACTGCTACCCGATCTTTTAGGCTAAAAAGTTTATTTAAAATCAAATCTGACATCTTATTTCAATTCGTAATTCGTAATTAAAGAAATCAGTATAAGGACTAGCCCTTTGAAGGTGGGTAAAAATTTTGGTTGATAAATTCCTGTTTAAGCTCTTTACTCTGTGTCCTCTACACCTCTGTGGTTAAATAAATTTCTTTTAAACCGCAGAGACACAGAGAGCGCTGAGAGAAAAAAAGAGATTTTCCAATTCACCTTGAAAGGGCTAATTCTAGTAGCTTGATTTGTATTAGTCTAATTTGTAAGCACTTTTAGCAAGGTCGTAAGCTAAAGCGCGGGCCATATCATACCCTTCCTCTTCGTCAACTAATCCCCGTGTTACTAATCCAGCTAACCAATTACAAGCTACCCGCCGCCAAACATTATGACGGGCTGGAATAGAAACGAAAGCTCGGGTATCATCATTGAACCCAGCAGTATTATAAATTCCGGCAGTTTCCATTACCTGATTGAAGTAGCGTTCCATGCCATTTACGCTGTCGTGAAACCACCAAGGCGGCCCGAGCAATATAGTAGGATAATGACCAGCTAGCGGAGCCATCTCTCGGCTATAAGTGCTTTCATCCATACCAAAAATAATTAAACGGAAGCGCTGATTGTTCCCATAAGATGACAATAATGGGTGCAGATTTCGAGTCCATTCTATATTGAGGGGAATATCAGCACCTTTATCAGATCCAAATCTCTCAAACAGAGCTGGGTTATGGTTACGCATAACACCACAATGCATTTGCATCACCAAACCATCTTCTACACTCATCCGAGCCATTTCCATGAAAATATGACCGGTAAACTGCTCTACATCTCCTGGATTCAGTTTGCCGATTAATGCTCTGGCAAAGATAGCTTCTGCTTCTTGGTCAGAAAGACTTGTGGTATAAGGCGTAGCTGCACCTTGATCGGTAGCTGTTGCACCCATTTTTTTAAAGAAAGCCCGACGTTCTTCTAAAGCTTGCACAAAAGTAGCATAACTGCTAATTTCTCTACCGATACTGCTTTCCAATTTGGTGAGATTTTCCCGCCAACCAGGAGCATCTAGGTTAACTACTGCATCTGGTCGAAAAGTCGGTCTAATTTGAGTGAAACCTTCTTCGTGGAGTGATCGCTGATTCTCTAGGTTATCACTGGCTGCATCGGTAGTACAAAGCACTTCAATGTTAAAGCGTTTGAATAAAGCACGTGGGGAAAACTTAGGTAAGGCTAATAAACCTTCTAGATAATCATAGATACGTCCAGCATTACGAGAATTTAATGCTTCATCCACCCCAAAGACATTAGTTAGTTCGTCTTTGAGCCACAACCCAGATGGAGTACCTTGGAATAAATAAAAATGTTCGGCGAACAATTGCCAGATTTTCCGATGGTCAGTTTCTGTTGGTGCATCACGAGTAGGTATGCCTAAAGCTTCCAAAGGAACGCCCCGACTATAAAGCATCCGCAAAATGTAGTGGTCAGGGATAATAAATAATTCGGTTGGTGAACCAAAACGGGCTGCTGGATTAGCTAATAGGGCTGGATCTACGTGGCCGTGTGGGCAGACCAAAGGTAATGCAGATATGCTGTCAAAGAATTGATGAGCTAGTCGTCTTTGAACTGGTTCTGGAGAAAAGCAGCGATCGGGAGATAAAACCGGTTTTTTAGTTAACATATTTTTGTTTGGTTAAAATTTTTAGTGTTGCTGAGTGTAAATAATTTGTCTTACACACAAGGAAAGAGTTGTCCATTTTGAAACATTTTCTCTTGTAGGTTTAGTCTAATTACACAAAAACTACAGTTTTCAAGATAGACACGATTTCAAATTACTTTATTAATCTGGCACTACTACCACGCTCTACGAGAAAAGGAGATAAAACGCGGTTTTCCACAGCTTTGTCTGCTAATAAATCGATTAACATTTGCATGGCATAGCCACCAATTTCTAACATCGGCTGGCTGACTGTTGTAAGTGCCGGTGTAACGTAACTACCTAAAGCAATACCATCAAATCCAACCAGGCTTAAATTTCGTGGCACTAAAATACCTAGTTCTTGGCAAGCTAAAAGAGCGCCAACTGCCACCATATCGTTGTAACAAAAGATGCCTGTTACCTCAGCAATCAATAGTTTAGATAGCATATTTTGCCCGGTGGCGACATCGCTGATTCTGGTATCATATTCGTCACTAATTGCAACCCAATCAGGATTTTGTGGTAAACCAGCTTCAGCAAGAGCCATTTTATATCCTTCTAGGCGCTGGTGGTTTGACCTGCTGCGATCGCTTACACCCAAATAACCAATGCTGGTGTGTCCCAAACTTATTAAATGCTCTGTTGCTAATCTAGCGCCTAAGCGATCGTCTATTGCTACTGAGTGAAGTATTTCGGATTGATCTTCAGTCTGGCTGTTAATCAGAACTGTTGGCACAGCAATTTGCGTTAGTTGCTTTGTATGTTGTTTGCTAATTCGTGAGTCGGCTACTAAGATTCCGTCTACTCTGCGGCGATGAAAGGTATCAATAGCTGCTATTTCCTGCTCCAAATCTCGGTGTGAAGCACTTAACAAAACACTCAATCCGGCTGGTCTGGCTATCTGTTCAATACCGTCTACTACTTCAGCAAAAAAGGGATCTGCAATGGAAGTTACTACTACACCAATGGTATTAGTACGTTTATTTTGCAAACTTTGAGCTATAGCATTTGGCACATAGTTCATCTCCTGCGCCAGTTGCTTAATTTCTTCTCGTACTTTCGGGCTAATGAGAGCATTATCCCGCAAAGCACGTGAAACTGTGGAATGAGATACACCTGCTCTCCGAGCAATATCTTCAATTGAAATTCTTCGTTTATTCATTTTTTAGTTTAGATTTTAAAATAATGCACACGTGTGCAGTTGTATGTATTATAGAAAATAATGGTTATTTGTCAAGAGATTTTAATACAACTCACATTTTGCATACAAAAATTCAATAGTCTTACTTCCTGCCTCCTGTCCTTTACCTCAATAACTTAGCTTTTCTTCAAAAAATATGATTATTATCGTCATGGGTGTATCTGGTTCTGGTAAAACCACCATAGGAAAACTGCTAGCAGACTCTTTAAGCTGGGAGTTTAGTGACGCTGATAGTTTCCACTCACCAGAGAATGTTGATAAAATGCGGCGCGGTATCCCGTTGACTGAAGCTGACAGGATGCCTTGGTTGCAAGATTTGCAAACAGCCATCAAACATTGGCTGCAAGAAAATAAAAATGTAGTGCTGGCGTGTTCGGCTTTAAAAGACAGCTATCGGCAATTTTTGGTATCGGATAGCGATCGCTGCACCAACGCCAAGAGCGATCGCATTAAGCTAGTTTACCTCAAAGGGTCTTATGAGTTAATTCAAATGCGGTTGCAAGAGCGTAGCAATCATTACATGAGCGAAAAACTTCTCAATAGCCAGTTTGATACTCTTGAAGAACCATTAGACACCATATCTATAGATGTCGCACAACCACCCCAGATCATTGTCCAGAATATTAGAACGGCTTTGAGACTTTAGCTGATTGGTTAAAACCATAAGATTAAGATTAATCACGTCTCTAAGAAAACACGAACTTTTGGCAACTAAATACGTCGGATGTAAGTCTAAAGAAGTTTTAAAAGGAACCACCTCACAGTAGTGGTAGGAGAAAACTAGTGTTTCTAAGATTAGCGCAACAACATCGAGAATTCGTTCAAGACTTGGTAATGAACTTACAAGCCTTGACAATTATTCTTGAGCGGCGTGGGTATTCTGCCTCATGTTATACGTGCGGCGACCAAATGAAGAGTGCTTCATTTATGGTTAGCCTGCGAGAAAAGCATCTGATCCGTTTTGTAGTGTCTGATTACGGAATTACATGGATGGAATTATGGGACGATCGCGAATTAATGAAGTTGGAGGGTGCAGAAGCAGTAAAACAACTTCAAGAGTTAGCTAATATTGTCAAGCATTCATCCACCATAGAATTGACAACGTAACATTCCTCAAAGTCAAGCGGACAAAAAATTTAACATAGATTTTACTAATAGACATCTCCAGAAATTAAATATGCGTTACACAGAAACCTTGTAGAGACGTAGCACTGCTGCGTCTCTACATTCTTTTTCGGAGATGTCTAATGTGTGAATAACGTTATTTATTCAAAAATCGATCCAACAGATGAATTGTCTATAGGGCATTGAGTCGCCATATTCAGTACGCCGAAAATTGAGGCAGCGATTCGGGATATTATTAATGCTTTCAACCGTTTTAGTTTACCGTCAATTTGGGATGGACGATGGAAGTGGACAGACTTCCATGACTTGAATCAACCCCTGCTCAAGGGTGAATCGATGACCCACGTGTTCATCGGCAAGAACTCCTCCAACCAAGTCACGCACGACCTGATGCACATCGACCAAAATGCGTCCGGCCTCCTCCGAGTAAAAGGAAACCGGCTCGACGTGCGGATTGATCTCGCTCCATTGCTCCGTCCAGTAAGCGCGAACTTCTTCAGTCCCACGGACAAAACCGCCTTTGAACGCTTTCGGCCAAGCCACGTCCGGAGTCATGAGGGCAAGGGCCGCGTCAATGTCTCGCGCGTTGAAGGCCGCGTAAGCCGCACGGAGCAGTTCGATTTCTGATGCAGGTTGCTCTGACATAAGAGGTATGGTAAAAGAGATGCAGCAGGGCCTAACAATTTATTATACTGCTCAAGCTAAGTATTGTTATCTTTGCGGGACACAACTACGCGCTAATTGCGCTCACTGTGGCGAGTTAATAGTGTACACAAAGTATAAATTTTATCCAGTGTGCGGAAAGCCTTATAAAATGGTGAGTCAAAATCGTTACAACGTAGATAGAGCAGGCATTACCAGACTCGGAATGCAGGTTTTTACATGTATCTCGGCTCAATACATATAGGACTAATATTTGATTTTTGAAAAAACTCAATACAACAAAAATAGCCTTCTTTCGCTTTGCTTTTTGCCTTGTAAGCTAAATTAGTATGGCTACGCCACGCTGCGCGAACAGAAATCAAAGCAGATTCCTATAAGCATAAGTACTTAATCTGAAATCTGCGTTCTCTATTTCGTGTACTTTATCAATCTTTTAGCTAATTCTGCTCCGAGTCGATTGTAAAAAATATTTAACAAAGTGTTTTGTATACAAATGTACAAATAGAAAAGAAACTTAACACACAGTTTTGCACACGTGTGCAAAAATAAAAATAAGTCAAAAACAGGTTTTGCACACCTGTGCATAATGTTGCGAAAACCCGATTTAAAAAATCAATATCGACGAGTAACAAGATATGTCTCAAATTCTCCAGAATTTTATCAAACAAGCTCAATACAATCCGTTACATTCGTTAGAAGAGTGGGAAGAAGACTTACTTAATCGCTACCCCGATCCACATAGCATAGTTAAAGAAGGTAAAACTACTCAAGAGTACAGAAATTATGAAACGCCTACCAGAGAAACGGTAAAAGAATTTTATCGGTTAAATCATATTAATCAAACATATAATTTTGTCCTTGAGAAAGAAAAGAATTTTCTCAAGTTTGATAAAAAAGAAATGTCTGTTTGGGATGCAGTTGAATTTTTGAATCAATTAGTAGATGATTCAGATCCCGATACAGAGATGGATCAGTTACAGCATCTATTGCAAACATCAGAAGCCATACGCGCCGATGGTCATCCTGATTGGATGGTACTTACCGGCTTCTTTCACGATATGGGGAAGGTACTTTGTCTATTTGGTGAGCCTCAATGGGCTACCGTCGGTGATACTTATCCTGTAGGTTGTGCATTCTCTGATAAAATTGTTTTTTCAGAATTTTTCCAAGAAAATCCTGATTACAATAATCCCAATTACAACACTAAATATGGTATTTACGAACCAAATTGTGGATTGATTAATGTACATATTTCATGGGGTCACGATGAATATTTTTATCAGATGATGAAAAACTATTTACCTGAACCTGCATTGTATATGCTTCGCTATCACTCATTTTATCCTCAACACCGCGAAAACGCATATAAGCATTTGATGGATAATCACGATCGCGAAATGTTTAAATGGGTTAAATTATTCAATCCTTATGATTTGTATTCAAAAAATCCTACTCCTCCCGATTGGCAAAAGTTAAGACCATACTACGAAGATTTAGTAGCTAAATATTTACCCGCAACGTTAAAATTTTAAATTTTTCAACTTGATCATCCTTCAATCTCCAAGCTAAATTATGATATTTGGAGCTAAAAAGATTAAGTTTTTTTAAGTGCATTTTATCTTAAGAAAACTTAATGTTTATAAATACGAGAAATCCAAGAATTTTAACTAAAGATAGATTAAAAATCTGGCTTCGTTCTGTAAAATTCAATCAATAAAGCTCATTTTTTAACTAAGGAAGGATTAACTCATAAAAAATAAGCATAAATTCTCAAGTTTAATAATATCCTTTTCTAGAAATTTGGCTGAAAAGGTAGTTTCATTCCAGGCATATTAAAAAAGCATTTTCACTAAAAAATAAATTTCACGACGTAGTGTAGCCGTCATAGCTTTGCTTTAAAAATAAAACATCTATCAAGTGTAATGGACTTAATAGCAGTAACTCACATCACATCAGTTACAAGATGTTAAATAATAGTTGAAAATGCCAAAGCCTGTAGGAATATTAGATCGAGTCTAACTTCTGAGACATATTTAATATTTTTTTGACCTTTATCAAATTTAAATCCGTTGTTAAAAACAGACAAAGATGAAGACACTTTCGCTCATAGTTGGCATATTAAGTTTGACTGTTGTTGGTTGCACAAATAGCGCTCAAAATAACAATTCTGTTACTAATACTGCTACCAACACTAGTTTAGAGACTACAGTTAATAGTCCAAGTAGAAAATTACAAACAATCGGTGTCGCCTTGGGTGACTTGGGAAACCCTTTTTATAATGCAGTGCAAAAGGGTGCGGAGATAGAAGCTAAGAGAATTGGCGGTAATATTAGAGTTAATGCGGTTTCCAGTGGCTTTGATTTGAACCAACAAAGCAACCAAATCGAAAATTTTACTGCTGCAAATACTGATTTAATTATCCTCAGCGCTGTTGATAAAAAAGGAGTTAAGCCAGTAATTGACCAAGCAAGGCTGGCAGGTAAGATTGTCATTGCCGTAGATTCAGCCGTTGATGCAGACGTAGATGCAATGATTAGCTCCAACAATACCCAAGCTGGTGAAGTTGCTTGTCAATATATTGCCGATCGCATCAAAGGTCAAGGTAGTGTAGTCATCCTCAACGGTACGCCGATGGATTCAATCAATCAGCGAGTCAGTGGTTGTGAAAAGTCATTAGCCAAATATCCTGATATCAAACTCATCTCTAAAGACCAAAACGCTGAAGGGACAAGGGATGGAGGTTTGAGAGTAATGAGTGATTTACTTACAACCTTTCCCAAAATAGATGCCGTTTTTGCCACGAACGATCAAAGCGGTGTAGGTGCAGACTTAGCCGCAAGACAAGCAAAACGCAAAGAATTTTTTATTGTTGGGGTTGACGGTTCGCCAGATGCAACCAAAGCAATGGAAGACAAAGATGGTGTATTTGCTGCAACTGCGGCTCAAAATCCCGCAGGGATGGCTGAAAAAGCGGTTCAGATTGGCAACGATATCATCCAGGGTAACAAACCTGAGTCACCTGACATTCTGATTCCAGTCAACTTGGTTACTAGAGATAACCTCAGCAGCTACAAAGGCTGGTAAATAAGAAAAATTTAATTAACTTTAGGAAATAGATAAAGATGAAAAGAATTGCGATCGCAGCTAGCATACTAGGTATCATCAGTGGTGGAGTTGTCGGCTGTACAAATGCTTCTCCCGATAACAACAGTGCTACTAACCCCGATACAAAACCCGTTACAAATACTAGTGCAGAAACAAAAACTGCCACTGGGAATTCAAAGTTACGATCCGTTGCCTTCACAGTTGGCGATTTAAGTAACCCTTTCTTCGTTCTCATGGGACAAGCAACTGAGGCAGAAGCCAAGAAAATTGGGGGTAATAATGTCAATGTAACTGTAGTTTCCAGTGCTTACGATCTGAATCAACAATCCAATCAAATTGAAAATTTCACTGCTTCCAATACTGACATTATTATCGTCAATGCTGCTGATAAAAGTGGCATTAAACCAGCGATTGAAAAAGCGAAACAAGCGGGTAGAATTGTCATTGCGGTAGATACTGGTGCTGAGGGAGGCGTGGATGCCACCATCACTACTAATAATGTCCAAGCTGGAGAAGTTAGTTGTAAATATATTGCCGATCGCCTCAAAGGTAAAGGCAATGTAGTAATAGTTAATGGCCCACCAGTAGACTCGGTGATTCAACGAGTTAGTGGCTGCGAGAGTGTACTGTCCAAATATCCCGATATCAAAATCCTCTCCAAAAACCAGAATGCAGAAGGTAGCAGGGATGGAGGACTGAGAGTTATGACTGATTTGCTCACCACCTTCCCAAAAATTGATGCAGTTTTTGCCATCAACGATCCGAGTGGAGTTGGTGCAGAACTAGCAGCTAACCAAGCACAACGTAAAGATTTTTTTATTGTCGGGGTTGATGGTGCGCCAGAAGCAATCACTGCGATCGCAGCTAAAGATAGTATATATGCTGCAACCGCTACTCAAAATCCGCGAGGGATGGCCGAAAAAGCAGTTCAGGTTGGAAACGACATTTTGAATGGGAAAAAACCTACTAATCCCACCATTTTAATTCCAGTAAAGCTGATCACAAAAGATAACGTCGGCACAGAAAAAGGCTGGAAATAGTAATAATAATTGTAAATTTACAATTATTAAGAATAATGTTCGATCTGAGTTGAGTCTTTAGGTACATTGACATAGTTTTTGCACATACCCATGATGTATATATGTGCAGTTGTAGAAAGTTCTGATATATTGCCTTTCAATATTCAGAACTTCCCAAGATAGTAATCGCTTTTTAAAACATGATTTTCTGATGCTTTTAATTTCACATCAGATGTGAGTTGATTAATTTCTAACTCACAAATTGCGACTTTCAAATTTTTTTTACAGGAGATGTTCATGGCAACAAGTATAGAAACCTCATTTCCTGATGCACCAAGCACCACCCCTGTATTAGAAATGCAAGGGATTACCAAACGATTTCATGGTGTATCTGCGCTCCAAAATGTTAATCTCACGATTTATCCGGGAGAAGTTCATGCCCTGATGGGTGAAAACGGGGCAGGCAAAAGCACATTGATGAAAATCTTGGCTGGAGCTTACATTGCTGATGAAGGAGAAATTCGCATCAATGGTCAACCCTTGAAAATTACCGATCCGGCGACAGCACGCAAGGCGGGTATTAATCTTATTTATCAAGAACTGAATGTTGCACCTAATTTAACCGTTACCGAAAATATGTTTATGGGTAGCGAGTTGCGTCGGGGTCAGTTTTTAGACCGCAAAGCCATGCAACTTGAAGCAGAGCAAGTGTTAGATAGCTTGGGAGCCAATTTTACAGCGCAGACTATAGTTGGGACTTTATCCATCGCAGAACAGCAGCAAGTCGAAATTGCCAGAGCGCTGAAAGATAAAAGCCGGGTTTTGGTGATGGATGAGCCAACAGCAGCATTATCTGACCGCGAGAGCGACCATTTATTCGAAGTAATTCGCAAACTACGGAGTGATGGCATTGCGATTATTTACATCAGTCATCGTATGGAAGAAATCTATGCTTTAGCTGACCGGATTAGCGTACTGCGCGATGGTCAATATATTGGTAGTCTTACACGCAGCGAAATTTCTCCACAGCGATTGGTGCAGATGATGGTTGGTCGCTCCATGCAAGACTTTTACGAACATCAACGGCAAATGAATCCTGGCCCTGTGGTGCTGGAAGTCAGAAACATGAGTGATGCTCGCAAAAAGATTGAGCCTGCTAGCTTTGAACTTCATGCAGGGGAAATTCTCGGTTTAGCGGGGTTAGTTGGTGCAGGACGCACAGAATTATCCCGGCTAATTTTTGGTGCTGACCGTAAAGCTAGTGGCGAAGTATTTTTAAATGGCAAAAAACTAGAAATTAATACGCCCAGTGATGCGATCGCTGCCGGAATTGGCTATGTCCCGGAAGACCGCAAAGACCAAGGTTTATTTCTAGAGATGAGCGCCCGCAAGAATATTGCTATCAACACACTCAAGCAGGATGCTAAAGGTGGAATTGTTAACTGGCCTTCAGTGAATCGGCTGTCAACAGAAGCGGTGGAAAACTTTAATATCCGCCTGGCCAATTTGGAAATTAGAGCATTGGATCTTTCTGGTGGGAATCAACAGAAGCTACTGCTAGCGCGTTGGTTAGCCATTAAACCTAGAGTACTGATGTTAGATGAGCCGACACGCGGCGTAGATATTGGTGCCAAAAGCGAAATTTACCGAATTATGAGTGAATTGGCAGCACAAGGTGTTGCTATTTTAATGGTTTCCAGCGAACTATCAGAGATTGTCGGTATGAGCGATCGCGTCTTAGTGATGCGAGAAGGACAACTGGTAGGCGAACTAGACGGCAGCCTTGGCAAAGAAATCACCCAAGAAAAGATTATGCACTACGCAACTGGAGCATCGGAGGTATCAGCATTATGAGTCAGACAGTCAGACCGCCTATCAATAAATCAGCCAACAATTCCGCAGCTCGCAACCGGAAATCAATCAGCACTCTGCTGGAAGTTGCTGGTATTCTGCCAATCCTAGTAATTATCTGCATCTTATTTGCATTCCTTTCTCCCAACTTTCTCACCGGCGGTAACATCGTCAATATCTTGCGTCAGGCATCAATCAATATTGTGCTGGCGACAGGAATGACCTTTGTAATTCTCACCGGAGGTATTGACCTATCAGTTGGGTCAATATTGGCCGTTTCTGCCGTAGTTGGACTGCTGGTATCGCTATTGCCGGCTTTAAGTTGGGCGGCTGTACCTGCTGCATTGTTGGCAGGATTGCTTTTAGGCTTAGTCAACGGCGCTCTCATCACCTTCTTGGATGTGCCACCTTTTATTGTGACGTTAGGTTCACTTACAGCCTTGCGGGGTGTGGCATTTCTGATTGCGAAGGGTACAACACTGATTAACCGAGATATCAATTTTGCTTGGGTGGGTAATAGTTACGTCGGGCCTCTGCCGTGGTTAGTAATCATTGCCCTACTGACCGTAATCGCTAGCTGGTTTGTGCTGCGGCAAACTGTTTTAGGAGTGCAGATATATGCCGTAGGAGGTAACGAACGGGCAGCCAGATTAACTGGGATTAAAGTTAATCGTGTCTTGCTATTTGTCTATGGTATTAGCGGATTACTGGCAGGCTTAGGAGGAATCATGAGCGCCAGCCGTCTATATAGTGCCAGTGGCATATTGGGTCAAGGTTACGAATTAGATGCGATCGCAGCTGTTATTCTTGGTGGAACCAGCTTTACAGGTGGTATTGGTACCATTGGCGGCACTCTTTTAGGTGCATTAATCATTGCTATTCTCAACAACGGTTTAACCTTGTTGAACCTATCTTACTTCTGGCAACTAGTCGTCAAAGGACTAGTAATTATTTTGGCAGTAATGATTGATCGATTGCGTAGACGTTCCAGACGGTAAAAAATCAAAGTCTTTGGGCATTGGTTAGTAATTACTCTCCTCTGCTCCCTACTACCTCATCTCCCTTGATATATGCAGTTCATCACAGCTATTTATAAATATGTCTTCTACTACTGTTCGTCGTAAATCCAACACGTTTTATGTCATTTTGATTGCTGGTGCTGCTGCCCTCGGCGGGTTTTTATTCGGTTTTGATACCGCTGTGATTAACGGCGCGGTTTTATCATTAGCCAAAGCTTTTAACACCAGTAGTTGGGTGACAGGACTGGCAGTGTCTCTCGCGTTACTAGGATCTGCGGTAGGAGCCTTTTTTGCCGGACAGATTGCAGACCGTTATGGTCGAGTCAAGGCAATGGTGGTCGCTTCGGTGTTGTTTACTATCAGTGCCATTGGCTCTGGGATGGCCTTCACAATTTGGGATTTTATCTTTTGGCGAGTATTGGGTGGGATTGGAATCGGCGTTGCTAGCGTAATCGCCCCAGCTTATATTGCGGAATGTTCTCCTACCCATTTGCGGGGAAGGTTAGGATCTCTGCAACAATTAGCGATCGTAGTGGGAATTTTCGTTGCCTTATTGAGCGACTACTTTATCGCTACGTCAGCAGGTTCAGCAGACTCGCCGTTTTTGTTTGGGGTTGCAGCTTGGCGCTGGATGTTTTGGACAGCAGTCCCACCAGCAGTATTCTACGGGATGGTAGCTTTAACAATTCCTGAATCTCCCCGTTATTTGGTTGCCAAAGGACGAGAATCAGAAGCTGTTAACGTTCTGACCAAGATTTTGGGAGGTGACGTACTGCCAAAAATCGAAGAAATTCGGCAGACAGTGCTTCGCGAACGCCAACCCAAATTTTCTGACCTCTTAAGCAGAAGTGGCGGACTCCTCCCCATTGTTTGGATAGGAATCGGCTTATCTGTATTACAACAATTTGTTGGGATTAATGTAATCTTTTACTACAGTAGTGTTTTGTGGCGGGCAGTCGGGTTTTCCGAAAAAGATTCCCTATCAATCACGGTGATTACAGGAGCCGTCAACATTATTACAACACTGATTGCGATCGCCTTTGTGGATAAATTTGGTCGCAAGCCGTTGCTAATAATAGGTTCAATTGGCATGACCCTGACCTTGGGGACAATGGCTTATATTTTTGGTAATGCTCCCCTAGATGCTGCTGGAAATCCTTCCCTCGCCGGAAGCGCTGGGACTGTGGCTCTCATCGCCGCCAACCTCTACGTGTTTTGCTTCGGTTTCTCCTGGGGGCCGATAGTTTGGGTGTTGTTGGGAGAAATGTTTAATAACAAGATTCGAGCGGCTGCACTTTCAGTTGCTGCTGCAATCCAATGGGTTGCGAATTTCCTTATTTCCACAACATTTCCTCCCATACTCCAATATTTCGGTCTAGGTTCTGCCTATGGACTTTATACAATTGCGGCGGCTACCTCATTCTTTTTCATTCTCTTTTTTATTAAAGAAACCAAAGGAATTGAGTTGGAAGACATGTAATTTACATCTACCTAATGCCCCTGCTGCCTAATTTGTAATTCTGAACTGAATCATTTGTAAAAAAATTATTTTCGACTTTTCAAATCAAATTCAGTAGCATCTGAATGATTAAAAAACCGCAGAGACGCTGAGGGCGCTGAGAAGAATAATTCCGATACAAATGGATTTGGTCTCAAATCAAAAAAGATTGCTGTAAATTTTGTGGGGTGGGCATCTTGCCTGCCCTGATGCTGCAAACTTTATCTGGAACATCTAACAACAACTAAATACAAGCTTTCGCTTCAGTCAATCAGTAAAAAGATGGAAACTCTCAATACGGCTCTTTGTTCTTATGGTTTGTCTGGTAGGGTATTTCATGCGCCGTTTATTAATTTGCATCCCGGTTTTCAATTAGCAGGCTCTTGGGAAAGAAGCAAAAATCTTATACAGGAAGATTATCCGAAAGTAAAAAGCTATCCTTCTTTGGAAGCATTGCTAGCCGACGAGCGAGTAATTCTAGTGTTGGTAAATACACCAACTTATACACATTACGATTATACTAAACAGGCTTTATTGGCAGACAAGCATGTAGTGGTAGAAAAAGCATTTACCACAACAGTCAAAGAAGCAGAACAACACTTGATTGGTATACAGAGCCAGAAAGTGAATATGGCTTGCTGCATACAGAAAAAGACACAAAAGTAATTCGGGAAAAAGTAAAAAGCTCACAGGGCAGTTATTTAGGCTATTACGACGCGGTATATAAATCTATTGTTGATAATCAGCCAGTTACTGTTACTGCCGAAGACGGAATTAATGTAATGCGGATTATAGAAGCAGCTATTAAAAGCAGCAATGAGCAAAAAGTCATAGCGTTGCTTTAAGTAATCTAAAATTTCAACTCAAAATATCTAACTTTAATGCCGATCAGCTTATAAGCTAGCAGCTTTTGTTCGACTGTAATTTTTTTCCTTACAAAGTCAGAATTCAACCATTTTCACATAAATAAGTCCATGATTAAAATTCTTCTGCATAGCTTTTTTATCCTATTTTTCGCAGTTCCAGCAGTTTGGGCAGCACCTCCAGAAGAAGATTCGAGTACAGCAGATGCTGATAGAAATTTACAGGGACAAGTAAATTCTGTTTCCCAACTTTCCGACATCAAACCGAGCGATTGGGCATTCCAAGCACTGCAATCACTAGTCGAACGTTATGGCTGTATTGCAGGTTATCCTGATGCAACCTATCGCGGTAATCGTGCCTTGAGTCGTTATGAATTTGCTGCTGGTTTAAACGCCTGCTTAGACCGGGTGAATGAATTAATTGCTGTGGGTACTAATGATTTGGTCAAAAAAGAAGATTTGGCAGTGCTGCAAAATTTGCAGACAGAGTTTGCAGCAGAATTGGCAACTCTGCGTGGCCGGGTGGATACCCTGGAAGCACATACAGCAACGCTGGAGGAGCAGCAATTTTCCACCACTACTAAGTTGAATGCTCAAATTATTACGGCCATTAGTGATACCTTTGGTAATAGAGTAGGTGGCGATCGCGATGAGTCCCGTCTCTATTTTGCAAACCGAGGTCGTCTAAACTTAGAGAGTAGCTTCACCGGTAAAGATTTATTGCGAGTACGGCTGGAGTTTGGCAACTTTACAAATTCTAATGGTGCAAGTCAAATTGCCGCAGCCACTGGCACAGGCATGACACGACTCAATTTCGACAATGACAGCAACAATACACTAATAATTCCCCACATACGTTACTACTTCCCCGTTGGTGATTCCCTTTCTTTCGTTGTTGGCCCCACAGGTATTGGTTACAACGACATCACAAACAACATCACTCCTGCCACGATCGCTGATGATGGTAATGGGATTCCCTCACTCTTTGGTAAAAACAGTCCCCTCTTCGAGCGAGGTGGTGGGGGTGCAGCCGCTAATTGGAGTATCAGTAAAAACTTGATTCTTACCTTGGGCTATTTAGCAAATAGTCCAAACGTTCCATCAGCACAAAATGGCTTATTTGATGGCGGCTACAATGCTCTAGCGCACCTGGCATATTACGGCGAACAAGGAGCTATTGGTATTGCCTACTCTCATGGTTATAATCCTGCTGGCACTGTAGATATTAACGCCGGGAGAGGCAGCGCCCTGTCAAATGCTCCCTTTGGAAATAACATTGCTACTTCCAATAGCATTGTTGGCGTACAGGGATACTATCGCTTTTCCCCAAATTTCCAGGTACACTCTTGGGGCGGATATGTCAGGGCAAATGCGAAAAACTCTGGTTTCAGCGATATTTCTAATGGTAGGGGTGGAACAGATTCTCTGTTCGTGAACAATGGTGATAATGCCAATGCTTGGTTTGGAGCGATTGGTATGTCGTTTCCTGATGTGGGCGGTAAGGGCAACCTGCCAGGAATTCTTTTTGGGATACCGCCGCGTGTCTCTAACAGTGATATCCGTCAAGACCGAGACACAGCTTACCATATTGAAGCATTCTATCGCTACCGCCTGAACGATAATATCTCAGTAACTCCTGGTTTTTGGGTGATTCTCAACCCGGAAAACGATAGTAGAAATGATACGCAGTACGTGGGCGTGCTTCGTACAACCTTCGATTTTTAATGGTTTAGTTGGCTAACAGAGTCTGTTAGTCAACTTGCAATCAATCAAAAATATACAAATATTTAAACTACAAGACTCATATTTGATTTTTGAAAAAACTCCATACAACTCAAAAAGCTTTCTTTCCTATTGCCTATTGCCTCTTCATCTTGCCTCTTGTCTTCACACGCAAGTAAGTATGGCTACGCCACGCTGCACGAACAAAAATCAAAGGGGATTTTAGCCAAGTCTTGTTCACAGAGATGTTAGCTAAATTCTGCCGTACTCTAATAGCATCTTCATAACTTTATTTCATCACTCTGTATAAAGATTAATCAAAGCTAAATATCAGTATTTGCTAGGAATTGCTTTATCTCTAAGGAATGAGGAAGTCAAAACTTCAGATATTGTAAATTCTTTACTTATGCGGATTACGATTCCGTTTGTCCATGCTCATGCTCATAAGCTAAAAATCTTTTAATTTGCATCCGTAAAAATAAATCACTTGTGGGCTGGGCATCTTGCCCGCAAAAGTTGTGCGGATTTAAAGCGCTATAGCTTGCTTTAAATATCTTTATGACTGTTTAAGATCGAGCATTTATCAAAACAGAATTCAGAAGTCAGAATTTAGAATTGAATTCTGTATGACTGGTGAATAGCGGAGCGTAAAGCCTTCTCTACGAGAGGCTGTGCAACGCTTAGAGCGAGTCCGCGAGCGTCTGAATCCAAGAGTTTAATACCCCACTAAATTTTCGATTTAGTGGTCAACAAGAGTAGTTAAGAAATGAAGTAATTAAGACGAATATCAATCCTTGACTAAAAACGCCATTTTAACGCATTTTGGAAACTATTATGAATTCTGAAAACATCGGTCAAGCGAGACAAAGTTTAGGATGGTTCATCGTTCTAGGCATTTTAATGATTGTGCTAGGCATGGCAGCGATCGCAGAACCATTCGTTGCCACTATTGCCATTACAATCGTCATCTCTTGGTTTTTATTGATCGCTGGTATTGTCCGAATTGTCCACGCATTGCAATCACGACGACAAAAAGGCTTCTGGCTAAAGCTAGTGGTTGGTATTCTCTATGCACTTGCTGGGATTATGTTGATTGGCAACATCTTTGGTGCTGCGCTCTCCATCACATTCGCCTTGGGAATTGTCTTTTTGGCTGAGGGTGTATTTGAGGTAATTACAGCATTTCAAATACGTCCAGAGCCAAATTGGGGTTGGACACTGTTTAGTGGCATGATGGCCATTATTCTGGGAATTTTAATTTTGTATAAATGGCCTTTCAGTGCAGCTTGGGTGCTGGGATTATTTGCAGGGATTAATTTTTTGTTGACAGGTGTTTGGATGATCGCGCTCTCACTGCCTAGCCGTCGCATTCCTAACCAGAGAACAGGAATCTGAATTGGGTATAGGGGAGAGGTAACAGGTAATAAAGAATAATTTGTACCCTGTAACCTATACCCTATCGCTAAAGCCTAACATCACAGTTATGGAGCAGACTGGTAATAACTACAGCAAGCTTTCAGTGAGTAAATTACTGATTTCTAGGAGGTGCTGACCGATCGCCTGTTGGAGGATGAGGCGGAACACCCAACGCATCTTTTAACTGTTGTTCACTAACTCCTAACTTAGTCGCCGCCGCCTTAAAATCAGGGCGGGGTGGGCGCTGATTGCGATCGCCTGTTGGAGGATGAGGCGGAACACCCAACGCATCTTTTAACTGTTGCTCGCTAACTCCTAACTTAGTCGCCGCCGCCTTAAAATCAGGGCGGGGTGGGCGCTGATTGCGATCGCCTTTTGGAGGATTGGCAGGAACACCCAACGCATCTTTTAACTGCTGCTCGCTAACTCCTAACTTGGTTGCAGCTGCTGCAAAATCAGGTCGGGGTGGGCGCTGACTGCGATCGCCTTTTGGAGGATTGGCAGGAACACCCAACGCATCTTTTAACTGTTGCTCGCTAACTCCTAACTTAGTCGCCGCCGCCTTAAAATCAGGTCGGGGTGGGCGTTGTTCTCCTTCTGGTGGTTGGTTGGGTGGTTGTTGCGCCTGGGCAATTTGAGAGAATTTATTAGCGGCATCAGCCTGATTGAGTGAAATCAAACCAAATGTGCCAACCAGAACGGGAATCGCTGTTACAACTAGTATTCTACGAATATTCACGATCATTTTTCCAAAGATAGCTCGTTTACATTTCTGATTTAACTGAAACAAAATTACAGTTTGCCCTGCTTGTAAATTACAATTTTGTAATTTTGAGGAAGAAAGGGTGCTGCAATTAACGGTTATTGTGTTCTACACGATTTTGAACCGCACCCTGATGATGATTTTGGGGATATTGGCGAAGACGCTTTTTCTGATTTAGAAAGGGTTTAGAATCTCTAATCTGTGGTTTTTTATCAGATATTTGTGGTGTTTGAGGCTGTTGAGAAATCTGGGCATTTCGATTGGATGGATTAGCGGCATAAGCCTGATTTTGTAGGCTAAAACCGAATGTATCAATCAAAAAAGGAATCGCCGCTACGGTTAAGACTCGACGAATATTCATATAACTCAACCTGGAAAAGGTAAGGTGTTCATATTTCTGATTAAGCCACCTCAAAATTACAGTCCACGTGGTTTCTAAATTACAGTTTTGTAATTTAAGTAGAAAGGTAATGAATCTAGAATGGAACAATATATAAACTAATAAATACTTGTGAACGTTCTATTTGTCGAAGATGAGGCGAAAATTGCTAACTTCGTCCGGGCTGGACTGAAGGAGCAGGGATTTGTTGTAGACTACTGCGACAACGGTGATGAAGGATATCTGCGGGCATTAGAAAATGAATATGATGTTCTTATCCTCGACATTATGGTGCCGGGAAAGGATGGACTATCAATCTTAAAACTCTTGCGGGGGCAAGGTCGGAATGCGCCGGTAATTTTGTTGACGGCTCGGAATGAACTAGACGATCGCTTGGCAGGGCTAAATTTAGGAGCAGATGATTACATCGCTAAACCGTTTTTTGTAGAAGAGTTAGCGGCTCGAATTCATGCCGTTGTTCGCCGGAGTGTGAGCAATCGCCAAAATATCCTTAGTGTTGGGCCGATCAGACTCGATCGCATCACCAGGGAAGTTACTTGCGATCGCCAGGCGATAGAACTCACCAGCCGCGAGTTCAATCTTCTAGAGTATCTGATGCGCTCTCCCGGACGGGTTTTCACCCGTACCCAAATTCTGGAGCATGTTTGGGGTTACGACTTTAACCCCAACACCAACGTCGTAGATGTTTGTATCCAGCGAATTCGTAAAAAAATTGACCCCATTGATGAACCAGTCTGGATTGAAAGCATTCGAGGGGTTGGATATCGGTTTCGCAAACCAGAGTCTAGCTCATGAAACTCCCTTCCTTTCGCCTCCGAATTGCCCTATTGTCTGCGGCTTTAGCTGGAACTACATTAGTCGGTTTTGGTGCAGTCTCCTGGTTTCAGATTTACAATGCTAAAATCAGCCGTCTTGATGCAGAACTGTTAAATCACTTGATGCGGGCAACTCCGATGCCACCACGGGGGGAACCTCCTGAAAATCAGGGCAAAAAAAGCCGCCCCTCACGATGGCAATTTTACGAAGACTCTTTATCTGATGCCTTCGGAACCAATACCAAAACCCCCATTGCTCTACTGGTGCTTGATGCAAACGGCAACATACTTTATCAATCTAACTCCCTACCTGCCGACGTTGAGGTGAATCGCCTGCTGCTTAAGCGCCTTCAGTTGATACCTTTACCATCACCTCCGCAGAGAGAACCACCGCCACCCTCAAATAGAAATCCATCTGTTGGGCCGCCACCCTTTCTTCGTCCACGTCCACCTAAATTTGTCACTGAAAAGACAGCAAAAGCAGCTTGGCGAATTGGAGCAACTAAATTTCCCAATGCTCAGGTTGGCATTGCTGTGAATCTGCAAGCCGTCGATCAAGAGATGGCTACCATTCGGAATATATTCCTGGTTTCAATTCCCGGATCGCTACTGCTAGTTGCAATCGGTGCATGGTTAGTTTCTGGTGGTGCTTTGCATCCCATCCGGCAATTAACGGGCGTTATTCAACAGGTGACTGTCAAAGGACTAGATCAACGGATTCCCATTGGCACAACTGATGTTGAATTTGTCGAGTTGATTCAGGTATTTAACTTGATGTTGGAACGGTTGGAACGCAGTTTTACCCAAGCTTCCCGCTTTAGTGGTGATGCGGCTCATGAACTGAAAACCCCACTGACGATTTTGCAAGGCGAAATAGAACGAACGCTGCAACAGGTTGATCCTGGAAGTGAAGTACAACAGCGCTTAAGTAACCTATTAGATGAGGTGCGCCGCTTGAGTGGAATTATGCGGAAACTTTTGCTGCTATCTCTGGCAGATGCGGGAAAAATGGGCTTGTATTTGGTTGAGGTAGATATGTCTGAGTTGCTGTTGGAGATGCTAGAAGATGTGGAAATGCTGGCTCCCCACTTGACTGTGAAAACTGACTTTACTGATGGACTACGCTTACAGAGCGATCGCGATCTTCTGATTCAAGTTTTGCAAAACCTGTTCAGTAATGCTATAAAATACAATCTCGCCAACGGCTGGATACAGATTCGCACTTATCAAACTCAAACAACTCTCCATGTCACTATTGCCAATGCATCCAAAGATATTCCAGTGAGTGAACGCGAACGCATTTTTGACCGCTTCTATCGCGGCGATCCGGCTCGAACCCGCAAAATAGAAGGCATCGGACTAGGACTGAGCCTGTCCCGTGAAATTGCCAGGGCACATCATGGCGACCTCACCCTTGACTCAACAGCTTTTGGTCAAACAGCTTTCACCCTCACCTTACCGATGAAGTAGGTAAGAGGCAGTGGTTAGGGCGAAAACTGACCTCTGCAACAACTCCCTTCTTTGATGAAGTGACAGAATTTAGATAAGTTCGGTTTTGAGTTGCAATTCTCACAAATCAAATAGGATTGCTATATATGAAAGAGTAATTTTCAAATGACCATTTACTTTTATAAGGTTTGGCAGCCTTATGGCTGTTTTTCTAACTTTTCTCCCCACGGAATCCATATCCAGGACACTTACTGGGCAACTGTTGAGCATTATTATCAAGCACAAAAGTTTGTTGGCAGCAAAGATGCGGCAATTATACCCCTCATCCATGCCGCCGCCACCCCAGAAGAAGCTGCCGCCTTGGGAAGATGTAGCACTCGCCAACTCCGTCGAGACTGGGATTTAGTCAAAACGCAAATTATGCGAGAAGCTGTACTCAAAAAGTTTCTCACTCATGCTGATATTAGAGAAGTTCTGCTGAAGACAGGCGATGAGCTTTTGGTTGAAAACTCCCCAACCGATTCTTTTTGGGGCTGTGGTGCTAATAAAGCAGGTCTTAACCATCTCGGTAAAACTCTCATGAGTGTGCGTGAAGAAATTCGTAATTTACTATCTTTAACGGGAATTTACGAATAATTTCATCAAAATATAGGAATTCGGTTTGATTCCTGTTCGCGCAGCGTGGCGTAGCTATATTTACTTGCGTGGGCAGGGAATGGGGAATAGGAAAGAAGGGATAGATCCGCACTGAGTCTTGTCAAAAAATCAAATAGGAGTTTTATAGTTACATTTAATATAAAATCAGTAATTAGACGGGGAATATTAAAATTCTCCAGTCATTTTTTTTGAAAAATTGCCAATAATTAAATCAACTTCATTTAAGGCTTAAATCTCTCTAAAGCCACTTAATAAAGAGCAAGTTCAAGACCATTTGATTTATTAGTGACATTTTGTATTAGCAATATTCAAAGCATTGTTTTACATGGCTTACAATACTTGAATTTCTTGCTAAATTGGTAAACTAGTCATTATTTTTGCGAAAAAAGCTTATTGCTATTGAGAATATACAATGTAGTTTAAGGCTTTGGGACTTGTAGGAGCGATCGCCCTTGTAAATATTAAGAAATATCTGACTAATACATAGTTTTTCAAGGGGAACCACTGTGGTCTTTAGGGAGCTTTCGAGGCAAAAATGGTAAAGAAAATAAGGTAATGATGAAGATATTATTTAAGTAAAAATACTGAAATATTTTAATGATTAAGAATATAAAATCAATAAGTGTCAATGTTTAAATTTTTATTTACTTTAAAATTGAAAGGATATTTGAAAAGTCACAAATGATACACCAAATAGTTTGATATCTCCCTAAATCAACTTTCTTAGGACTACGGGAATTAAGCAAAATATCTAATACTTTTCAAATACCCTTTAATCCATTTCTAAAAAAATTGCAACAGATGTACGGCCCTCGCAATGTCTTTGTCGCAGAAATTTATCGAAATGGAATAAAAATCAAGGCATTGTAAATTTAAATTTATCATTAAAGACAACTTATAAAAAAATATACTTCAGTCATGGTGTACATAAGCAATGACATCTACCGATAAACCAAACGGCTTGCAGCAAAGCTTAGAGCAAGAAAGCTTACTGCACCGGATGATCAAACAAATTAGGCGATCGCTCGATCTTCAAGAAATATTAACAACTACCGTTACTGAAGTACGGTCATTTTTACGTGCAGATCGAGTGAAAGTATATCGTTTTGATACTAGCGGTAGTGGTGAAGTCATTGCTGAATCTATTCATAACGAGCGTCTGCCATCTTTGTTGGGGTTGCGCTTTCCAGTTCATGATATCCCCGAAGCGGCCAGAGAGATGTTTTTGTTGGCGGGGCAACGTTCAATTGTCGATGTAGCAAACCATAAAATCGGGCTATCACCTCTACAATCAACAGAAACTGGCAAACACCTACAAACTAATATCTACTATCGCAAAGTAGACCCGTGCCATATTCAATACTTAAAGGCAATGGGGGTGCAATCTTCTTTAGTAGTGCCAATTTTAGATAGCGATCCACAACAATCGGCAAAGCCTAAATTGTGGGGATTGTTGGTATCTCACCAGAGTAAACCGCGAAAGATTTTGAAGCGGGAAATCAAAGTATTGCAGCAAGTTGCCGATCAGGTTGCGATCGCGATCGCTCAAAGTAATCTACTCACAGCAGCGCTTACCCAGCAAAAACAAGAAGCTACTATTAACCGAGTCACCACACTATTGCATAAACTACCAACAATCCAATTACAGGGAGCTATTGAAGAAGTTATTACCGCATTCAGCGGAGTCGGTGGTAGGCTTTACATTGAACAGAGTCGGGAACTATACACCTGGGGCGACCAACCCACACTACCCTACGAATTAGATAGCAGCATTATTGAACAGCATCCTACATGGCAAAACTGGATGACTGAGTGTCAACCAGGCAATATTTGGGCAACCTCTGACCTATATAAAGAACCGCATTTGCGAGTTTTAGCTTTAGCATTTCGTTCTACTCAAATTCGCGGACTGATGGTGATTCCCCTGCATTACCGGGAACAATTTATCGGTGTATTAAGCATTTTTCGCGCTGAATTTGAAACGGAAATCTTGTGGGCGGGACGATGCGAACAAAATCGGCGACAACTTTTACCCCAGCTTTCCTTTGAGATTTGGCGAGAGCAAAAAAAAGGGCTAGCACCTGAGTGGAAACCAGAAGACATGACATTGGCACAAGCCTTGTACGATCATTTTTCAATGGCAATTCAGCAGCAACAGATATATAAAGAAGTACAAGCCCTGAATGCCAACTTGGAACTGCGGGTGCAAGAACAAACTGCTGAACTAGAAAAATCATTACTCCTCACCAAGGTAATCAAGCAAATCACAGAGCAGATCCGCAGGACATTGGACTTGCAGACAACCTTGCAAACTATTGTCTCCGAAGTTCGCTCACTGCTAAATTCAGACCGGGTAGTGATTTTCCAACTGAACAGTAAATCGGTGATTGTGGAAGAGATGAATGGTAATTGGCAGTCAGTTTTGGGAGTGAATGCACCACCAGAATGCTTTCCTAATGAGCATAGGGATTTATACTCTCAGGGTAGAGTACGGGCAATTAACAATGTTTCAACCGATTCTTTAAGTGATTGTCATCGAGAGTTTTTACAAAGTCTGCAAATTCAAGCAAACCTAACAGTTCCGATTAACATAGGTATAGAACTATGGGGCTTACTAATTGCCCATGAATGTAATACTCCCAGAAATTGGCAGGATGTAGAAATTGATTTATTGCAGCAGTTAGGAGATCAGGCTGCGATCGCCATTCAACAAGCACAACTCTACGAACAAACCTGTAAAGCTGAAACTGAAGCCAGAAATAAAGCTGGAGAGTTAGGACAGACTCTACATAAACTCCAAGAAACACAGACAAGATTGATTCAAACCGAAAAAATGTCCGGCTTAGGACAGTTGGTGGCGGGTATCGCTCACGAAATCAACAACCCCGTTAACTTTATCTACGGTAATCTGTGCCACGCCAGTGACTACATCGAACAACTGCTAGAAATTTTACGCCTCTACCAGCTACACTACCCCGATCCTCATAGTGAAATTAGCGCTGCGATCGAAGCAGTGGATTTTGAATTTTTGGTAGAAGACCTCCCAAGAATCATTACCTCAATGCAAGTAGGAAGCGATCGCATCCGTTCAATAGTGCTGTCGTTACGCAATTTTTCTCGCTTGGATGAGGCTGAAAACAAGCGCGTTGACTTGCATGAAGGCATTGACAACACCTTATTAATTTTACAACATCAGCTGAAAGGAAATGGTAAATTTCCAGGCATTCAGGTAATCAAAGACTATGGCAACATCCCAAAGGTAGAATGCTATGCCGGCCAAATGAATCAGGTATTCATGAATATTTTCAGCAATGCCATAGATGCTTTAGAAATGGGGACTGCGGAGGAAGACAAAGAGAATAAGCCATCTCCAGTGCCTACTATCCGCATTTCCACTAAAATCTCAGCAGATAACTCTCGTCTATTGATTCGTATTAGTGACAATGGGCCTGGAATGATTCCAGAGATAAAAAAGCGAATTTTTGACCCATTTTATACTACCAAACCTGTGGGTAGGGGTACAGGACTAGGATTGGCAATCAGCTATCAGATTATTGTCGAAAAACATGGTGGAATAATGGAGTGCATTTCAGAACCGGGCATTGGTACAGAGTTCTGGATTGAAATTCCCGTCAAGCCTCCAGCTAAAATAGTTTACTCAAGGTAGAGGAATAGATTTTCTATCTTATTTTCAGAATGTTAGTTTCAAAACTTAAAATTTGAATTAGTAATTACTTTGTTCATCCAAAAGGTTGATGATATTTTTTGAAAATAGGCTAAAGAAAAGATTTAGAAGTTATCCCATTACTGCAATATATTGACTTTGATTACACAATACTTTAAAAGTAAAGTTTCGTTGCAAAAAAACTCCCTTCCATCGATGAGTGATAATCTAATAATTGAAGCTCATAAAAAAGCTTCCCTGGCAGATATAACAGCTGCATTTAGAATCGATAAGTAAGAGGTAAAAGACGCTGTTTAACTTACATCTGTCTCGTCAAAACACAGCAACACCCAACGCGAAAACTGCTATTTACTCAAATGTGGAAGATTAGGGGGCGCTGTCACTAGATTTCATAACTTGTTTACACAAGCGATGAAAATTAGTACATCCCTGCATCTGATAAACAACGAGAGAAGATAGTTCAGCGAGTAGATGCTTGGGTGTTGTTGTGTTTAAAGAGAAGTCTAAGATATGAACTCCTCTTGGTGTAAGATTATACTAAGCTAAATAGTGAAAAATAATTTAAATAGCGCCTTATGTCAATTATTGCGCTCAGAGCGTGGTATCTACAGGATTACGAGCCGATTCCAGAACTAGAAAAACGTCCGCCAGACATTCGCTTGAGCAAAAAAAGCCTGCTGAGATCGGCATTGCGGGCAGACTTTTTAGAAGAGAGCGACGAAGTTAAGAAATCAACTTGGTTTGGGCGCTATCTAGAAGGGGAAAATATTGAATTTTATATTGAAGGAAGTGGTGGCTATTGCGTCGCCAACATTGACTTAATTAGTCATGAAATTTATTTTACCAAACAGGCACTGTTGGCTCAGTTAGAACCAACTATTTTTTTATCCTATCAAACTGAGTATGCCGCTGCGACAAATGCTCTTAGAGAAGAACTGCGAAAAAGTTTAGAAAGTTTAAACTTGCGATCGCGCCTTCCTCTAACATTAGTAGAATCCTCTCGCCCCAGTGGTGCTATTCTACGGATTAACCGCACGATCATGCGAAAAATCCGTAAAAGTTTGTTATTTATCGCTGACACCACACCCATCGCTAGTCTTGACGGTAAAGAAACCCCCCAACTAATTCCTAGTCCCAATGTCTGTATTGAGATTGGCTATGCTATTCAAAGTAAGCGATCTGAACAGATTGTACTAGCACAAATGCAACGTCCAGATATTGAAGGACAATTTCCCTTCGACTTACCCACACAGCAAATTTTGCAATTCCAAGACATCACAGAACTAAATAAAATCCTGACAGGAACAATTCAAAATCAGCTAGCCCGATTCAAATTGTTTTTTTGAGCAATATTTATGATGTAAATCAAAATAATTGGACAGGTTTCTTTTGCAGCTTAGAAGTAATCGAGCTTACCCGATCGACCACAGAAATCATATATTTGTAATCTGGTACTTGTCCGTTGGGTACATACCCTACTTCTTGAGCTAAACCAGAAGGCGCATCACTCATCACTTTGCGGATGAACTCTTGACGGTTACGTTCTACATTCGGGCCAATCAAGACCACGCCTAATGGTACATAGTGAGGGTCTTTAAACAGTATGCGGAATTCCGTGGGAGCCAACTGTGAACCGTAGAGAGCCAATTCCGCCTCTGAGACAGCACAGGCGATCGCTTTTCCTCGAGCCACCAATTCCAGCGCGGCTTTAGGTGTGGGTGCAAATAGGATCTCAGCTAGTGTTGTACCATAAAGATTGTAAAGAGGAAAATAATATCCTGTTGCTGAACCTAATTGACCTAAAGCCACTGTTTTACCTTGCAGTTGCTTCAATTCGGTAATTGGATTGTCTTTGCGAACAACGAAAATTGAGCGCAAATTATTAATACCTATTAAAGGAAATAGGGGAGCATATTGGTGACGTGCGATCGCAATAGCCGCTAAACCTGGTGGAGCAAATACTAATGACCAAGCACGAGCTTCTAGGCGCTCAACCGCTCTATTTTCATTAAAAACCGGCTCTAACTGAATATATGAGTTTGTTTTTTCACCTAAATAACTATTAAATTTAGCATATTGATTAATTATCTGTTCGCCTCCACCATAGTTGAGAACACCAACAGTTAACGTACCATTAATATCATTTGGTGATTGACAAGCAGCAAATGTCAAACCTAGCAGATTAAACAGAAATAAACGTCGGGGAAGTCGCAAAAACATCACTAATTATTGGTTAAGGAAGTAACTTGGTTTTCAGAACTAATTTAGATAAGTTTGACTGCTGCCTAAATAGGTTATATTGTGGCAAAAAATTAATATTTATTTAAATATTGTTGAGATGCTTTCTAACAGGTATAAATAAATATTAGACAAACTCAGATACCACCTTCATTGGTTAGGTTATGTTAAACAACATTACATTAAAAAACTTAAAAATTGGTGCTAAATTTAACTTACTTTTAATATTAGTTTTCATAGTCAGTATTATGGGAAGTGGGATTGCCTTATCCAGTGTACTTCAGGGGAGAGCGCAAAATGAAGTAACTTCTCAAGCGCAGATTCTCATTCAAATGGTGAACGCAGTTAGAGATTATACACAAAATCGGATAGATCCCTTATTAGAACCTAGACTAGATACTAACCCAACGTTCATGCCTGAAGTTGTACCAACTTTTTCTTCTAAAGAAGTGTTTGAAAATTTTCGTAAAAAGCCCGAATTTAAAAACTTTTTCCATAAAGATGCAACACTTAATCCAACAAATTTAGCGGATAAAGCTGATAATTTTGAAACTCAACTTGTAGAACGTTTTCGCAATGAATCCAAAACTCAAGAAATTACAGGCTTTCGGAAATTGTCAGAAGGCGAAGTATTTTACATAGCGCGGCCATTAAAGATTACACAACAGAAATGTCTGCGATGTCATTCTACACCAGATCAAGCTCCTAAAAGTCAGTTGGCAACTTATGGCTCGGAAAATGGTTTTGGCTGGCAACTTAATCAGATTGTTTCTGCTCAAATAATCTCTGTTCCTTCCCAAGAAATTTTTGCCAATGCCAAACGGACTTGGATATTAATCATGGGGCTGTTAATAACTATCTTTGCGATCGTAGTTTTCTTAATTAACTTTTTAATCAAAAAATATGTGATTCAGCGCATCAGAAAAATTGAAAAAATAGCTCAAAAAGTTAGCATTGGTGATATGAGCGCTGATTTTGAAGAAAGCTCTAATGATGAGATTGGTGGGTTAGCAGAAGCATTTAATCGGATGAAAGCTAGCTTAAAAATAGCTATGGAGATGTTGAATAACCAAGGCTGATAATTCGTAATGACGCTCTCTACGAGACGCTAAAAGCGTAGCTTGCTTCTCTGTAAGAGTACGCGGGCTCGCTACCGCTACGCTAACGTAATTAACGGATAAATAAAGACAATATTTAAAATATCAAGAAAGTAAGCGTTGCTGAAATCTCAAAGATTTTTGAGGTTCGGGAATTTGTGATGCTAAAAGTTGCACAAATTCTGCACGAGAAATTTGCCCAGATGACTTAACAGCTTTTTGGACTAGAAACTTAGCTATTGGACCAATCAAATCAGCCAATTCTCGCTCACACTGATGCACAAAGCTATCGCTGATTACTTGAGATTCTTGGCTTGGTAAATTATTGGACTTAATTTCAGATTTAACAGTAAATTCCTGTAGTAGAGTAGGTTTCTCTAGTAAAAACATTGTTTTCTTCTTAAAATCAATTTGTTGATTTTCTCGAAGATGAAGGGCTAATTGATTAATTAATTCTTCATGGTTGGTTACTGATGCCGCTATTTGTCGTAGTAATCTTGAAGCGACGGGGCCGACAAATTCCAAAAGAATCTTTTCTAAGCGGCTATAATTTTCCGCAGACAGGATGGAAGCAGGCGGATACTCAATTGAGTTTTGTTGAGAAAGTGAAGCTTGATATGGTTGTCTAAAAGATGGTGATTGAAGTGATTGCGCTTCTACTTTACTATCAAGATTCTTAAGCACCTGTAAAACTTCAGCTGCAGATTGATAGCGCTGTTTAAAGTGATGTAGCACCATCTTAGATAGCACAGATGCCAACTCAGAACTGACATTAGCCTGATGTTGCCAAGAAATTTCACCAGTATCTTGATCTTCCTCAAAGTTAATAGGATGTAACCCCGTTAGCGATTGGATACCAATAATACCCAAAGAATAAATATCGCTGTTGGAACGGGGCTTACCTTGCCCCTGCTCTGTAGACATATATCCTGGAGTACCAATGATAATAGTAGCCCCAGTGCGCCCTGAAACTGTAAGCAGTTGAGTTTGGACTTGTTTAACTGCGCCAAAATCAATCAGCACTAGCTTACCGTCTTGTTGCCGCCTGATTATATTGTCTGGTTTGATATCTCGATGGATAACGTTGTGGCTGTGAATAAATTGCAGAATACCCAACATCTGTTGGAGAAGTTGAATCACTTGATATTCTGCCCAAGGTTGATTGGGTAAGAGTTCCGCTTTTAGCGTATGCCCCTCAATAAACTCTTGCACCAAGAAAAACTCTTGGTTATCTTCAAAATAGGCTAAAAGCCGAGGGATTTGGTCATGGTTGCCCAGTTGTTCTAGCGTTTCTGCCTCACTGGTAAATAGCCGTCTAGCAGTTTCGAGAAATTCGGGGCTACGAGTGACGGGCTTAAGGTGTTTGACAACGCATTTCGGGAAACCTGGTCGATGGGTATCTTGAGCTATATAGGTTTGACCGAATCCACCTCCACCTAAGACTTGGAGGATTTGGTAACGTCCGTCTAATAATTGTCCTAACATTGTCTCACTTGCCTTAAGTCCTCAAATTCATCTTGGCACAACTACCAGTTTTGACAAGATTTGTTGAGCTAGATAGTGCTGAAATTCAAAGGTTTTTTGAGGATTGTACTACACACAAGTTCATGACTCCCTAGACTCCAGATGAGCTTGTAACTATATTATTCTTGAAGTTTTAATTCTTCAAAAATCGGCAGTGCCGCAACTTTTGAATTTATTGCTGGTTGAGAGACTACAGTCACGTCTCCCTGTGCAGTTTTATTTACAAAGTAGGTAATTTCCCTAAAGCTCAATTTATAAGCTACTGGTAATAGAGGAAGTTCCGCCGATTTGGAATTCGGATCAACACGATAATCAAGACCACGGTAAATCAAATTATAAGCTGGCCCATGCTGAGAAACTGGTTGAAAGGGCTGTTGTGTTTTTTTACTGTCAACTTTGTTTGGGTCGTATTCGTAGCTTAGACCACGATAGTAAAGTTTCATAAATTTCGCCTCCTGAATAACTAACTGTTGTTCAACAATGTCAATGACTTATCAGAGGTTGATTGGAGAGTTATGCAGGAGCTAATGTAAACTTACATTTTTGAAGGAACCGATTAAAGGATTAGCCGTCTAAAGTGAGGAGTCATTGGGCATTGAAAAGAGGCATTGGGCATTGAACATGAAGAAGAGACAATGGAGACAAGGAAGAGGGGGGAGACAAGAGAGAGACTCGATCAATAATTTCACCTTGTCCCCCTTGTCCCCCTTGTCCCCCTTGTCTTCCTGCCTCCCCTGCTCCCTTGCTTCTTCCCTCTTCCCCACCTCCCGTATGCTTACCCTTTTCATTCAGGGGTTACGTGGTTAACAATGGGTTGAATGTTTTTTAAATGATTCAATCTTATGGCTAGAACTCCAAATGAATATGCCGTATACCTCCTACTGGAAAGCGGCCACCGAGAAGAAGTACGTTTTCCTACTATTCAAGAGTTTCAGAAGTGGTATAGTGGCGAACTTGTGCCAAAATCTGCTTCTAATGACTTTATTAGCGTACCGATCAAAAATATTCAAGGGGAATATATGGTAGTAAGACCTTCTCGGGTTGTGGCAATCCGGGTAGAACCTATTTTTAGTTCCAGTGTTGAAAGATTCAACTAAATGATGAGAAAAACCCTTGCTTTCCTTTCCTTGAGTCTGGGAATTGCCCTTGTAAATCCTTTCTGGTCGGCTGTTGCTCAGGTTCCTAACCTACTGCCGTTGCCAATACCGACTACTCCCGATCTCTCACCAGTGCCAATACCAATCACTCCAGAGATAGCACCACCGCTAAAACCGATCGCCATAGGAAGCGATTGTGCGCTCCAGCAGAGGTGCTTGGGTTGGGATGACCAAATTTGGGGTCAAAGAGGTAAAACAGGGGATCGCAATGCGTTGTTGGCTTCCATTGATAACAGTCTGATCTACTTAACAAAAGGTGAAGCGATCGCAGCATATCAAAATTATCCAATCAAGGAAATTACCCTCGATCGCGTCCGCCGGAGTTTGTTACGTTTCCGCCAACTAGTTGTCAGTTCTAAGTCACCGGCCCAATTACAATCTGCTGTCCGCCGTGAGTTTGTCTTTTACCAGTCTGTAGGCAACGATGGCAAGGGTACTGTTAAATTCACTGCTTACTACGAACCTGTTTACACCGCTAGCCGCGTTAGAACTGCAATATATAAATATCCCCTTTATCGGCTACCACCTGATTTCAGCCAATGGCCGAAACCCCACCCCAAACGAATTGATTTGGAAGGGAAGGATGGTTTACAAGGGAATAAGAGCAAATTGCGCGGTTTAGAACTGCTTTGGTTCCGCGATCGCCTAGACGCATATATGGTACATATCCAAGGTTCCGCCCAAATTAAGTTAACTAATGGCAAAACAACATCAATTGGCTATGCAGGTGGAACTGATTACCCCTGGACTAGTATCGGCAAAGAACTAGCCAAAGATGGCAAACTGCCACTAGATGGATTGACAATGCCGCGTCTAATTAGTTATTTCCGGCAAAAACCACAGGAGTTGAGTAATTATCTGCCGCGCTGGGAGCGGTTTATTTTCTTCCAAGAAACTGGCGGAACCGGTGCTACAGGTAGTATTCACGTACCAGTGACAGCAGAACGTTCCATTGCCACAGATAAGTCTCTCATGCCTCCGGGAGCGTTAGCGCTGATTTACAATTCATTTCCCTATCCTGCTGGGTCTGGCAAACTAGAAAGGCGTACTGTCAGCCGCTATGTGCTTGACCAGGATACAGGAAGCGCCATCAAAGGCCCGGGACGGGTGGATTATTTTATGGGTTCTGGTAAACTAGCAGGCGATCGCGCTGGCATCACAGGCGGTAATGGTTCACTATATTATTTGCTGCTCAAAGAATAATTATTGGGCATGGAGAAGAGGCAAAGGGGCAGGGAGCAGGGAGCAGGGGGAGTAATTAAAATTACCTCTTTCTTTCCCAATTCCCAATTCCCCATTCCCCATTCCCACCTAATACGGCGGATAAGCAAAATCATCTTCATCGGCATAAACGTAAGAGTTAGAAACTCCTGCCATTGCCAATTTAGGCATTTCTGATTTTACAGGTTCCTTCCCAAAATCTTTGTATTCTTCAAAAGTCTTGCAAATCATTGCAGACTCCAGAGAATCCGAAGCTATTAAATATTGAGTTAAAGTCCCTACTGTAGGATGTTTGTAGTCTACAGTTGAAGCAACTAAAACTGTATTTGGTTCAATACCTCTTTCTTCACACTCAATTATCGGGCAAAAAATCCCGTGAGCATGGAACAAAGGGCCTTTTGGTGTTAAAGGTTGCTTGCGGTAAACAGCATAAGCTTTTTCTAGTTCAGCCACGAATCCACTAACTACTTTACCTTGTTGATATTCGCAGTAGGTTTTGCTGAAACTCGCTCCAGCAGCACCATTAAGAGTTAGTTGCAGTGGTGATTCGTGTAAAAACTTTTTATTCTCGCCCACTATAAAAATTAGATAGCGAGTAAAGGTTTTAAATTTAAGTTTATCTGCTAAAAAGGCATCATAATTTTCTTTGAGCGTACCCAGTTTTAGACCACTTTCCCGGTCTTTGACAGACAATGGCCCCCGACGCACTAAAACCAAGTTTGGAGTAGTGCTAATAAAGACCGTTTCTACTCCAGAACTAAATTCATGCTCTACCTGCTGCCAATTATCATCTGGCACAAAGCCGACAGAATTGGCATTGTCTAGTTTAATCGCCAAACCGTGGGATTGCATACCATCTGTGCCATACCGAGGATTAATCATCTGACACCAAGGGATGACTTGAGAAGGCGGTGCATTAAATTTCTCGTCTTCAAAGTCGAAATTAGCAGATGCTTTCATCGTTTTAGGCTATCAAAGTGTTTTATTGAACAAGTTTATCGGCAGGGCGCTGATCCTGGAGAGCCAGAAGGAGAGCGTTGCTACGAGATTTACTCGTGCCTTGCGTATCGCCCTCAAAAGGAGGTCGAACATGCCGTAAAACTAGCATAGTTAGTTTTTCCAGAGTAAAGCAGAATCAATCTATGTTGCAATCCCTATTTCGTTTTGTAACAACAGATCCTTGTCGAAATAGTGCTGGGCACTCAGCACTTATTTCTCAGTATTATTTCTGTGAACACAAAGCAGCGAGAGTCTTTAAATCGGGCACTTCTAAGTCAGGTTGACGTACTGCCGCTCCTGTGATGTTGACTCCTTGTTTATCTGCTCGACGGTTTACCCAAACTGTTGATAGTCCCATAGATTTGGCTGTCACAATATCGTGATATACACTAGCAGCAACATGTAATATCTGCTCTAGCGGCAAATCAACTCTCTCAATAGCCAGTTTAAAGTTGTTTAAAGAGGGTTTGTAACTTTTTGCTTGTTCTGCTGTGATTATCTGGTCAAATTCCACCTCCAAGTGTTTTGCAGAAAAAGAAAAGAGATCGTCATCTACATTGGAGATAATTACCAGCCGAAACTTTTGCTTGAGCATTTTAAGTGCCTCTACTGTATCGGGGAAAGGTAGCCAATGCTGAATCGAATCAGCAATTGAATTTAGTTCCTTGACAGTTGGCTCAAAGCCAAATTGTTCGCCAAATTTATCGACTACTGTCTTCAAAACTTCCCGATATTTGATATAATCACCCTTCTCCAGTTCTGCTTCAAATTCAGCAAAAAGTTCCAGAATTTGATCGTCATCTAAATCAGTGTTGTGTGCCAGCAAAAGTGGCTTAAGCGCTCCTAAAATGCCGTTCTCCCAATCAATCAGGGTTCCATAACAATCGAAAGTTAAAGCTTTATACTGTTTGAAGTTAATCATCTTTTTATACTCCAGCTTTGATTAATAGTGTTCAGTTTTCACAAACCAAAAGATGGGTAGATGCCATCTGCGTTGGCGCAGCCCGTCGTAGGCATCACCACATCCACTGTTCTTGAAGTCTCTAAAAATCTCTTATATCAGCTTATCGGCTGCCAAAAGTTGGCAAAGTGAATTATGAGGGTCGTTTTATGCTTACTAACTGCGTTACGAAATCAGTGATAAGCAAAATTGGATGGTTTTTATCCAAAAAATTGATATTGCTAAGTTTAGCGTGTGGGATAATGTTACTTCAGAGAGGAAATTATTCCTAAGTTATAGTTTGTATGCATGTTAAATATCAGGATACACAAGCGAATACCACTGAACAATTGAACTCTACTGGACAGCAATCTCATAGCAAGCTATCTAGACCTTCTTCGGTAGCAGAGACAGTGGTTAAAATGCTAGGAGATATGGGAGTAGAGTATGCCTTTGGTGTTTCGGGAGGTGCGATCGCCCCAGTGTGGGCTGCATTACATCAAAGTTCCATCCAGGTGCTGCACTTTCGCCACGAAGCTGGAGCAGCTTTTGCAGCAATTGAGGCTTACTTTGCTAGCGATCGCCCGGTTGTGGTATTCACTACTACAGGGCCGGGGATCACCAATGCCTTAACAGGGCTGTTGGCTGCCCGTTGGGAGGGAGCTAAGGTAATTTTCGTGTCAGCTTCGACCTCTTCCCCACAGCGCGGTCGGTGGGCTTGTCAAGAAACTAGCACTTACACCATGCCTAGTGCAGGTCTTTTTACTTCGGGGACAATATTCCATTATGCGACAACCCTCGAATCCAGCGATGAACTTTCAGAAGTTGCTCGAAGGATTGCTCTTGGTCTAGGACAACCAGGAGGATTTGTAGCTCATATCAGCATTCCGGCAAACATCCAGACAACTTCAGTAAATACATCTTTGCCACGAGTAACTCTGTCTCAGTCCATGGGAACAGCAAGTGAAGAAACAATCGCAAAATGTGTTCGGTTACTATCTGAGGGGCCGTTTGCCATTTGGGTGGGCTTTGGGGCGCGGGGTGCTGCAAAAGAGATTCGCCAGCTTGCTGAGAGAACAGGGGCTGCCGTAATGTGTTCACCACGAGCTAAGGGTATTTTTCCTGAAGATCATCCTCAGTTTGTAGGCGTTACCGGCTTTGGTGGGCATGATTCTGTTTTCAGGTACATGAGGGAGCAAGTTCCAAGGCACATCCTAGTACTAGGAACACGTCTTGGCGAATTTACCTCCTTCTGGAACCCTGAGATGATTCCCAAGCAAAGCTTTTTGCATGTTGACATCGACCCCAAAGTTCCAGGAAGTGCATATCCATCTGTTGAGACTTTAGCCATCCACTCCGATGTGAGACTTTTTGTAAAAGCTGTGTTGAAATACTTTCCAGAGAGTCTTAGTTTGTCAACAGCCCTGTCACTACCGAGACCGATACATAATGTAGTTCATCCATGCACTAGCAATCTAGTTCTACCGAATATATTGATGAATGGGATTCAACAGGTAATCGTTGAAGGAAGTGATGCATTGGTGTTGGCTGAGGGTGGAAACTCATTTGCTTGGGCAATTAACTTCTTGCAATTTGCAAAACCGGGACGTTTTCGCGCCAGCACAGGGTTCTCGGCTATGGGTCATACTTGTACTGGTATCGTTGGCGCTGCGCTAGCACGTCGAGGTAAAGCCGTCGCCATTGTTGGAGATGGTGCTATGCTCATGAACAACGAGGTAAACACTGCGGTAGCCTACCAAATTCCTGCCGTCTGGATTGTACTCAACGACGGGCGTTACAATATGTGCGAACAGGGGATGACGTATGTGGGTTTCAAGGATGTGGATGCAACGATTCCCCAAGTGGATTTTGTCAAGATTGCTCAGGGTATGGGAGCTGATGGTATCCGCGTTGAAACAGAGTACGAGATCCAGACGGCGTTGGAAAAAGCGATCGCAGCAACTGACCCATTTGTGGTTGATGTAATCATAGATCCCACCCAAATAGCACCGACTCATAATCGCAATCAAAGCCTAATTTCCCAGGGCGCTACCAACTATTAAGATAAGAGAAAATTTTTTATATGGTGCATTCCCCAGTCGGTATTCGCTCAATTGCACTAAGTTTTCCAACTATTAGACGTACCAATAATTATTACGTAGAAAAGTACCCTGAGCTAATAGCTCAGGCTGAACAAAAAGGATTGGCAAGGATGTTTTCGCTGACTGGAACCCCTCCAGCTAACGAGTTTGATATGGAAATGTTGCCTTATCTCTCAGATCCCTTTCGCGGTACTATTGAGCGCTGGGTGCTGAGTCATGAGGAGTCCTCCTTAACCTTGGAGTATTGCGCGGCAACAGATGCCCTGAATGCAGCCAAACTTTCTATTAATGATATTGATTTGATGATTGTGGCCTCAGTTTGGCCTGAACAAATTGGATTTGGCAATGCCGCCTTTCTCGCCCGTAAACTCGGTCTTGTAGGTGCTGCATGGAATCTTGATGGAACCTGTGGGAGTACGCCAGTTGTACTTCAAACAGCCTCTGCTTTGGTGCGAGCGGGAGAGTATCGCAATGTACTGGTAGTTATTTCATGTTCGTATTCTCGCGTTTTTGACGAGCAAGATACTGTGTCTTGGTTTCTTGGTGATGGTGCTGGAGCTTTTGTAGTCAGTTCAATGGAAGGAAATCAGGGTATTCTTGGTACTAAGACAGTTCATACAGGTGCGCTGTGTGAGGTCGTATCTGCTGAACTGACAAAGGATGAACAAGGAAATTCACGAGTCCGTATGCAGACTGGTAACGGTGCGAAGGCTCTACGAGAAACGGCTGCGGAGTTTCTTTCTATATGTTGTGAGGGTGCGATCGCATCTGCTGGTGTAACGTTAGAGCAAATCGACTTTTTTCTTTTCAATACCCCTACTGCTTGGATGACACGCTTCTGCACGCGGCTACTAAATATTAACCCAGAGCGCACGATCGATCTCTACCCTCTATATGCAAATATAGGGCCAGTACTGACTGTGGCAAATCTCTATCATGCTGCACATTTGGGTAAGATTCACGAAAATGACTTAGTTCTCATTTATGGTTCTGGTGCAGCAGGTGTTGCCTCTGCAAGTGTAATGCGCTGGGGTAATGTGGCGTTAGCCCTTCATCCTCTTGAAAGTTCTAAATTAGCAAAAACAGTTTTCTAGAAAGAAGCGATATTTTTCTCAGGCCATCTTTACAAGTTTTAAATTAGATTAAGGAATTAACTGTGCAAAGACAAATTATAACAACAGCATTTTTGCTGGTATCTTTGATATTTCCAATCAAAGTATTAGCAAAAGATTATGACAATATTTATGTCTTTGGAGACAGTTTATCTGATATTGGTAATGTATTTAATGCCACTAATGGAATTATTCCCCCAAGTCCAACATACTATGATGGGCATTTTTCTAATGGCCCAAATTGGGTTGATTATCTTGCCTCCGATCTAGGATTAACATCAAACCTGAAAAATAACTTTGCTTTTGGTGGTGCGACTACAGGAATTGAGAATATTGGTTTAGCTACTTTACCAGGATTACAGCAACAGATAAATAACTTTGTAGCAGCAGAAACTGCCGATCCTAATGCTCTATATATTATTTGGGCTGGAACTAATGACTACCTAAGTTACTTTTTCGATGGGGAGCCAAATCCTAGCAATACAGTGGCAAATTTATCAACAGCGTTGACATCACTTGTTGCTGATGGCGCTAAAGATATCATGGTCGTCAACTTACCAGATTTGGGAAAATCACCTTTTGCAAATTTCACCAGTGAACGTTCCAACTTATTTAGCACATTTAGCAGCGAACATAACTCTAGCTTGAATACAGAACTCAAAACTTTGAGTCAACAATTAAGTCCTGATATCAACATTATAGAACTGAATGTTAATTCTCTATTTGATAGGATCGTTGCTGCTCCAGAGGAATTCGATTTTACAAACGTTACTAACTCTTGCATTAGCAAAGACTTATCAGTAGTGCCTATAGATGTTCCCACACAACAAGTTTTTTGTAACCCTGAAGAATTTTTGTTTTGGGATGAAGTGCATCCTACAACTACTGCTCATAAGCTAATTGGAGAATTAGCCTTCTCAGCGCTTCAGCCAGTACCAGAAGCATCTGCTGGATTAGGAATCCTAGCATACAGCATTTTAGGTGCAGTTTCGCTATTGAAACGCAAAATAACTAATTGAATTAGCACTTGTTCCCAAGCTGGCTTAACTTTATATTATGACTCTAATATGAAGTCTCCTTTAATACTCAACTGCTCCTAGAGCTTTTAAAGTATCCTTCTGAGACTCAGTTAAGCCACTTATGCTAGTGATATTCATTCCCTCATAAGGATTTTTACTTTTCAAAGTTTTCAAACATTCACCTGTTTGTACATCCCAAATCTTAATTGTCTCATCTTCACTACAACTGACCACAGTCTGATCGTCAGAACGAAAAGTGACTGACCAAACCCATCTAGTATGTCCTAATAAAGTTCTTAAACAGCTACCTGTGTTAACATCCCAAAGCTTAACTGTTTGGTCTCCACTACCACTCGCCAGTATACGACCATCCGAACTAAAAGCGACCGAATATACAGTATTTGTATGGTCTTGCAAAGTTCTAATACACTGACCAGTGCTGACATCCCAGAGTTTAATCGTTTGGTCTCCGCTACCGCTAGCTAGCATACCACCATTTGGGCTAAAGGCAACTCCCCAAACCCACTCGGTATGGCCTTGTAAAGTATGAAGGCACCTACCAGTACGAACATCCCAAAGTTTCACTGTTTGATCGTGACTACCACTAGCTAATACATGACTGTCAGGACTGAAGGTGACTGACCATGTTCTACCACTATGTTCTCGTAAAGCATTGAGGCATTGACCAGTGGTAATATCCCATATTCTTATTGTTTGGTCATCGCTACCACTAGCCAAAAAATAGCTGTCGGCACTAAAAGTAACTGATGTAACTCGATTACTATGTCCTTTCAATATTTTAAGGCATTTACTAGTACTTAGATCCCATAACCTTACAGTTTGGTCTTCGCTACCACTAGCAAGCAAGTGAGCATCAGGGCTAAAGCCAACTGATGTAACTCTCCTACCATGTTCTCGTAAAGTTTTGATACACTTACCAGCCGTAATATCCCACAGTGTCACTGTTTGGTCATTACTACCACTGGCAAGAATATTATTATCAGTTGGGCTGACAGCAACTGACCATATCCCATTGTTGTAACCCTGGAAAGTCTTAATGCATCGACCAGTGCTCATATTCCATAATTTTACCGTTTGATCGTCACTGCTACTAGCACAAATATTTTGATTTATACATATTGCTAACGACCATACCCTACTTTTGTGTCCTTGTAGAGTTTTAAGGCATTGACCACTTACGAAATCCCATACCCTAACTGTTTGGTCATCACCGCAACTAACAAGAGCGCTACCATCTACGCTGAAAGTAACTGAATGTACCAAGTCTGTATGCCCCTGCAAAGTTTTAATATATTTACCAGTACTTGTGTCCCAAAGTTTAACTGTTTGATCATGGCTGGCGCTTGCTATTGTATTACCGTCTGGGCTGAAACAGACTGAGTATACCCGTTGAGTGTGACCTTCTAAAGTGTGAATACATGAATTGCTGTTAATATCCCACAGCCTTACTTTATAGTCATCATTTCCACTTGCCAACACATCACCTTTTGGATTAAAGGCAACAGACCATATACTACAACCATTTTCCTGTAACGTTTTCAAACATTTGCCTGTACTGATATTCCACAGCTTCACCGTTTGGTCATCACTGCCACTAGCAAGAAGCTGACTGTCAGGGTTAAAAGTGACCGAACGAACCCCACCACTATGGCCCTCCAAAGTTTTTAGACACTGACCATTACTGATATCCCACAGTTTTATTGTTTGATCATTACTACCACTGGCAAGAACCTGACCGTCGGGACTAAATGTGACTGACCAAACCCAACCAGTATGACCTTTACAAGTCATAAGTTGCTGACTATTAGCAACTTCGTACAAGCGAATTTCTCCATTGGTATCACCAGTAGCTAAAAGTTTACCATTCGGACTAAAAGCTACCGAAAAAATACCACCAAAGGTTTCAATAAAAACACATTTAGCTAGATGAGCATAAGCAAAATTTACATTATGCAACTTTATATGCTGCAAGTCGGCTTGCCAAATAGTTAGATAAGAAAAATCATAACTACTGAGATCCGTTTCTAAATGATAAAGCAAGTTAAAGACATTTCCTGCTGTATAACTTTGTTCTAGAGGAGATATCTCTCGTAGCGTTGTTAAAATTTGAGCTAAGTGATTTTCTAAGTTTTTTTTACTTCTAAAGGCAGTAAGCAGCCCATCTATAACTGGTTTGATGATAAAGCGAATTTGAGTATCCCTAACATATTCTTTTGCTGTCGCTTTTGTTAGAGCTTTACTCCTGAATAAATAAATATTCTGAGTGAGAATCTCTTCACATACCTGCTCTATCAAGCTACTAGTCACATACTCCATGACCACAGGCTGGAGGGTAAAAAGTAATCCAGTTTTTCCAATTAGCGTAGGCGTAGCTTTCTCGATTAGCGATCGCCTTCCTAAAGATTCTACAGCCTCTAGTAATTTTGATTGTGCAACTGGTGATATAATATCCTCTCGCAATTCTGAGAGTGTAACCGACTCACGATTAATCGCTAGCCAGTACATAATATCCTTTTCTAAATCTGACAAGCGCTCAAACTGCTGCTCTAAAACATCACGAATGTCGCCAAAAACAGCCGTGTCTTGTTGCAAAAATTCAGTGACATTACCACCAAAAATATCTTTAATAGTTGTAGCAACTATCTTTAGGGCTAAGGGATTGCCTCCATAGCGCTCAATCATTACTTTCCATTCATCCTCTACCGCAGATAGCCCTTTGAGTTTTAAGATTTCTTGCCCTTCTGCTATCTTCAAACCACTTAATGGTAATGAGCGAACAGGTATTGCTTGTCCTTCGAGTAATGCTACTTCTTTCGGTTTTTCACGACTAGTCAGTATTAAACAGCTTTGGTGAGTTGCTTCTCCTATTCGTCTAAAAAGCTCACCATATTCCTCATATCCTTCTCGGTAAAGTCCGGCGCGGCTGCCACTGCGGAGAATTGATTCTGCATTATCAAGAATCACCAAACAGCGATGATTTTGCAAATAATAGAGGAGTCTTGATACCTTATCGCTGAAGTTTTCTGGTAAATTGCTTTCTGTTTCTTGTTCGTCAGATAGAAATTGAATCAGGTTACTGAGAATAATTGTAATCGGTGGGGCTTCTCGTAGCGATCGCCAGATCACATACTCGAAGTTGTCCTGAATCTGTTGAGCAAGCTTTATAGACAGCGTGGTTTTCCCAATACCTCCTATTCCTAATAGTGAGACCAATCGACAGTGTTCATTGAGAATCCATTCTTCTAGGGTAGTAAGTTCTTCTGTACGTCCATAAAAAGCTGAGTTAAAGATAGCTTCTCCCCAATCTAGACGATTAATTGAGCTTAAATAGTCATTTTTATCTATTTTTAAATTGAAAGCTGAAAAAAGCTTTTCAATAGTCTGTTTATCAACCCCTCCTTCCCGATTCAAGACTTTCGAGATGGTAGCGGAATATAACCCAGAGCGGGCACTCATTTCTTCAAGAGTATACCTGTTTCCAAAATTTTCTTTTGCTTCTGACTGATGCTTTGCTGCCTTAATTTTTTGTAAACCCTTGGTAGTAAGTGCAACGCCACGCTTTCGTCTCCAATTCTGTAAAGTCATGTATTAACTCACGTTTGGGTAATCGCTATTTAACTCAAAAGAATTATCTACTAGGTTGCTATAGATATGAGGTGATAGTTATCACAAAAGAATAATCTGATGTTGCAGAGGATTTAAAATAGTTGTATGTCAAAAATGTTTACTAATGTAAGCCACCTTTGGCAATCTAATCGTTTTCGTAATTCAACACCGCTTACTTAACAGAAAATCTGGTCTGTGGGTCATTGTTGATACAAGGTCTTCAGCCCAAAGTTTCTTGCACCAACTGCAATAGTTGATTCATTACGTATAATGCTAGTGTTTTATACCTTCGATTTTCAGTAATTTATTTTGGGCTTAAAGCTTAAGTTCAATCTTAAAATCTTGATTTTCACTGGTAAAGACGCTTCTGAATTGGCAAGCTTGATAAGGAAAGTTTGTATATATCTAGCCTATCAATCAATGAATAAAACTGCTGCACTTAAATTTCCCCATTTGGCAACTTCTAGCAAGAAAAAGGCGCTTAAGCGAATTACCTTAAGCTTGACATTAGATGAAGCTCAGAACCTTGAAAAGTATTGTGAACAAACAGGCAAACCAGCAATAGACGTGATTCGTGAACTGATTGAAGCCTTACCTTGACCTGTCAAGTCCCAGTCCAGAAAAATCATAACTAAAGTAGAAGGTGTTGTAGATTTGGACAAAGCTTTTCAGTTTACTCTGATAAGAGTAATTCAAGAGCGGTAATTATAAAATTAGACACTTCCAACTGGATATTTGCTACTTTCTTTACTGTTGTTTGTTGCGAAAATACTAAAAAACAAGGGTTAGAAATTATTCTTTGATAGAAGTGACGACAGAATAAAAATAGTCGCCGAACCGTATAAAGAGTCTCTCAGCCCTGATTTTGCAACTAAATAATAGTTACGTCATCTTCTTTCTGGCGTGCTGCGATCGTTTACGACGAGCGTAGCACGCCTTTACTCAGTTTTTACCTCCCTCTCAATCCTCACCAAAAATTATCCAAATTCTACTGTTTATATCTTGAAAATCAACCAAGGTGAAATGGTTCGCAAATCTACTTTTATTTCGTCTGTGGCAAGGCTCGAATGAGTTCTCTAATCACATCCGTTGCTGGTCTGCCTGTCTGTTGACAATACTTTTCAAGATTCTTGGCTTCATTTGATGCCAGGTTTATAGTGATTCGCTTGACCGCCCATTTTTTGTTCATGCTAAAACAGATAAATCGTGTAATCATAGCTTCAAACCCTGATTTTACCTTTCCAGATGGAAAGTAACCTAAATTTGGGATGTGCTGGCATACCTTTTTAAGGATGGAGAACTTACGCAAAATTGGACGTTGTAGGGGCAATTCATGAATTGCCTCTACCTGAAAATTTTTCTTTTCGGCTATTGTTTGCGTAAGTTCTAGGATGGTTAGGGAAGATTAAGCTTTAACTCAAACCTCTGGGAATATATACCCTAACTACTTTTGTAGTTTAATCTGCACCTTCAATTGGTGCAAAACCTTGGCGCTGAATATTTTCTGTTACCGCGCGTGGTTCTAGGAATTGCAGTAGGTAATCAGGACCGCCTGCTTTAGAACCGACTCCAGAAAGTTTGAATCCACCAAAGGGTTGCCGCCCAACGATCGCTCCGGTAATATTGCGGTTAATGTACAAATTCCCAACTTCAAATTCTGTCTGCGCCTGCTGAATGTGCGAAGGTGTTCGAGAATAAAGTCCACCAGTTAAGGCGTAATTTGTCCCGTTGGCGACTGCTAACGCTTCCTGGAAATCTTTCACCCGAATTACCGCCAGCACAGGGCCAAAAATTTCTTCCTGGGAAATTACCGCATTTGGCGATACTTCACTAAAAATCACAGGGCCAATAAAATATCCTTGTTTGGGTGCTGGTAATTCCAAGGCTACCTCAGCTGATTGCCGACCTATCTCAATATACTTCTGGATGCGATCGCGGGCATTGGCATCAATCACAGGCCCAACTTGGGTACTAGGTAACTCTGCTTCCCCAATGTTCAAGGATTTTGTCGCTTCTACCAATCGTTGCACAAAGGCTTCATAAATCGGTTCCAGCACAATCACCCTGGAAGCCGCAGAACATTTTTGTCCACTGTAACCAAATGCCGATTGCACTACCCCTACAACTGCTTGGTCTAAATCAGCACTTTCATCAACAATGATGGCATTTTTGCCGCCCATTTCAGCAATCACCCGTTTCATGTGCTTTTGTCCGGGTTTTAATATTGCAGCTTCTGCGTAAATTCTACAGCCAACTTCTTGAGAACCCGTAAAAGCAATTACATGCGTATCTGGATGATTTACCAAGTAAGCGCCGACTTGCGAACCCTTGCCTGGCACGTATTGAAACACACCTTTGGGAAAACCAGCATCTATCAAGATTTCTGTGAGTTTGGCTGCAATTACAGAAGATGTTTCCGCAGGTTTAAGAAGAGTACAATTCCCTGAAACCAAGGCTGCGACAGTCATTCCACATGCGATCGCAAGCGGAAAATTCCAGGGAGAAATTACTACAACAATTCCCCGTGGATGGTAGATATAACGGTTAGTTTCCCCGGCAAGGTCATAATTAACACCTTTATCCAGCCTTTCTATCTCATCAGCGTAGTACCGACAAAAGTCTATCGCTTCCGAAACCTCTCCATCAGCTTCCTTAACTGGTTTTCCAACTTCCAAAACTATCCAAGCTGAAAGTTCGGCGCGGCGGAGTTCCATCAAATCACCCGCTTTCCGCAAAATATCAGCGCGTTGTTTCGCAGGTGTTTTTCTCCACCCAGGAAACGCTGCTTTGGCTGCTTGCATCGCCTGTTCAGCCTGTTCAACGCTGATTAAGCCTACTTTACCAACTACTTCACTGAAATTAGAAGGGTTGAGAGAATCAACAAATTCCGGCGTATTAACATATTCCCCATTAATCAACGGCAAATAAGTTTTACCCAATTGTTGACGAACGCTTTGGAAAGCTTGCGCCGCTTTTGTTCTTATCTCTTCCACCGCATAATCGGTATCAGCCGCACCGAGGAAATGAGAGTTAGGAGTTAAAGATTTTCCTTCTTTGACAATTGGCGGCGCTAATAGCTCTTCAATTGGTCTATTTTCGAGATTTTGGCGTAAAAATGAACTATTAGCGGTATTTTCCAACAATCGGCGAATTAAATACGCCATTCCCGGCAATAATTCACCGTAGGGACAGTAAACTCTCACCCGATAACCCCTGTCAACCAATGCCTTAGCAACTTTATCCCCCATACCGTAGAGGACTTGTAATTCAAAGCGACGGCGGGGGACATTTAAACTTTCAGCTATGGCAATGGCGCGAGAGTGCGATCGCACATTATGACTACCAATGGCAGAATACACATATTGATGATTTTCTAGCAATAACTGAGTAATGGTTTCAAAGTTAGCATCAGTTGCCGCTTTGTCGTTGTAAACTGGCTGTTTCCAATGCTTCTGGGATGCTTTGATAGTTTCTTGATCCCAATATGCGCCTTTCACCAAGCGGATTGTCAGCGGATAACCGCGTTCTTTTAACCAAGAAATTACGTTTTTGGCATCTTGCTCGCTATCACGCAGATATGCTTGAATTGTCATGCCAATATCTGTGCGTTGCCGAAATTCTTCTTCTAGTAACAGTTTTTTCAGAATGCTGAGAGTTATGTCCTTATAAGCATACTGTTCCATATCAAAATGCACAGCTGCGCCCAACTCTTTAGCACGGCGTAAGAGAATCCGAATGCGATCGCTAACTCGCTCCTCACTACCCTTAGCATCTAAAGGGTCAAATTGGGAATAAAACGCCGTTAATTTCACAGAAACCTGAACTTTGGGTATCGGTTCACCATCAGCCTCATCAATAGCCGGGATAGCTGCCCAATTCTTTGATGCTTCTACCAATTGTTGCATTAATTCTAGATAGCGTTCTAGATAAGACTGCGCTTCGGCTTCGGTAATCACCGCCTCACCAAGTAAATCAATGGTGAAAGCCATTTTTTCTTTTCGCAGTCGTTCAACTGTTTTGATGACTTGTTTAATATTTTCCCCAGAAATATATTTATGAGCAAGAGTCTCAACAGCTGTACCAACAGTTGTCGCAGCAACTTGACCTGGCATCGAATCAGGGTTAGCAAAGTTTAGCATTCCCTTCAAAGCTGCCGGTAATTCTACAGATTCATCTCCTAAATATTCTTGTAAATGTGAGGCAATTTCTGATTTACTGTGCAAAGCAGGTAGCGTGTCTATAAAGCGAAATAGTTGCACCCGTAATCCAGGATTACTCATCGCCCAAGCTAATAATTTATCATCCCAACGCATTTGATCCCGCAGTGAAGAAAAAAACGAACGATTTTCCTGCGTTGCGGCTAGAAGTTGTTTAGCAATTTCTTGGGTTTTAGCTTCGTAGCTGCTTGTTTGTACTTGTAATACCACTGATAATAAACTCCGTTAATCAAGGCAAGGCTTTTTGTACAAAGCCTGTGTCTTCTATTTTGACGCTTTCATTTAGCTGTCACCATATCTAATGGTTTGCCAAGTTGCAATTTAAGTCTGACAGCAAGAGAATTCTAAGTAGTGGCTTTTTAACGAGCAGAATTTTGAATAACACCGATAATTGGGCATAAGAGAAGAATTTTTCAGCTTTTTCTCTTATTGCATCTTCCCTCTGTCGTTTTAACAGGATGTACTTGTTTTTTCCAATACTAAGAATGGGTATACTCACTCTATGCCTACAGAAAACTTTATGGATATTTTATTTTCTAACTGGCAACACACACTCCAACTCCTTGGTGTTGACCAGTTAGCGGCTGAGAAAGCCTTTAATCAATTGGTTGCAGCTTACTCTACCCCTGGTCGCTACTACCATACACTTAAACACATTGATCGCGTCCTCAGCACAATTCAGATTTTGCAAGGCTACACCAATAACCTAGCTGCTGTTCAACTAGCTGCCTGGTTTCACGATGTAGTGTATGACACTGAAGCTCAAGATAATGAAGAACGAAGTGCAGACTATGCTTTTGAGTTGCTGAGTAATTTGGGTATTCCAGAAAGTATCATAATTACTGTCACCCGTCTGATTCTGAACACTAAAGACCACCAAGCTGCGGTGAATGACTATGATAGCCAAGTTTTACTTGATGCAGATTTAGCGATTTTGGCTGCTAACTCAGTGGAATATGAAGAATACGCCCATGCTATTTGCCAGGAATACGGCTGGCTTCCAGAGAAGGACTATATCACGGGTCGTCAGAAAGTTTTAGAACGATTTTTACAGCGATCGCATATCTATTTTACGCCTTTAATGTTAGAGTTCGCCGAACCCTCTGCCCGTGGCAATATCCAGGCAGAAATTCAGTCTTTATTGTCTGATTAATTTTACAGCACGGTCGCAGTGAATGGAATGATGCCTCCGGCACACCAAGGGCGAACATGGCTACATAAACAAAGACCAGCAACTTGAGCTAAAAGAAAATTAGCAAAGGTTAAACCCTTTATTTTTAACCCGCATAAGCGGGTAAAACCTCGTCTACACGAGGTTTGTAACCGCTAAGTCGAATCTCCTACTGCTAGAAATTTTGAATTGTTTAACGTCTACCACCACCACGATGAGGCACTTCAACTTCAGTCTCTTGTAACTTTCTTTTCGGGGCAAATACTTCTTGATGTTGTTGCTGCTGAATTTTCTGCTGTGCAAACTTGACACGGGTACGAACTCCGAGGTCGGCATCTGTATCGAGTAGTTGCTGTAGTTGATTTGTAATCCGCGACGCTTGATCGGGTAAAGTAACTGCTATTGCAATGGCTAATGTTTCTAAACTCGTCACTGCTGCATAACGGACTACCCATTCTGGATCTTGAGAAATTAGTAATAGTGCTTCTAATACCTCAGTCTGAATAGATTCTAGTTTCTCAGCAGGTACTTGATGCCAGCGCAAAGTGCCTAATCCTCTAGCAGCCGCCCGCCGCACACTTAAAGAAAAATCGGTTTTTGCTGCCTCAAATAAGGTATCCAGCGCCCGGACATCGCCAATTCCCGCTAAGGCACGAAGTGCCCAAGCTCTAGCACCATAGTTATAGTCATCAATTAGTTCCAATAGTGGCGATACTGCGGCTTCTCCGATCGCAATCAATCCATCTACCGCCGCCACGGCCGCTCCTGGATTGTTGTAGCCCAAAGCTGCAATTAGAGTAGGAACAGATTCCTCTATACCTGCTGCTGCTAACTCTTGAACTGCGTCTACTAAGCGCTCTGACGAATCTGCTTCTTGTACAGCACGGATCAATATTTGGGCAAGATCGCTGTTATTCATAACAATTTTTCATGAGTAATTAGCCGTCAGCCAATTGTAGCGTAAGTTATCCGTAGTTGACATCATACATAAACCCCCTAACCCTTATTTTGTAGTTGGGTTGGGGGTTTATCTGTAATAAACATTTTTTTGTAACGTATTAATAAGAACTTACTCTCTAGAATTTATGACTACAATAGCGAGTCCATCAAATTAATCACTTTAATTGCACCTTCTGACAAAGTGCTTGGTGTTACGTAATTGACTTGATGTTCTAGTAATCCTTTGAGAGAAATGAGTTTCAGGCTATTTTCAGCAAGAGTCTGTGCGATCGCATCTGCTGCGGGTAAATATCCAATAGCTCCCAAATCTGCTAACACTGCTCGACGCAATTGCAATCTCTCACCTGCCAAAGCCTTTACCAACCGTTCTCCATAAGCTGGTTCTTCGGTTAATTGATACATAGCCCGCGCGGCAGCATATTGCACCAATTCAATTGGATGCTCTAAAAATGGCTTTACCAAGGGGATAAACTCAGTTGCCCTCAAGGTTCCCAAGGCTTCTAAAATGGCCTCATAGGGTTGAGATAAATCAGGCTGCTGTGAGACAAGCTGCTCTGCCTGTAAACCTACTGCTAATAGCTTGATCAGGGCGGGAATACAAACCGGATCGCCTAGCATTTCTAAAGATTGTGCTGCTGCTTCCCGCACATAAAAATCTGAGCAGTCTAAACACGCAATTAAAGGTGATACTGCTTGGCGATCGCCTAGTTTTCCCAAGGCTCTAGCTGCGTTCCGTCTTAGAGGATATCCGCCTTCTGGTGTTCTGTCGGCTTCATCCTCTAAAGCTTTGATCAGTCCTGTAACCGCAGCTGGTTCACCTATACGAAACCTACCCAACCACCAGGCAGCATAAAATCGCAAACCTAAATCTTCACTTTCTAGATTAGCGATCGCTTGTTCTACTGTTAAAGATCCACCATCAACATCACCTGTCGCTGATAAATCTTCAAATTTCTGTGGACTGGAATTCATTAGGAAGAAGGATGATCGCTTTGTTCGCTGTTTGTTGTCGTTTCAAGGTTTAATGGCTGAATACTGACTATTTTACCGCCCAAGCGACTAATTCGCTGCATTTCTTGATTCATCCGGTTCTCAGGCACTGTGATAAAGACACTGGCACTAGAACGAATTGGATAGTTGGTTTTTTCGGTTTCTTCGCTTTGGCGTAAACCTACAACTTCATACCGGAAGTTACGACTACTAGTTCTACCACTAATTTGTCCAACCATAAATCACTTCCAAATTTCAAAATTTTTATTGATTGGTCAATAGTCATTAATCAATGACTATTGACTATTGACAAATGACACTAAAGGGGTTTTACACTGGCTATTTTACCACCTTGTTTTACCACTCTTTGGAAGTAACTAGATAGTTCTTCATAAGGTATTACCACCGCTTGATTGACACGGCGTGTACTAGGATAACCAGCACCAAAAACGCCTGCTACTTCAATTCGGTAGAGTCTGCCTTCTTTACCAAAAGTTCCTGCACCACCAAAAGTACTGTTGGGGGTAACACCTTTTTCGGAAGGAACGTATGAAAAACCAGAAGAAGCACCGGATGGAGGAACAACAACAGATGCACTGTTGCGGCCTAGTTCGGCTGCAAGGCGGGAGGATTTGCCTTTGAGTTGGGAAGTATCGCTACTGGCATAGCCGCGATAAAGTTGGAATATCCGGCTGAATCCTACAGTTTTCTGCCCTGTTTGGGTGTTAAAGCCGCGATAGTAAGGAACTATATTTTCACCAAAGCTAGATTGATACTCTGGCGAATCAATATAAGAATCGATGTCAGCTTCATATCCCTTGTTTTGGTACAAGTCCAAGTGATAGACCACTTCAGACTCATCATAAGGGGCACGACCCAACAAATGTTTATAGTTCAGTTCGATAACGCGAGTTTGGAAATTGTCGTAGAAAAACTTGGATTTGTACAGTTCTGATTTGGCAACTTGACGCACAAATTCTTGCACTGTATTTTTTCCATCGCGCAGGATAGATTCAGCACTTGTAAGCCGATCAGATGCCAATATATAGTTGTTGCCCAACACCTGACGATAGACGGCAGCGATTACTCTCTCTATATCTTCTTTACTTGCATTGGGACGCAATTCTACAGGAGATTGGTCGCTAAAAGGTTCCGTTCCTAGACGGGACGCTGCTGTTGTAATGGCCATTGGTAATTTTCCTTTTGTAATTAGTAGTTGGAAAAATTAGGAGTTAGGAGTTAAGAGTAGGGGTATAGTTAAGTTAGGAATTTCAAACTCATAACTTCTAAATCCTTACTCCTCACTCCCAACTCCTAACTCTTCACTTAATTGCCGATTCCCTATTTATACGGCAGTAATGCTAATAACTCTACTGCCCTTACGATTCAACTGCTGTAATTTACTAGAAAGTTGCTCGTAGGGTACGATTAATTCCGCAGTCCCACGGCGCACTACAGTTGAGTTGGGGGAAGCTGCTTGTAGCACTCTGATGCGATATGTTTCCCCACGACCACCTGTAGAGAGGCCGGTTAAGGCTCCAGCGGAGACTGGATAAATGGGTGAAGCTAGATTTTTAGCAACTTCCCAGGTTAGCCGTCCTTGTTTTTGTCCTTGGGCGCGATCGCTATTCGCATAACCCCGATACAGTTGGAACAGTCGGCTATATCCAACATTTTTCTGTCCTACTTGACTTTTAAAGCCTCGATAGTAGGGCACGATATTTTCGCCAAAACTTTCTTGATATTCTAATGAGTCAATGTAGGAATTAATTTCAGCTTCGTAACCTTGTGAGTTGTAAAGCTCAACATGGTACGAAATCTCTGACTCATCTTCTGGGGCACGCCCCAATAAATGCTTATAATTTAACTCGATAAACCGAGTTTGCGAATTGGAGTAAAAAAACTTGTCCCGATAGAGTTCCGATTGAGCAATAGCTTGCACAAATCCCCGAACCGAGATTAAACCTTGCTGCAAAAGCGATTCTGCACTTTCTAGACGCTCTCCCTCTAGGAGGTATGCATTACCCAAAACCTGGCGGTAAGCTGCCCGGATAACCACTGCTACATCTGCTTCAGTTCTATCGGGGCGTAGTTCTACAGGTGCTGAGTTTTCAAATGCTCCAATCCCTAGTCTTGCTGCTTGTCCCAAAGCTGCCATCTTTAAACCTCCTCAGTTTTTACTGCAAAACTGAAAACTTTTTAGAAAAATTTTTTCTAGTTTTTTAACAGTCTTTTGAAAATAAAACTGCCCGGAGAGGTAAGCAACTCATAGAACTCACTTGTCATAAGAGCTGATTTCCTCTCCGGGCTAAAAAAACACTCTAGCTTAGAGTATTGATTACATAGTCGATGTAGGAATTTGCTTCAACAGCTGGGTCGCCGCTTAGACCGTGGTTAGCTTTGATGTACTTGAGAGCTTCAATGTACCAGCTAGGAGACAGGTCAAAAGTCCGGTTGATTTCAGCCAAGCCAGAAATCAAGAAATCGTCCAAGGGGCCTGTACCACCAACAACTAAAGCGTATGTGATAATCCGCAAGTAGTAGCCAACATCACGAACACACTTGCCTTTACCGCGTGCATCAGACGCGAAGTTAGGGCCTTGTTGTTGAGTGGTGTAAGGGAACTTGTTATATACTGCTTGAGCAGCACCTTCGGTCAAGCGTTGAGCATTAGCGCTCAATGCTTTTGCTGCTTGTAAGCTAGCTGGAGCTTGACGGAAGCGACCAAAAGCAACTTGAATTTCGGTGCTGCTGAGGTAACGACCTTGAGAGTCAGCCGATGCAATTGCTTCAGTTAGAGGTGTTTTTGTCATTTTTGGTATTTCCCTTTTACAAAAATTTGGTTGAAATTTTGTTTTGTCCTAATGGACAACTATCTCAGTCAATAGCAGCAATATTTGCCTTAAGCTACTGCTGAAGCAGCACGATCAAAATAGCTAGCAATTTCAGCTGATAAAGCGCTGCAATCGCCTCTGGTGATGTTGTTTGTATCGTTGACAATTGCTAGGGAAGCAGCTTTTAGCTTTTGAATACCAACAGCAACTGAAGCTCCTGGGGTTCCCAATGCCAAGTAGGTTTCACGCAAGCCGTTGAGGGCACGATCGTCTAACACGCTGGAATCGCCAGCAAAGATTGCGTATGTGATGTAGCGAAGAATGATGTCCAAGTCTCTGATGCAAGCAGCAGCGCGACGGCTGGTGTAAGCATTACCACCGGGAGTGATCAATTGGGGTTGTTCTGCCCACAAATCACGAGCCGCAGCAGCAACAAGAGCGGAAGCATTGCTGGTAATACGGTTAACAGCATCTGCACGCTTGTTACCATCTTTGACTAGTTCACTCAATGCATCCAATTGTGCATCGGAGAGGTATTCCCCACGTGTATCAGCTTGGGAAACTACTTTTGCAAATGCATCTAAAACCATTGCGTTAAATCTCCTACTTTGCTTGGTTAAGAATAATTGGACTCAAAACTGAATGGTTCAGCTTTTTTTGATGTCAGCACTGCCTGACGAGTTACGAAAGGTTTAAAACAGACATCCACGAAATAAGTTTACGATCTCCAGGCTTTCAGATTAAAACTTTTGTTAAAAAACTTCAAACTTCTATGAACGACTGGAAAACCTGATTAAGATGTTGTTTTTTACTTCCAAGTTCTCTTTATACAATGCTGCCGCGTCATTATTTATTACAAATTATTGTTATGTTTGTTAATTTCATTTACATAACTTTACATTTAGGTTAACTTCTCAGCACTCTAAAAATACTGGAAATTTCTTTCAGGGAAATCCCTTAAAGAATGCGTAGGCGTAGTCCACCGCAGGTATCGCATCTTGAACTCTTGTAGTATTTGCTACTTGGCATCTTCTACCAAGGGCACACAGCATATTTACGGCTGCATTGTATCGATACAAAGTAATAAGTGCAATTTCTTCGCGTCTCTGCTCTCAACTTTTATAAAGAAAAAAGACTTGATTTTGGAGAATTTTTCATGATACTCTGTATTCAATAGAAACTACGGTTTTTTGATAAAATTGCCGTAGTTTTTTGATTTATACAGGTATATCTGTAATTTTGCAAACTTGTGGTTAATGGCAACGGAAATCATCTATATGGTAAAAGACTGGTTTGAATGGCACGACCTCTACAAGAACGAACCAAAATTGCAACAACGCTTGCAAATTGTGCAGGAATACATTTCCTATAGCTTGAATTTGCCCGAACCAGGGTTAATCCGTGTAGTTAGTGTTTGCGCGGGCGATGGACGAGATTTGCTAGGAACGCTATCAAATCACCCACGAGCAAAAGATGTTTATGCCCGACTCGTAGAGCTAAATCCACACCTAGTTGAACGTGGACAACAAACAATAGAATCCTTGGGTTTGACAAAACAAATTGAGTTTATCAATGGTGATGCAACTCTCTCCTCTAATTATTTAGGAGCAGTGCCAGCAGACATTGTGATTGTCTGTGGTGTATTTGGCAATCTTGCAGATGAAGCTGAACTAAATCGCTTGCTAGCGAACCTGAGTTTTCTGAGCAAACAGGGTGCTTTTGTAATTTGGACTCGTGGACACTCTAACGGTATTCCCCACTCTGAGACTGTGCGTAAATTTTTCCGTGAATATGGATTTGAAGAAGTGAACTTCAAACTCACCGCAACCGGAGACATGGGAGTAGGTATTCATCGTTACCTTGGTGAAAGTTTAGCTGCACCCAAAGAACAACAGTTTTTCGCGTTTACTGGTGTTCCAAGTAAAGCCAGGTAAATTAAGTGGATAGTGATTGAAAACATTGATAAAATCCAGCGCTGGGCTGTTTTTAAATATTTGTTATTACTTACATTTCTGTAACAGTTAAAGTCCACTTGAGTGAACTTTAATTTTACCTATGTATTGTTTTTGTAAGTCCTATATCAATATCTACATCATTAAAAGGAATTGAGCTATTAGCCTTGGAATAAATTCCAAGGCGGGTTGACAACGAAGCAAGAGATTAAAAAGATAGGGGTAAAAACAAGGTTTTTAAATATGGGGTTCCTTTTCCCCTTTTCCCCTGATTATTAATTCCTGCCAAACACGCTGCCTAGGGCACGCGCCATATTTTGCGGTTGCATTGCATCCATTGCGGCGGTGGGTTCGTAGCCGCAGTGAACCATGCAATCGGCACACTTGGGATTACCACTCTTCTGTCCGTATTGACTCCAATCAGTTTGTGCCAGTAATTCCTTGAAGGTAGAGTAATAACCTTCGTTCAGCAGATAACAAGGTTTTTGCCAACCGAGAACACTATAACTAGGGCTACCCCAAGGCGTGCATTCGTAGTCCTTTTCACCAGTAAGAAAATCTAAGAACAGTGGATTGTGATTGAAGTTCCAGTTTTTTTCACCAGCTTTGTAGGGAGCCAGAATTTGCCGGAAGAGGGTGCGGGTTTGTTCGCGGTGGAGAAAATGATCTTGATCTGGTGCCCACTCGTAACTGTAGCCGGGAGAAATCATCATCCCGTCAGTATTTAGGGTTTCCAAAAAGTCGAAGAACTCTTGCATGTCTTGGGGTTTAGTACCCTCAAAGATAGTTGTGTTAGTGGTGACACGAAAACCTTTAGCTTTAGCAGCGCGGATAGCTTTGACGGCAATATCAAAAACACCTTGGCGGTCTACACAATGATCGTGTAACTCGCGCATTCCATCTAAATGCACGCTAAAAGTCAGGTAAGGTGAAGGTTGAAACTTATCCAGGCTCTTTTCTAACAACAAACCATTGGTACACAAGTAAATATATTTCTTGCGCTCAATTAATCCTTGAACAATTTCATCAATTTGGGGGTGTAGCAGAGGTTCTCCTCCAGGAATTGATACAACTGGTGCGCCGCACTCTTCCACTGCGGTAAAGCACTGTTCTGGGGTGAGATTTTGCTTTAATATTTCCTTGGGATGTTGGATTTTACCACAACCAGTACAGGCTAGATTACAACGAAAAAGAGGTTCCAACATCAATACTAAGGGGAAGCGTTTACGTCCTTTCAAACGCTGAGTAACCAGATACTTCCCGATATCCATAGCTTGTTGTATATTAACTGCCATTGTTGCGATCGCTCCTCTTTTATAAAAACACCACAGGAAAACATAAAACCTTCTTAGGGCCGCAAGGTCTTGCACCCCTACTGTCTATTGCATCCACACATAAATCGCTATATTTTTCATTTGACATAACCCTGAGCAACAAACCAATCCACAGCATCTTTGAGTGCTGCTTTCAGCGAAGATTGAGGTAGACCTAACTCTCGTACAGCCTTTGAAGCATTGTAATACATCGGTTGTTTCGCCATCCGAACACCATCCAATGGCACTGAGGGCGATTTTCCCAAGGGTGCGAGAATATTTTCATCAACCCAGGCAGCAGTAAAGGGCAACCAAGCGGGTACTGTGCGTTGAGGTGCGATCAAACCTGTGATATCGGCAAGTTGTTCGAGTAGTTCTTTGAGACTTAGATTTTGATGACCTAAGATATAGCGATCGCCTGGCTTACCTCGTTGCAAGGCCAGTAAATGCCCCCACGCTACATCCCGCACATCGATAAAATTAAGACCAGTATCTAAATAAAAGGGCATTTGCCGTCGTAAAAACCGTAAGATTATATCACCTGTCGGGGTAGGTTTGATATCTAACGATCCAATAGGGCTGCTGGGATTGACAATAACTACCTCTTGACCTGTAGCAACGGCTTGCATGGCTTCTTGTTCAGCCAGAAACTTAGACTTTTTGTAGTTACCCACCAACTTTTCTAGGGGACTCTGATGTGTTTCATCGACCACTTGGCCAAACGGCCCTACCCCAATTGCGGCAACTGAACTGGTATAAACGGTGCGTTCAATGCCAGCTTTATTAGCTGCTACCAAGACATTGCGCGTACCCAGAACATTATTATGGTGAAGTAAATCTCGGTCTGTTTGCCACAGAGAATAATGGGCTGCGACATGAAATAGATATTGACAACCTCTCATTTGTTGCCAGAGATTTGGATCGTTCAAATCGCCTTTGACAATTTCTACCTCCAAACCGCGTAGATTCTCCAAATTGCTACTTGAGCGTACCAGCGCTTTGACTGTGTAACCCTCTTTCAGTAACAACCGTACCAAGTGGGCACCAATAAAACCCGTACCCCCCGTGATAAAAACTTGCATCAACTTCTCTCTCTCGTCTGAAAGCGGGGAAACCAATCATCTAAAATAGTGTAGACTACCGGCACGACAATCAAGCTGAGGATAGTTGAAGTTACCAGCCCACCAGCGATCGCTACAGCCATAGGCGATCGCAATTCCGAACCTGCACCAAAACCCAATGCGATCGGTAGCATCCCCAAAATGGTGGAGGCAGTAGTCATCATAATTGGTCTGAGGCGAACTAATCCAGTGTTGAGGATTGCCTCTGTGCGTTCTGTGCCAGCATTGCGTAACTGGTTGATATAATCCACAAGCAAGATGGCATTTTTATTGGCCAGCCCCAGCAAAAAGACGAAACCAATCAGCGAAATCATACCAAAATCGCTCTTAGTGATCAGTAGTGCCAACATTGCCCCCACCAGTGCTAAAGGCAAAGATACACCAATCACCAGAGGGTCTACCCAGCTTTTGAACAGCAAAATTAGTACCACTACAATACACAAGGCAGATAAAGCCAAAGTACTGCCAAAACTGCTAAAAACTTCACCTTGGCTAGCTGAGTCTCCTCCTAAATTTAACGAAACATTAGAAGGTAACACCGCCTTAGCTTCAGCTACCACTTTATCAGTAGCATCACCCAAAGATAGATCCTTGCCAAGATTAGCACTGACATAAGCTACTCGCTGATTATTCAAACGCTCGATCTGAAAAACCTCACCTTGAGGATTTGTTTCACCTGTAACTGTGACATCGGCAAATCCCGGCAATCTCTGAATTCTCTCTTTAATTGCCTTGACTGCTTTACTTAAGGCTTGAAGATCGTCACCGCGCAAAGCTATTTGGAGAGGTTTTTGACCGCCAGAATCAACAAACTGAATATCTTCCACACTGGTAGTTACCCCAGAAAGGACAGGTAAAGTGGAGCGGAATTGATCTTGTAGTTCTCCAGTTGTGATTGTGCGGTCTTCCTTTAACTTTATATATAGTGTGCCTTTATTCGGCTCACCCTCACGAGAACCAACAGTAGTAAATACCGTTTCAACTGCTGGTGATTTTCTGACTACATCTTCTAGTTTTTTAGCAACTTGAAGAGAATCGTTTAAGGGATTGGGGATTGGGGATTGGGGATTGGGGATATTGCTCCCTTGTCCCCCTCTACCCAAATCGGGAATACTCGGTAAAGGAGCAGTATAAGCAATATTGAATTCGCCGCGATCGAGTTTGGGAATAAACCCTTTGGGGATGAGTGGAATTAGCGCTATACCTGCAATAAAACTGAGTACAGCTAACCCGACAACTATCTTCCGGTGATTCAAAGACCAACTCAGCAAATTTCTGTAAGATTGGGCAAATGCCACCCAACTTCTTGCTTCCCGACGCAGGGAAAGCGAGGGTCTAGGTTTTAGCCAGTAAATAGCCAGAACTGGAGATAAAGTCCGAGCAACTAGCATAGAAGCAAGCATCGCTGCTGAAACAGTGATACCGAAGGGCTTAAAAAACTGCCCAATTACCCCACCCATCAAACCTATGGGTAGGAAAACTGCTACTGCTGTCAAGGTGGCGGCGGTGACTGTTAATCCAATTTCATTGGTTGCTAAAAGTGCCGCTTGGCGAGGAGTTTCTCCATCTTCAATGTGTCGCATGATGTTTTCTACATCCACGATCGCATCATCAACAATACTCCCAATCACCAAAGCTAAAGCTAACAGCGTAATTGTTTCTAAGTTGAAACCGAAAATTGCCATGACGATAAACGTCGCCAACAAAGACGTAGGAATCGCCAAGGCAGAAATTAGGGTGGCTCGCCAATTCCATAAAAAAGGAAAAATTACCACAATGGACAACAAGACTGCTTCGAGCAAAGCATCGATAGTTGATTGGGTGGCTTGGCGGATATATTTTGCTTGGGTAGCAGCTAAGGTGAGTTTGACATCCTTGAGGGTATAGCGTAGTCTTTGGACTTCTTTTTCAACTCGACTCACCACTTCTAAGGTGTTAGCGCTACCGCGTTTGATTACCTGAAATGCTAGTGCATCTTGCCCGTTAAATCTAACTAATGTTGCGCCTGCTTGGGGGATGGCTGCTGCACTCAGATTCGATGGGTTTAGGGGAGGAGTTGCAGTCGCACCGCCTAACAGTGAGACTTTCAGGACTCCTGGTAGTTTAGCGATCGCACTGACAATCTCGTCTTTCGCCAACTTTGTCAAATCTGTAAGATTCCGGGTGGGACTCTCAATCGCATAGCTAATGGCGGCTGACTCGTTCAGGTTCAGAGGAATAATTTTAGAAGTCGCTCCTTGAGGCAAAGTCAGCTGCTTGAGGGCAGTTTCCACCTTTTTGGTTGATGTTTCTAAATTCGTACCAACGGCAAAAGAAAGGCTAACGGCTGTTTGACTGGGATAGGTGGATGAGCGGATATTCTCCAGTCCTTCTAGAGAACGGAGGCGTTCTTCCAGGGGTTTGGTGAGCTTCGTCTCTGTATCCAAGGCAGTTGTCAGGGGGGCTGTAGCATTCACAACCACGACTGGAAAGGTAATATCTGGAAATAAGGCGTACTTAAGGGAACTGAAAGCCAGAATACCAGCTACCGTTACGGCAATCCAAAAACTCACCGTCAGCCACGAAAATTGAATCGCAAATTTAGAAATATTGAATACTTCTCGTGCAGATTTTGAGTTACGAAGCTTTACCATCTTGGAAAATTATCGTGTGGGTGACACAATTATTTAGTCATGCTACAGCAATCACCTTCGGCTTGCGAGCTTTGGTTACAACTAAACAGCAATATTACTTATTGTCACTCAGATATGACCCAATCTTTAATACAAAAGGAAACTTCAAAGATGAAACTTGGTTCTGTCGAGCATAAGGAATTATTCTGCCGGAGCTTTACCGAAAGCTACAGGGAATACGAACCTGAGTCTCTCCCTTGGCCAGATTTGGACGATACAGCCTTGAGTTTCTTACGCAGTATTCCCTTTTGGGAGAAAGCTCTGGATACAGAACGACAAGCTGGAGCAATAGTCAGTGGTTACGCAGCAACGGTAAGCGATCCTATTTTACAAAGTGCGATCGCTCTCCAAGGTGAAGAAGAATTACGCCACGCCCGTCTACTTCAAACATTAATTGATCGTTACGGCATCGAAATACCAAAACGTCAACCAATTCAAGTTCCCCAAAATATCGAGTCAGTCTTTACGCGTTTTGGCTTTGAAGAGTGTCTGGATACTTTCTTTGCTTACGGGTTATTTGCAATCGCCCGTGAAGCTAATGTTTTTCCAGAATCTATTTTCACTATCTTTGATCCCATCATAGATGAAGAAACACGTCATATTGTTTTTTTTGTCAACTGGTTTACCTATACACAAATTCATCGTGGTCAGGGATTCATCCCATTACGGAGCGCCAAAACCCTCTGGCAATACGGCAAGGCTCTCAGTAATTTGATTGCTGTCTTTGGCAATGATGATCCTAGTAAAACGGGCTTCGCTGTCACAGGTGCTGACATCTTTACCAAAGACCTGACACTAGAAAAATTTCTCAGCATTTGTCTAGTAGAAAATCAGCGCCGGATGAGCAAGTATGACCACCGACTACTCCAACCACAATTACTACCCAGACTTGCCAACATCGCCCTCCGTACCCTTGAGTTAATACCCAAACGCAAACTTCAGAATATTGAGAGTGAGAGGGCTAGTGCCTAATTTTTTGCCCATCAACACTATTCTGGTGCCTCAAGGAGCAGAATATAAAGCTGTTTGTCGCGGATTAAACGGCGTTACTGGTTCCATCCCAACAGTAGTAGCCATACCTGTTGGGATGAAGCCCTTACTTAAGTATCTGCACCAAGGACAATTTTTAGCTCCCAAATCTAGGGTGCTGATTATGGGTATCTGTGGCAGCTTGAGCGATCGCTACAGAGTTGGTGATATTGTGCTGTATCAAGATTGTATTTATCAAGGGAAGCTTCTAGAATGCGATCGCACATTCACAGCACAATTGCACTCTTCTTTATCAGAAAAAGTATCATTAGTCAAGTCATTAACTAGCGATCGCATGATTTGGTCTGCTGCCGAAAAACTTCATTTGGGTGAGACTTTGGCGGCTGATGTTGTTGATATGGAAGGATTTACTGCCTTAGAGTTTTTCAATGTGGGTGGGGTAGCCGTGACAATGCTGCGAGTAGTCAGTGACGATTGTCAGCACGATATCCCCGATCTCACATCAGCAATTAACTCTGATGGTTCCCTAAACCCTTTCTCTTTAGCGATGGCAATGCTTAGACAACCGCTTGCAGCTACTCGGCTAATTCGAGGTTCATTAACAGCATTAAAGGTGTTAGAGCAAGTTACAAATATGCTCTTTTCTGGTAATAGACCGGAATAATTTGTTGAATAATAGCACACTTAGCGGTTTTTAAATCCCCGACTTATTTGATAAGTCGGGGATTTAACTTTCTCTGAATACATTTTCATATAAGTCGAAATTTTTGAAATCGAACTATATAAAAAATATCTTTGATTATATTTGTGTTGATATCACATTAATCACAAGAATAATTACTGTCAGTGTAAGAATAAATACGATTTGATTTTGATGATGAAATTGCTTGTGCAATAAGTTTCATAGAAACTTTATCGTTATGGATATTAATTATAAAATAATATTGGGAAGCATAATATAGAACCTTATCAGGGTTGGGTTCCAAGAGAGCTAATTCTTTTTTATTTGAATAAAAAATACTCTTTTGCGAGAATAGCTCGGAACTAATTTACCAACGATCTAACAGAATTTATGAATTTTAATCAAAACTTGTACTTGTACTCGTTCCTAGCTAATTTTGGATGGCTCAAAAAAAGTTACACCGCTAAAATCATGTTGGTGGCTTTTTTAGGTACCCATGTACCACTTCTAACCTTACTTTTGAGTTTCGTCATTTCAAATTCCTATTCCTTTGGGATGGCGGCACGAGTTATAATTATTGCTCTATTGGCTACATTGGCGGGTACAGCTGTCACCCTCTATGCGCTAAACCATCTCCTCAAACCGGTCATTTTGACATCTGGTGCATTACAAAATTATCTGAACACCAAAACACTGCCTAAATTGCCCACAGAATTTGCTGATGAAGCGGGTACGTTGATGGCAGATACCTCACAAACTCTTCACAAATTAGATGAGTTAATTCACCAAATCACTAATTATGATGACCTGACTGGATTGCCCAATCGTGATCTATTCCGCGATCGCCTCCATCAGATTTTATCCCAACCTGAAAACAACCAGCGCCTTGTAGCTGTGTTTTTGCTCAGTATTGATGATTTCACTGGTATGAGTCATGGGTTGGATCATCAGACAACAAATTTATTGTTAAGAGCAGTTGCCAAGAGATTATTAGACTGCACGGCGCAAACAGATGTTCTCGCCTATTTAAAAGGAGATGAATTTGCTCTTGCCCGAATGGATATTCATTCTTTGGAAAGCGTAATTAAGCTATCTCAGGTGCTGTTGAGTAACCTGAGTAAACCCTTTTCTGTAGAAGGTAACTTGATTCATATTACTGTCAGTATCGGTATCACACTTAATAACCTAACCGATCCTAATAGCGTAGCTCAACTTTTGCAACAGGCTCATATAGCGCTTTACCAGGCCAAACAGCAAGGCCGTAGCCAATACCAATTCTATTCGCCAGAAATTAATGCTCAGTTACAGGAACGACTGACTTTAGAGAATGAATTACATGGAGCGCTGGAGCGTGGTGAAATGCTGGTTTATTATCAACCTCTAATTGATTTACATAGCGGACAAGTTATAGCGATGGAAGCATTAATTCGCTGGCAGCACCCAACATTAGGTTTGGTTTCTCCAGTAAAGTTTATTCCAATTGCAGAAGCCAATGGTGCGATCGTACCAATTGGTGAATGGGTTTTGCGAACTGCTTGCGCCCAAACCCGTGCTTGGCAGCTTGCTGGATTTACCCCAATTCGGATATCTGTAAATCTGTCATCTCGACAGTTTGAACAACCCTATCTGGTTGAGATTGTCAACCAAATTCTTGAAGAAACTGGACTCCAAGCATCTTCCTTAGAACTAGAAGTGACAAAAAGCTTTTTGATGGCTGATATCGATCGTTCAGTTAAAACCTTAAAACAATTACGAGAACTGGGTATTTGCTTGGCTCTAGACGATTTTGGTACTGGTTATTCCTCCCTGAATTATTTGAAACGCTTTCCTGTAAATATGCTCAAAATTGATAAGTCATTTGTGCAGGATGTCATGTCTAATCCTGATAGCGCCGCCGTCACCAATGCGATTATTGCCCTAGCAAAGAGCCTCCGCTTGAAAATCACAGCCGAAGGTGTGGAAACCCAAGAACAGCTTGAATATTTAAAAATGCGTGGATGTGATGAAGGTCAAGGTTTTTACTTCAGTCGTCCTGTTCCTGCTGATATAATTGCCCCGATGTTGCAGAAAAGTTCTCAGCAGATGGAGATTAGTACAAGATAGAAGCCATTACAACCAATCACACTTTTGCACTGATCTCGACAGCCACTTGAATCTCAATCTAGCGCTACGTAACTAGATTGAGATTCTTTTTGTATGGAAGCGCGCCATTAAAGAATTAAAAAAATTATCAGGCGTGACTACAATGGCGCTAAACTCTTATGACGAAGCAGCCCTTAGAGTCAACTTGATAGCCCCTGATGAAATTAGCCGATATCCTCAAGGACTCAAATTATAAGCTGTCGCAGTTTGCGATCGCTGAAATTGAGCAGTTAGAGCAGACAATTACTCTCAAGGCGACCAAAAACGGTGATGTTCCTTATACAGTTTGTTTGGTGCGCCAAAAGGCGATTAAGCTAACGCCAGAGGAGGCAATCCGGCAACTATATTTACGGGTTTTGAGCGATCGCTTGCACTATCCCCTCGGTCGCATTCAGGTTGAGTATGGGGTGAATTTTGGGCGAGAGGTGAAACGGGCAGACATCGTGGTGATGGACAAAGACCGTTCCATCCAACACAGTTTATATGCTCGTGGAGCTAAAAAAGCCAAAGCTGAAGGATGGGAAAGACCAGCTGCGCTCTTACTGTAATGCCACAGGTTCGCCGATCGCAGTCTGGACGAATGGCGATCAAATTTCCTACTACCAGCGCAAAGACCCCAATTATTTTGAAGACATTCCGGGGCTGCCCAATGCAAATCAAACCCTGGCAGATATTCTCCAGATCAAGTTTACCCTAGAAGACCTGATCGCCAATGACAAGTTGGTGAAAGAGAATAAATCCCTCAAGACCTTAATCGAAGAAATGGAAGATGATGTGCTAGCAAATGCTGGGGTAGATGTATTTGAGGAACTGTTTAAGCTGATTTTCACCAAGCTCTATGATGAGTGGTATTCTGGGCAGGGCAACAGGCGATCGACCCGTTCTCTAGAATTTCGCAATACGGGACAGACAGAAGCCGCGCTGAAAACTAAGATTCAGGATCTCTTCGACAAGGCTAAGAAGAAATGGGAAGGGGTGTTTAGTGAGGATGCCAAAATTAGCCTCACGCCGTCTCACCTGTCGGTTTGTGTGTCGTCGTTGGAAAATGTGAAGCTGTTTAACTCCAACCTGGATGTAATCGATGAAGCATTTGAGTATTTGATCAACCAGAGCAGCAAGGGTGAAAAGGGACAGTTTTTTACGCCGCGCTATGTAATTGATCTGTGCGTGAAAATGCTCAATCCGCAAGAGGATGAGTACATGATTGATACAGCTGCGGGGTCATCGGGGTTTCCGGTGCATACGATTTTTCATGTCTGGCGGCAGATTTTAGATGATGAGGGATTGTCAGCGAGTCATTTATTTTCGCTGGAAGATAAGCCGCCCCGGTGCAAAGAGTATGTGGAAGACAAGGTGTTTGCCATCGACTTTGATGAAAAGGCGGTGCGGGTGGCGCGGACGCTGAACCTGATTGCGGGTGATGGGCAGACGAATGTGTTGCACCTGAACACCCTGGACTATGAACTGTGGGATGAAGTCACCGAGCAAGATGACTGGGATGACATTTACCATGAGGGCTTCAAACGGCTCAAACGGCTGCGACCAAAAAACAGCAAGGACTATCGAGAGTTTCAATTTGATGTGCTGATGGCAAATCCGCCCTTTGCGGGGGACATCAAAGAACCGGATACTGTTGGCGAATGTAATACATACTTGTATTTGAAAGTATTATGTAAGCTCAAACCTTCAATCTGCCGTTGCAGCTTTTAGTTGTAACACTTTTGTTTATGCGTTTGTAACACTTTCGCCAACAGTATCAGAACCGCGCATGATTGCCCGCTATGACCTAGCAAAAAAGCCGGATGGCAAGTGGCAAAGCAAAGTCGGGCGCGACATTTTGTTTATTGAGCGCAACCTGGACTTTTTAGAGTTGTCGGGAAATAAAAGATAAGTGAGGCAATGCTGGTCTTGTAATTGGGATTCTCTTAAGCAGCCATCAAGTAGAAGTTCCATAATCCTGCTGCGGTCAGCATCAAATGGTCATCAAAGTTTTCAATCCGATTACGATAAATGACACTGGCGGCGTTGTAGCGCTTCACACCAGCAAAGGCATTTTCGCAAACTACACGGGATTGACTCAATTGACGATTCTCCGTTTTTTGAAGGTCACTTAACTTGCCCCCTTTGGGCTTTTTGTGAGGAAGATGGAGATTGTCATACTGCTTCTGTAATCCCTGAAAGCCCGAGTCTACTTCAATCGGAATTTCATCAGGCACACTACCTGCAATGTCATCTTCGTCATGAAAACGTTTGTCATGCAGTTTGCCTTCTCGTGCTTTGCTTAAGATCAAGACCCGTTTGGTTTCATCAACTGCCGCCAAGTGTTTACGCGTATGACGTTTCTTTTTACCGGAGTAATTCTGTTGTTGTTGTTCTCTTTCTTGAGGTCGCGCAATTGGGCGTTCTGTCCCATCAATCATCACTCGTTGCACTCCTGGAAAGCGTGACAAAAATGCTTCAATGCTTTCGAGATGGCGTTCCGGCAGCGCCATCTTCTGTCCCAAAGCCGCTTCTAATATTGGCTGCAATCGATGCATCCACTCATGTGCCTGGGAGCGATGCATATCAAAGAGCAGTCCCGCCACATCGAAGGTCGGATAACATTTGAAATAGAAAAGGATGAAAAACAATTTGTCTTGGGCTGTAAGTAAGCGGGCTTTGCGTCCTCCACCCAGGCCACGTTGACGAGGCTTGGCCTGTTGAGTATCTAGGTACATCGTGGTAAACGTGGGCAAAAGGGCATCAAATGCTTTCCGGTTCAACCCAGTTAATGCCCTCAACAGTCGGTCTTGCTTCAGCGCACCTTCAATATTCAGCATCATTCTTCCCTACCACTGCTGTCTATTCTCTCTTATTTCCCGACAAGTCTTTTGAAACCAGGGGGTAGAATGGCGATCGTACTTCCCCAAGGACGCTTTAACAACTCTTCCGATAAGAACATTCGAGATTTTATTGCAGAACGCTGCCGAATTTTGGCAGTGGTGGGACTACATGGCAACACCTTTAAGCCGCACACGGGCACAAAAACCTCAGTGCTGTTTGTGCAGAAATGGAACGACGACCCCAAAGCAGGCGCACTCTGCCCTCGACAGGATGACTACAATATCTTTTTTGCCACGATGCGAAAGTCAGGGAAGGATAACTCTGGAGACAAGATTTGGCGCAAGATTTCATCGTCTACGGCTTCACCGCCCGATGATGAACTCAGCGACTTGATGCCGCCTTCTCCGGTGCAACGAGTCGTTGGGGTAGAGGGTGATTTTTTGCGAGATAATCACGAACATTTAGTGGTGGATCACGACCTGTATAACCACGAAGGAAAGACAGAAGACGGTATTGCGGAAGCGTTTATTGAGTTTGCCAAAAAGGAGAACTTCAGTTTTTTTGAACTCAGCCCATCTGTTACACCGTTTGATGCTGTGAAGTATCAGCAGTTAATGGATGGGCTGGAAGCGGTTGAAGTGAGCTTAAATCAGGCTCTTGATCATAACCTTCATTTTAGATTTGACAGTGAGTTTTTTAAGAGAATATACTTTCAAGTCGAGGCTGAAATCAAAGCTTTGCCACATACAAGGCTAAGTTCTACTCAACCTATAATTATTCACCCAACGGAAATCAAACGAGAATATGTAGAAGATGACTCATCAGGAGTCCTATTTTTTAGAACTCAAAATTTGCGTCCGCTAAGAGTTGACCTATCGAATCAAGTTTATATATCTGAAGAAGATGCCGCAAAGTTATCTAAAAATATTATTCAAAAGAACGATGTCCTTATCACAATAACTGGTGCAAATTTTGGTGATACCTTGATTTTCAAAGGAGAGATTGAAGCAATTGCATTATCTCATGTATTCATACTAAGAAATAAGAAAATCAGCCAGTCTTTTCTGGCAGTTTTTCTAAATACTTTTTATGGCAGAGAACAGATTAATAAAGGGATGTATGGAGGGGTATAGCCTGAACTAGCCCCATACTACTTAAAGAATATTCTCTTTCCGATTTTCTCTACCTTATTTCAGCAATTAATTGAGAAATTAGTCGATCAATCACATATAGAAGTAGATACAAGCAAACTCATTTATCAACAAGCTGAGGATTTGCTGTTGTCGGAGCTTGGCTTGAAGGACTGGCAACCCACGGAAGAAACCGTTGCCGTCAAGAGTTTTGCTGAGTCGTTCCTGTCCTCTGGCCGCTTCGACGCTGAATATTACCAGCCAAAATACGATCAAGTAGAAGAAGCTATTAAAGATTGTGGTTTTCTATCTCAAAACTTAGGTTCATTGATAGAACCAATTCAAAACGGTTTTGACTATCGAGAGTATACCGAGGAAGGAACGCCTTATATTCGTGTTGGTGATGTCAAAAACGGACAGATTAATTTTGAAAGTGCCGTAAAAATTCCCATCACGATGGCTAATGTTGATAAGTCTGTAGGTCTACAAATCGGAGATATTATTTTTACCCGTAAAGGTAGTTTTGGTAATTCCGCAGTTGTTACAGAACTAGAAGTTAACGGTATTATAAGTAGTGAAATTATGCTTGTACGTTTAACTTCAGTTTCTAGACAAGAAGTTTTACCAGAGTATGTGAGTTTATTTTTGAATTCCAAATTTGGTTATTTACAGGTTGAACATCGAGTTCATGGTGTGGCTTACTATAGTATTTCTCAACCAGATTTAGCCAATTTGTTAATTCCAATTTTACCAAAATATCAGCAGCAAAAGATTGCTGAGAAGATAAAATCATCATTTTCATTAAAACTAAAATCCAAACAACTGCTAGAAATTGCTAAAACAGGAGTAGAACGGGCAATAGAAACCGATGAAGCGACAGCTACAATTTGGATAAACCAGCAACTTGAAGCCTTGGGGGTAAAACTGACATGATTGCTCAACCTGAGACAAAACACTACACCGTTGAAGAGTATTTAGAACTTGAAATCGCCTCAGACATCCGCAACGAATACCGTGATGGAGAAATTATTCCAATGACTGGTGGAACCCCAGACCATAATGATATTACCAGCAACCTTGTGGCTATCCTGAAAGCAGCATTGCGGGGAAAGCCCTATCGTGTATTTATCCTGGATCAACGACTCTGGATTCCCGATGCAAATCTCTATACTTACCCTGATGCGATGGTTCTGCCCAAACCCTTAGAACTTCAAACTGGACGCAAAGATACCGTGGTGAACCCTTGCTTTATCGCTGAAGTGTTGTCTAAGTCCACCCAAAACTATGACCGTGGTGATAAATTTGTTGCCTATCGTCAAATTCCTACCTTTCAAGAATATTTGCTGATCGATCAATATCGCATACACGTTGAGCATCATGTCAAAACAGCCGCTCATCAGTGGCTATTTTCAGAATACGACGATCCAACTGTCACCCTTTCTTTGAATACCTTTGAGTTGCAAATTCAAATTGCAGAACTTTACGAAAATATCGACTTTTCAAACGTTTGAGTTGAATGGCTAAAACAGGAGTAGAACGGGCGATCGCACCTGATGAAGCGACAGCCACAACTTGGATAATCCAACAACTTGAAACCTTGAATCTAACCTTGGTCATTAACCTAATCACAACCACTTAACATACTGGAGTAGCAATGAAAGCACTTAAAGTCATGGCAACGATCAATGAGGAGGGACAACTAACCTTAGATCATCCTCTCACAATAGATAAAAATAGCCGTGTAGAAGTCATTGTTTTAATTCCAGATGAAGAAACCCCAGATGAGACATCTCAGACAGAAGTTTTAGCAGATTTTCGGCAAGCTTGGCAGGAAGCCATGACTGGACAAACAATTCCCGTTGCTCAACTTTGGGAAGGTCTTAAAGATGACTGATCAGCCTTTTATTCAAGTTGAGGCTTCTGCAACCTTCAACCGAAATCTACGCACTCTTGCTAAGAAATATCGCAGTATTCGGAATGATATACAACCTGTTATCGAACAACTTCAGCAAGGAGAGTTGCCAGGAGATCAAATACCTGGTGTTAGTTATGCAATCTTCAAGTTGAGAGTCCGAAATAGCGACGCTCAAAAAGGTAAAAGTGGTGGCTATCGTCTTATTTATTACGTCAAAACAGCAACTGGAATCATTCTGCTTACTGTTTATACCAAATCAGAACAAGTTGATATTGCAGCAAAGGATATTCAGAGCATCATTGCAGAATATGAGCAACAGACAATCAATGATGAAGAAAGGGATATATAAACAACTGCTGGAAATTGCTAAAACAGAAGTATAACGGGCGATTGAGACTGATGGAGCGATCGCAATTACTTGGATAAACCAACAACTTGAAACCTTGAGTATTAACCTAACTACGTCTACTTAGGGCTTGCTGAAAAAGTCATAAAAAAGCAATTCTTTTGGGTTGACTAGTTATTTAAGCAAGGTTAAAGATAAGTTTTTGTTGCCTATAGCTAGCAAAATCATAATGCTTGGTTATGTCAATCGCTAAAAAATGTCTATTTTTCCAAAATAGACATAAAAAGGCACAAAAAAACCGTGACAGGTGAGTAGAAAGATTCATGACTAAAAAAGTAATAGCAATCACAGTTAGAGTTGTATGAGGAAGTTTCGCCATTACTCTACTCAAGCTAAATCTTCTTTTAGCTTGTCCAAATTTGCCTTCAATACAATTACGAATCCTCTCATCTTGTAAAGCTTGCTTCTTTTTTTCTTTACTCACATTTTTTGGCGGTCTTCCTAAAGGAACTCCACTGATTCTAATACCTCTTTCTTTGCACCAAGATCGGTTTTCTCGCTTTGCGATAAATTTTATCAACATGAACAGATTCTGGATAATATCCAGTGTAGTTTTTAAAGGATTCTATTTGTGTTTTTAAGTCTCCTGATTCATTAAAGTTATCCCATCTAATATGGTCTAAAAATGCATATCCATCAAAGTAACTAGCAGATAGTTTAGCGCCAAATTCCACGGCTTTACCCGCTTTTCCTCGGACAATTGGACGGATATGTGGTTGGCTTAAACTTACAATACGGTCATCAATGCTCTGCTTTTTATTTTCATACAGCCATAGTTGTTGACGATATACTTCTGCGACTACCAGCAACATCTTATATTGTCTATTAGTTAAACTTTTTAGAGATGCTCCTGCTACAATTAGCTGGTCAATATAGGATAAGTTTCTTTTAATATATTGGAGTTGTTTTTTAATCGCTTTTCTCCTCTCTTTTTGAGATACACGACGTTTTTTAGCTACTTCTAAGTAGTCTTTCCTAGCTATTTCTCGGTAAGTCCTTGGTTTTTTCTCTAATATTCCCTTTATCTGTTCATAAAGCAAGTCAATTATTCTTTCTGTCTGTTTTCTCGCTTGATTTAATAGGTTTAAATCTGTTGGATAGCTGATATCACTAGGCACACAAGTCGCATCTAATATTAATTTCCCTCGATTTCTTAGCGTATTACCTTGTTCTGCTGCTTTTTCTGTCGATAGCGCAGCGTTAGCGAGTTCGCGAGCGTCTTCTGTTTTTTTTTCGGTGTCAATAGAAGATGCTAACTCTAGCATCTTCTTAACCATTTCTTGATTCACATTATTGACTAGTTCTGCACTGATTCTTTCTCGAAAATGTACTAACATGGATGCGTCAAATGGAGTTTTGTTACTATAAGATGACATCCCTATAAAGTACTGTAAATAAGGATTCTCCTTGATTTGCTCTACTGTTTCCCTGTCGCTTATACCTAGTTTCTCTTTAATTATTAATGCACCTAACGCCATCCGAAATGACTTTGCTGGTGCCCCTATCTCTGCGGAGAATCCGGCAGAATATTCCGACTCAAATTCTGTCCAGGGTATTAAATCGGCCATAATTACCCAACGATTATCTGATGATAACTTTCCCTCAAATGGAAGCTCAAAACTTTCTGCTGGAATTGGAGTTGATTCTTCTTTTCAGTACATAGTTAATAATGATACACTATGCTGCGACGAACCACTGTGATGCAAGGATTTTGGGCTATTTTACCTTCTTGTCTTGCACCTGAATATACTTCTTTGGTCTGAGAATCTAGAGACTGCAACCTTTTCTTTTTTTTCAGCAAGCCCTACTTAACATACTTGAAGATGACTATTTTGAAATTGTGGAAAGCTTTGCAACCATCTGAGTTCGAGATGAAACCTCAAGCTTGCGAAACATCCTTTTTAAGGCTTGCTTGACAGAGTTTTCAGTAATCCAAAGTTCAGCACTAATTTCTGCATTGGTTTGTCCTTGAGCCACCAACTGAGCAATTTGCATTTCACGAGGCGTTAAACGCTCTGTCTGTAATAGTAGTGGATGTTGCGATTTTACCCTTGCCACCCAAGTAGAAATGTGCAGACAAAGCGCACTCAAATCTATAAGATTTTGTGAGTCAAATGTAGGCATTCCTTGCTGACGAGTAAAACCTACCACGCCTACTAAATGACCATTGCTGACAATTGGCCCTGCCATGACGTGCCAGTGATCGGCACGAGGACAAATCAACCTCCACGTCTTAGGTTCTACAACTAAACCTTCATGAACAGGGGCATGGTGTTCTAGCAAGTAACGTGCAACTGGGTTGTGTTGGGGTGATAGTGCAATTTCCACTGCTTTTTGGAGCTTGCTGTTAGCTAGAGGGATTTGAGCAAAGAAAAACAGCCCACATCGGGTAGCTGAAAAATATTCACTCATTTCTGCGCGGATGTGCGATCGCAACGCCTCTTCGTCTTCAGCTTGAGCAATTGCATGAAATAGAGCTTGTAAAGCAATCATGATTGGCAAATTGTACACTTTCGAGGTCTAGGCGCAGTATAGCAACCAGACCTATCTTAGCTTTAGTCACATCAAGTCTTTTCCCTTATTTGCTTTTTTTGGATTACTTAAGCATGACTCTAAATTCTGCCATTGATGATACACAGATATCCGGGCGCTGGATTCAAATCAGTTTTTTTATCGCAGTAGTGTTTTTCAATCTCTGTTTAGCAACCCAGGTATTCAGTGTTGGACTGGCTTACTTTTACAACTCTGATTGGTGGAACCTACATATTTTGCTCGTGCGAGGATATAGCGGACTCTCAATAATTTTGTTGATATGGGTGTTTTCGATGCCGTTTCCTTCAAGAGTTCAGAGCCTGACAGCAAGCATCCCAGTTTTGCTGGGACTGCAATTTCTCACAATTCACTTGAAGACTTCTTTTCCTTTAGCTGTCTTTCATCCACTCATCGGCTTTTCTTTATTTTCTGTTTCCACAACCCTAGTTCATCGGACATCGCAGATTGTATTTCCCAACCATAACCAAGACTCAATAGGTAAGTTTCAATTCTTTTAGCGCTATTACAGGAGAAATAAAAATGTCTCAATATGCTGATCCATCCGTTCTTGTTGATACCCAATGGCTGGAAAATCATCTCAACGATCCAAACGTCCGCATTATTGAAGTGAATATGAGTCCAGAACCGTACAAAAATGCTCACATCCCTGGTGCTGTCTTCTGGAACATCTTTACAGACTTACTATTGCCCGATTTGAAACTGAATTTGGATGCGATCGCTTTTGAGAGGCTGATGGCACGTTCAGGTATCACAAACAACACAACAGTAATTGCTTATGGCAGTTATCCTGGAACTGGAGCCTGGATTTTCTGGCTTTTGCAAGTCTTTGGGCATGAAAATGTAAAAGTTCTCAATGGTGGCTACCAGAAATGGAAGTCAGAAGATCGTCCACTAGCAACTGAGTTATCCACGTTTCCTGCTACTGATTACCGTGCCAGAGCTACTGATCCTCATCTGCGAGTATTACATAATGAAGTTCAGGCATCGATTGGTAGAAGCGATGTCTACGACGGGCTACGCCTACGCGTGTTGTTAGATGTCCGAACAATTCAAGAATACTGTGGTGAGTGGTTTTTCGATCAGCCACCAAAAGAAGGTCAACTTACTGGTCATATTCCAGGTGCAGTGCATCTTGAGCATACCTTAACTCTGAATGAGGATGGAACTTTTAAATCATTCGACGAATTGAAAAATCTTTATACCAGTAAGGGCATTACGGCTGATAAGGAAGTTTTTCCCTACTGTACTATCGGTGCGCGTTCTGGATATATCTGGTTTGTGTTGAAGTATTTATTAGGTTATCCGAACGTTCGCAATTACGATGGCTCTTGGAATGAGTGGAGTCGTCTACCTGATGTAGCTATAGAGAAGTAGTGAGCTATTATTCGCAAATAATACCAATAACCGCACCTTTACAGACGGACACCACTACCGCCACGAAGATTAAAATCTCTTAACCTTTCGTTACAATCAAGATATCGAGAAGGACGAAAACAAACCTCTCGAAGCTGAAATCAAAGGTGAACGACATGAATGGCACAATTCGCGTTGGTAATCTCTTCGGAATTCCCTTCTATATCCATCCGTCATGGTTTTTAGTTCTGGGTTTGGTAACTTGGAGCTATAGCAGTGGACTGGCGGCACAATTTCCCCAATTATCTGCGGGATTAGCTTTGCTACTGGGATTGATGACAGCGCTGATGTTATTTGCCTCTGTCGTCGCCCATGAATTAGGCCACAGTTTTGTTGCGATTCGTCAAGGAATTGATGTCAAATCCATCACTCTGTTTATATTTGGCGGTTTAGCTAGCTTAGAAAAAGAGTCAAAAACCCCAGGTGAGGCTTTCTGGGTAGCGATCGCCGGGCCAATAGTTAGCTTACTACTCTGCGGTATCGTTACAGCTATTGGTATTACTACTACTGCATCAGGCCCGTTAGCAGCAATTCTTGGTGTTCTAGCTTCTGTTAACTTGGCGTTAGCCCTATTTAACCTGATTCCTGGTTTGCCATTAGATGGCGGAAATATACTGAAAGCTATCGTTTGGAAAGTTACAGGCAATCCTTATAAAGGTGTAACCTTTGCTAGTCGAGTTGGACAAATCTTTGGTTGGGTAGCAATTCTTTCAGGTGTACTTCCCCTAGTATTCTTTGGCAACGCCGATAACTTCTGGAACTTGTTAATTGGCTTCTTCTTGTTACAAAATGCTGGTAATGCGGCTCAATTTGCCAGAGTGCAAGAAAAACTCACAGGTTTGACTGCTGAAGATGCTGTAACTCATGACAGCCCCATAGTATCTGGTAATCTTAGCCTGAGAGAGTTTGCCGATGAGCGAGTCATCAGTGGACAAAACTGGCATCGGTTTTTAGTGACTGATGATGATGGACAATTAGTAGGTGCGATCGCAGTTGATAATTTACGAACTGTCCCAACAGCACTGTGGTCAGAAACTCAAGTAAAAGAAGTCATGCGACCAATTACCGAATCTACCACAGTCCAATCTGATCAACCTCTGCTAGAAGTCATACAGTTACTCGAAGAACAAAAGCTATCTGTGCTTCCTGTAATTCGTGAGAACGGCGTTCTAGTTGGAATTTTAGAAAAAGCTGCAATTATCCAGCTGCTTCAAAGCCGAACTCAACCAAACCCTGCATAGTTGAATAATTTGTAATTCGTAATTAAAGACGGCTTATGTGAGTTGGAGTCTGGAAAGGCGTAAATACGTCAACATAGCTAAACATCTTGGCTAAACCACAGCCTGAAACCCTTGCTATCGGTAGGGCATTTTTAATTCACATAAGGCGTTAAAGCTTAAACTCCACTCAAATTAAAGGGAAAGGGATAATAAAACCTTTCCCTTTTTCGCTATTTTGGAATTATATGGCCATACAGTTCAGTTAAGCCCGAAATCCTTTGTAGAGACGTTGCATTGCAACGTCTCTACAGACCTAAAATCAATACCAAAAATCCTTAACTGAACCGTATTGAATTATATGGAGTTGAGAACAACAGATAAATTCCCATCTTCTGGCTTCTTGAGCAGTTCTGTGGTGATGGCACGTCGCCAAGTTAATTCTTTTGTAGTCTCATCCCAATGCCAGCGTAATAAGTTAGCGGATTGACTCTTAACAATCCCTGGTAAACCAATCGCTTTTCTAGGTGCATTAGTAGCTAAAGCGATCGCACTTTCTACATCACAAATTCCCCACTTCACCAAATTTTGCACTCCCACCAACAAGGGTAAAGTCGTCCCTGACAAAGTGCCATCGGCCAATCGTGCCGTACCGTTTTTAACTTCAATTTGCCGACTGTCCCAAGGATACACGCCATCGGATAGCCCTAGAGGGGAAAGGGCATCGCTGACGAGAAACAGCCCTTTTTCTTGATAGCTAGCGCGAAGTAAAATTTGCAGCATCATGGGCGAAACGTGTTCACCATCAGCAATAAAACCACACATCACATCAGGATGGGTAATTGCTGCCCCTAATAATCCTGGTTCTCGGTGATGTAATGCTGGCATGGCATTGAAGGCATGAGTTACCATCGTTGCACCTTGTTCAAAGGCACATTGTGCTTGAGCAGATGTGGCCTGAGAATGCCCTAAACTGACAGTAATCCCCAGAGAACGCAAATATGGAATTACTTCCCCAGTGAAATCTAACTCCGGTGCTAAGGTGATGACTTTCACGATATAGGCATAATCACCCAAAACCCGCTTTACCCGATCCATTGTCAGGGGTAATAGATACTCTGCCGGGTGTGCGCCGCGCTTTTGGAGATTTAAAAATGGCCCTTCTAGGTGTACTCCCAGAATCTTGGCACCTGCTGGTTGATTGGGGAGAACTTCAGCAATAATAGCAAGCGATCGCTGAATATTTTCTACTGAAGTTGTCACAAGTGTCGGTAAAAATCCATCTACTCCGACATTCCATAAAAATTGTGAGATTTCCTGGAGCTTATGAGCATTTTCAGCCGTTAAATCAGGAAATGCCAATCCCAAAGCACCGTTAATTTGCAAATCAACGCCACCCAATGAAATCCAGTCGCCAGCAACGTTTATTAGAGATGCACGGCTGCGTGCTTCTACTGTACCCATTGGCAAGATTTGCTCAATTATGTCCTCTTCATCAACCAAGAGCATTTGCAAATCTTTGTAACCAGGCACTCTAGCATTGATAATATCTACAGGATTTTGTGTTGCTTGGGTCATCACACTGACGAGAAGAAAGATAAATCTGATTTTAGATGCAACCAACATCAATCAATGAGATGATAAATCGGCATAACCTAGCTTCCATAAGCTAGCTCAAATAATTTTGAATTTTAAATTTTGAATTTTTAATTATTATGACTCCCCTAGTTGGTATTATCATGGGCAGCGATTCTGATTTGCCCACCATGAAAGACGCGATCGCAGTTTGTGACGAATTTGGTGTTGAGAGCGAAGTGGCGATCGTTTCTGCTCACCGTACCCCAGAACGGATGGTGCAATATGCTCAACTTGCACACCAACGCGGTATTAAGGTGATTATTGCCGGTGCCGGTGGTGCTGCCCATCTGCCTGGAATGGTAGCGTCTTTAACACCACTTCCTGTTATTGGTGTTCCTGTAGTCACCAGGAACTTACAAGGTGTAGATTCTTTGTATTCTATTTTACAAATGCCTGCGGGTATTCCTGTAGCAACAGTGGCGATCGGTAATGCCAAAAATGCCGGACTTTTAGCAGTACAAATACTGGCAACTCAACAACCAGAATTGCTAGAAAAAGTCCAACAATATCGCCAAACCCTATGTGAATCAGTAATTGCAAAGCAAGAAAAGCTAGAACAACTAGGCTATGAGCAATATTTAAAGCAGATGTTTTAGATAATTCGTAATTCGTAATTTGTTAAAAAATATTAACAGTACAGCAAAGGACATAGAAAATAAGCATATCCAATTCCCCATTCCCAATTCCCAATTAAATTCCAACATTGAAGCGATCGCTCCAGAATCAATGCAGCATTCTGAAGTATCTTGATCCTGAGACCTTAGTCGAAAATTTAGAGTGCAACATTCATGTGCCAATTGCTCGGAATGAATTGCAATGTTCCAACGGATATTTGCTTTTCTTTTGAAGGGTTTTCTGCACGGGGAGGAAAAACGGATGATCATAGCGATGGTTGGGGCATTGCTTTCTTTGAAGGGAAGGGATGTCGGATGTTTTTAGATGCCCAACCTTCTGTTGCTTCTCCAGTAGCGGAGTTGGTGCGGAGTTATCCCATCCATTCAACCCATGTCATAGCCCATATCCGTAAAGCTACTCAGGGTGAAGTTGCCTTACACAACTGCCATCCTTTCCGTAGAGAATTGTGGGGTCAGTATTGGGTATTTGCTCACAACGGTAATTTGCCAAATTTTGATCCAGAAAATTTGGGCTTTTATCAAGCTGTAGGTGATACAGATAGTGAAAAAGCATTCTGTATGATGCTAGAAACATTGCGATCGCGCTTTCCCGATGGTAAGCCTGACATCAAGAAACTGTACCCTGTACTAAAACAAATTAGTGATGCAATTGCAAAAATAGGTATATTCAATTACTTATTATCTGATGGAGAACACTTTTTTGCTTATTGTTCAACTAACCTCAGCTACATTGTCCGTCAAGCGCCCTTTGCAGCTGCCCATTTGATCGATCAAGACATGACCGTAGATTTTCGGGAAGTGACTACCGAACGCGATCGCGTTGCTGTCATTGCTACGACTCCCCTCACAGACAACGAAGTTTGGACAAAAATCCAACCGGGAGAATTACTAGTTTTTCAGGATGGGCAGCCCCTGAAAATATGTATTTAGCTAAAAATGCGTCCTGTTGGCGAATTCAAAAATTCACCAAAAATTTTCCCATTTAGATACTTTCTAGATGGGTTTTGTTTTCCATAGTAATATACGGGATACGGGAAACTCAGTCTCTCTAAAGCTGAAAGTGTCAAATCCTCAAGCTTCGTAGAGGTTTTGGTATTGACTACCGTACCCAATCCTTGCAGTAAGATGTTTCTAGCTGGATTTTCAAGTGCTTTGGTTTTAATCTCACCAGGAGAGTCTAGTTAATTGGCTAAACAGCGACTCGACACACTATTAGTAGAGCTAAATTTATGTTCTTCTCGCGCCTTGGCACAAAGGTTAATTCAGGCGGGGGAAGTGACTGTTAATCAGCAGCTAGTTGATAAGCCTGGTACTGAAGTTGATATTTCGGCTCAAATAAATATTAAAGAGCGATCGCCTTTTGTTTCTAGAGGCGGTGAAAAACTCTCCAAAGCTTTGTCAGTATTTGCCATCCCTGTAGCAGAGCGTATTTGTTTAGATGGTGGGATTTCTACAGGTGGTTTTACTGATTGTCTCTTGCAAGCTGGAGCAAAACAAGTTTACGGCATTGATGTCGGTTACGGACAAGTTGACTGGCGGTTGCGAAATGATTCGCGGGTGATTTTGCGAGAACGTACCAATTTACGCCAACTACGACCAGATGAGTTATATAGCGAAAACGATCCGATTCCTGATTTGGCGGTGGTTGATGTATCGTTTATTTCTTTAACTAAGATTCTGCCTGCTTTGTGGCAACTAACTCAAGCTAACCGAGAAGCTGTATTGTTAGTCAAGCCACAGTTTGAAGTCGGCAGATCCCGTGTGGGTAAAAAAGGTGTTGTGCGAGATCCAAACGACCAAGCTGATGCTATTTTCCAGGTGTTACAAGTAGCCCACGGATTAGGATGGAAATATAAAGGCTTAACTTGGTCGCCGATCACTGGCCCGGCTGGGAATATCGAATATCTTTTGTGGTTGGCAATGGAAAGTGAAATACCATTACCTGATTTAGAGGCGATTAAGCAAATAACGCAATCAGCAACAACTGATTTACGGAAAAGTTAAACGTCGTAGATTAGACATTCTACGGAAGCTGGATGGCGATCGCAATAGTTTTCTAAAGAGTTTTTCTTTGCTTTTGCTTGCTGTTGATCGGATTTCTCAGCTTGCAATTCTTCCACAATGTCCCAGGCTACGGCACAATTAGCAGAATCGCTGCCATTTAGCTCACAAGTTGTGCGAGCTTCAGTAATGGCTTCAGTAATAGCTTCTTCAAGATTTGCTGCACCAGCAGTTTCAAATGAGTTTAGGGTAGTTGTCATGATCCTTTCACCTTTAATTTACGCAGATAGATATTAGGGGATAGAGGATAGTTTTTTCTATAACCTTTTCCCTGTAACCTGTTCCCTCAATCTTGCATCCCAAATTCGAAATGTCAGTCAATTGTCAGAAGAGCTTGATAGAAGTTCATAAACACTTGTAAACGGTAACAAATGCTTAATAGAATTTATTTATTCTCAATATTTTATGCCTAGCTCTTGTCGCAAACGATACAGAATTGTATTCTGATCGACTTGAGAGAGAATTTCTTGAATTACACTGCTAGCGCCCAACTGTCCCCAAGTGCAGCCTTTTTCGAGATACACCTGAGCGGCTTTGCCAACGGAGTATGCACCATAACCAGCGATACCAGCTTGAGCGATCGCACTCCCAGCAAAAGCACTAATATTGCTGGGATTGTCAGCACTGGTTATTGCAGCAGTAGTTTTACCTAAGCCCAAAATAAAACTACTACCTAGTTCCCCCAGTAGCAAGCCACCAGAACTAAATAAAATCGTTTTTAAAATTTTTCCGGCTTCATAGCTAGTCATCGGCAAACCATATAATCTAGCTAGAGCGCGAATTAAAGCTAAATCGGCAACAGTTCCGCCAAGGATATCTAAGAAAGCGATGGGATTGAGCATTACTGCCAAAGCTTTGTATTTGGTAAATTGCCAAATGATATTTTCAGCTTCTTGTTCGCGTAAATCGATGGTTTTTTGAGCGATCGCGGTTTCTGCATCCCGTGCTTGGATGAGGGCATTTAAAGCCAGAAGCGATCGCCCTTCCCGATTCAGAATGTTCAGAATTGTTTCTTTGAGTTCGTCTACTTGCGGTGGTGGTGTCTCCCATTCATAACTGACACGCCCATCAGGCCACTCAACCCGCACTTCCATTGCTGCTGGTTCCGCCGCCATCATGACAATTTCATCAGTTAATAGAGGCTTTGCTTCAGGATGCCCAGCACCCAATTGTTGCAAATTTTGGTAAATCGCTCCCCGGTCTGTATCTGGGTAAAGGTCGATTTTGTTAAATACTAAGATCAGGGGTTTTTGCGATCGCCGCAATTCTAGCAATGCCTGATACTCAGTGCGCGTGATATCACCAGACACGACAAACAAAATCAAATCCGCCTGATGCACAACTTCTCGTGCCATATCCGCCCGTGACTCACCCTCAATTTCATCTAATCCTGGGGTATCAATTAACTCTACTAGTACCTTACCTCCTGGCTGCCAACGCACCGAACGGGGCCATTGAGTGACACCATTTAGGGGCCCAGTTTGCAAAATTTTGTCTCCCAGTAAAGCATTTAAAACTGCTGACTTACCGCGACTCACCAAACCAAAAGCGGCAATTCTAATCACGTTAGAGTCCAGCTTGTTGAGTGTAGAGTTCAAAGCTTCCAATTCCGGTTTTAACAAACCTGCCAATTCCGGGTTAGATGACAACTGTCCTGATTTGCGGAGATATCCATACCAAGACAGTGCTTGTCTGAGACTAGCGCGGGCACGATTTAAATGAGTTTCTTGCAGATTTCGCACAAAGTTAGGTTGATTCAAGATTTGACAAACAACAGGCTACATATCCATTTTGATCTAATTTCAAGACTGATAGCCTGTTTTGTCAAATTAAGCAATTGTTCTAATTATTTACACACCTCTTTGTGGAATATCCATTTAGAACATCGGATCGTGTTGATTATCCCAACACTTGCGATCGCGCCAGTTTCTCCCTGTATATTCACATTCAGAGGCATCATCTATCCAAGGAATCGATGTAGAGTAGTGCGAGGTTCCAATGGAAGCGAATAAACTAGCAGTCAATAAGGGCAATAATAAGGATAAAGTTGTCAATGTACAAATTGGTAAAATTATTAAATATCCAGTGAGTAGCACAACGTTAGTATGAGTCCAAAAAACTGTACCTATTTTATTATTTTTTTGGCGAGTTTTTAAGTTAGTTTTTGAATTCGAGAAAAGCATAATGCAACCCTATTAATGCCAATTCGTATAGCAATCCCATTTGATTTTTCAAAGCAAAACTGACTAAGAGCTAGCTAGATATGTTTCTAGTTCTCAGTATATTTGGCAAAAATGAAATAAGAATCCTATATGACTACGGATTTGTACGTAAGAACATTATTGAAGTTATATACTCTGATGTCAAAGGTGCAAGTGGTGACTTGTTAGAAGTTTTAATCTTTGGGCGCTAAAAAATATTTTTGATGAAAATATGTTGAAGTTAGGGCAATAGCTCTTGCGTAAATCCTAGCAAGTCTAACTAATTGAATGATTGTATTGCGATTTTAATTTAGAGATGTATTCAAATGCAGAAAAAAATATCTTTAATCTAAAGTCGGCTGTCGTCGATACTGTAGAAACCACTCATACAACTCTGGATTATTGTATGTCTGCGTCCATGAGTCGTGATCGGCTTCTGGATAAACTGTAAATTTCACATTCCCATCGTGGGCTTTGAGTGCAGAAACCATGATTTCGGACTCGCTTGAGGGAACGACATTATCTTTTGCTCCATGAAATGCCCACACAGGAAGGTTTTTCAGCTTATGTGCTTGGGCTGGATTACCACCGCCACAGATAGGCGCGATCGCAGCAAATCGTTCTGGCTGCGCTGCTGCTAAATGCCAGGTTCCGTAACCACCCATGCTTAAACCGGTCAGGTAAACCCGATCTGGATCAACAGGATAGGATGCAATAACCTCATCCAGAAGGGTGCTTAATCGCTCTATATTCCAATATTCACCGCGCGGACATTGGGGAGAAATGACAATGAAGGGAAAATCTGGCTGTTGTTCTACAACCTTGGCGACACCGTGCTTTTTCACATGATTTAAGTAAGAGCCTCGCTCACCCGAACCGTGTAAAGATACAATTGTTGGTAAAAGTGGCTCTTGTGTTTCGTTGCGGCTCCCATTTGGGTGCAGTCCATTGGGCAAGAATAGTAAGTAATTATAACTGTCGGTAGAAGTAACTTGTTGTTGTAGTGACGGCATAAAATTAAAAATTTTCTTAGTTTAACGTCTACGAATAGCTATTGTATAACTTGGTCGCTGTGTTGCTTCTCGTTGACTCTTAACTAAACGAAAGTCATTATCTATATATATATGCTCTAAAAAAGAAGTAGCTAAGTAAACTTTTTCAAATTTTTTGACAGTATTCCTGTCCATATCTTTTAATAAAAGTTCTGGCTGTAAATCTATGTTTGGTGATGTCTTCTTCAATTTAGATTTAATTGTTGTCGTAAACCATTCGTCTGCACAGTCAATTGTCAACGAAATTTCTCTATTTTTCAATGCTTGGAATATCCCAACATTTTTAATATCCCACTGCTCATCTCTAACTGAATATTTTTGCAACAACATTAAGTCATAAGCTGGTAGTTTGGATGCAATTTTTTTCCAAAAACCAGACTGATGTCCTGGTGCATAACGGGCAATATTTGCATAGTAACCATCATTATGGAAAATTTGGTAAGACTGCTCGTGTATCCTACCAGGTAAAATATCTTGAAAAGGTATAGTAGACCATATTGGTACCCATACTCCCGTAACGATCGCCACTTGATCTGCAACCTTACTAAAGGGATTACGTCGGCTTAACTCTGTAAAATATAGTGCTAATTCATTTTTATAAAATTCTACTTTGGTTTTTAACGGTTCTACATTGCGATTTTTAACAAGTTCTAAAATTTGATTTTTAATTTTTGATGTACTCCAATATATTAATTCTTTGCTACTTGTTACATTTGCCATTAGCCTTTATCCTAAGTAACATTTCCAGATTCTGAGTGCGTCATTAATAGAGCCACTTGAGCAAACAAGACAGATACGAGGACACAAAGAAACAACTCTCCGTGTCCCCGTCTCTCTTCAATAAACGACTACCACCAAACTCGATTTCCATTTTCGTCTACTCGTGCTTGCCGAATTACGTCAGAAATCTCTTCAGCATCTTTAACATGGTGTAGTGCCTTCTTTTCACCGTCGGGTTCATCTACAACGAAGTAAGTCGGGACTGTAATTTTGTCACCTGTAATGTCTGGGACATCATCAACAGCAACCTGTTTAGCCTTTTCTTCAACAGGTTGAGACTCATCAGCAATTCTATCTCCCGGATTTGCGGTTAAGTTTCTTTCTTTGACATTGGGTTCTTCACGAGAATGCCAATCTTCACTTACTGGTTGATTAATTTGATTTTCTTGATTATTCTCAGTCATGGTTTTCAGGTCTTAAACGATGTAGTTTTCCTAATAACATTTTAAAAAAGTGAAGGGATAAAGAGTTCTTTCTCTGGAGAGACTTTGAGGCTAAATTTGAGCGAAACACCTCTTAGGTTAGATATTCGCTCAGATAAATTTACTTCTTTGGTTTAAATTGTGGATATTTTTCTCAATACTTTATAAAATTCCGGGTATTGGCTTTCATGATTTTGATGTACGAATCTCCATCACTTCCCTTTGCGCCAATTGAATCATAGTAAAGTTAATATGGGACTAATTTTTTGAGTAATTGCCCAAACATAGAATTTTAATGCCAAGCATGAATCAAAAATAGATTTTTTCTATTGATTATACAGACCATAGGATGACTTGACTTGCCATTGTTCGCCAGTGCCTTCCAAATACAGCAAATTCCCATAGCTACATGGAATTGCTGCACAATAGCCAGTTATTTGAATTAATGCCTGGGAAAAATCTTGAGAAAATCCTGGACGAGTCAAAGTATATATCGTAGACCATAAATAATCAGTCCTCTTTTCAAGTTTTTTCAACTCTTCCTTAGAAACCAGATTGATCTGAAGATTTGTCATCAATGGAGTTAAAAATGAAGGTTGGTTGTTGATGGATATCCAATTATCGTAAGTCTCTTTTCGGAGATGAGGAAAACCTATAATAGTCATTCCATAAATGCTAATTTCTGGAATACGAAGATTGTCCCAGGAAAGATCGGGCATCAGAGAAGTTTTGGTTATCAGATAATTATTAGATGTTTCACATAAAATATCTCCTTGCATTATTGAATTTTTAATGACAGCAGAAAAAACTTGTGGTTCATGTTGCGAGCGCATAACATCTTTTATCAATTAAATTCTATACATATAATTCCCAACCTATAAGAATAAATATGACAAAGATGACGATCTGATTTTTGATGAGAGCGATCGCACCGTAGTATATTAGTAGACCTCTCTTGGTAAACCGGGTCATGAAAGAAAATTCTTTTACTAATGGCAAAATTCCAGCTAGAATAAAAACGCGCCGGGATTTTTTAACTTACACACTAGGTGGTACAGCTGCATCAGTAGCGATCGCATATCTATTTCCCAAAGTCAGCCAAGGTCGTGAGATCAGCCTAGAAACCCTTTGTTCCCTTTATCCAAAAAATTCGCGCTGTGAAAATTACCTTCCCGGATCTGTTGCACTAGACAAAGACGGTAAGCAAATCGAAACTAATGCACTATTAACAACTGCAAAGTCTGGAATTCCAATTCTCGTAAAAGGCTTGCCAGACAATAGCGTTGATTATCTCATCATTCAAGACGGGCCAAAGATTGCTGAGTATGCTATCAATCCAACTTGTACCCATTTAGGATGTACAGTTGAGTGGGATCTTGAGAAGAATCACTTTATTTGTCCTTGTCATGGATCTCAATATGATTCTCAGGGCCGAGTCCTTCATGGCCCAGCAAAGCGTTCTTTACCACTGCTCACTGTAGTAGTCAAGCAAAATCAAGTTCGTTTAGTTGCTCATAAACCTGCCGTAGATCCTCGTTAACTCACCAGTATCAAATTAGAAATGCCACCATAGTTTTTGAGCAAGTTAGAAATTCTAAAAGACTAACAAAAATTACTGCATAATTTAAATTTGTCGGGTAAGCTGACAACAGCAGTTTTAATCCTCAAAACAATGACCGCAAGTAGTCCCACGATTTTAGCCCTGGACTTTGATGGAGTGATTTGCGACGGACTAATTGAATATTTTGAGGTAGCGTGGCGTACCTACTGTGAAATTTGGTCGCCAGCTAACGACACGCCAGGCGATGATTTAGCTTTGAGATTCTATCGCCTACGCCCCGTAATTGAGACGGGTTGGGAAATGCCCGTTTTAATCAAAGCGCTAGTAGATGGAATTCCTGATGAAAAAATTTTTCATGAATGGTTAAGCATCGCCCCACAACTTTTGTTAAATGACAAGTTACAAGCAAGAGAAATTGCTGCGAAACTAGATAACCAACGTGACGAATGGATTACCACGGATTTAGACGGTTGGCTAAGTCTGCATAGATTTTATCCGGGTGTAGTAGAAAAAATCAAATTAACTCTTGACAGTGGAGTTAAGCTATACATTGTAACCACTAAAGAGGGACGTTTTGTACAGCAGTTGCTCCAACAAGAAGGAGTTAATTTACCGACAGCAGCAATTTTTGGCAAAGAAGTCAAGCGTCCCAAATATGAAATTTTGCGAGAATTAAAACAACAAGCAGAAAACAAGCCAGTTAGTCTCTGGTTTGTAGAAGATAGACTCAAAACATTGCAGTTAGTCCAACAGCAAACAGACCTTGAAGATGTGAAACTGTTCCTTGCAGACTGGGGCTATAACACTCAAGCAGAAAGAGAAGCGGCTCAAAATGATCTGCAAATTCAGGTGTTATCACTGTCTCAGTTTGCCAGAGATTTTTCTGCTTGGCTTTAACTAATTCGTAATTCGTAATGACGCTCGCGGGCTCGCTACCGCTACGCTCTAAGCAAAGCTATGCCGCAGGCTTTACGTAATTCGTAATTTGTAAGTGGTCTAAATCCCAACTTACTTTTATTACGAATTACATTAGCAGGTATTAAAGCGTAATAATCAATTACGAATTATTTTAATTTTTTAGCAAAATGGCAATAGAGCGAGATATTTAAAAGATGTAGATAAATCATAATGAATTACTAAAACTACTAATTTATCACTCCTAATTTATAATTTATTACTTACCTTTATGCTTGATTTAACAAAACTGGCGCGACAAATGCAGGGCTTAAGTCAGCATCTTACCTTAGAAGCTGCTGCCAGTCGCCAGCGTTTAGAATTGGCACAACAACATCTAAAAAATGCTTATGAGTCTCAACAAGACCTAATAGATCGCCAAGAAAAATGGCGCGATCGCATTTTATTTGCTAATGCTACCCCAATTGAGCCGCTAGAAACCTCCATCGATATCTCAGTTCCGCCAAAAATTCATACTGTAATTGCTACCGATGGTTCCCAAATTGCCCCCAACCATCACGAAATTGCTTACTGTTATCTCCTCAATATTGGCAGAGTCGTCTTACACTACGGACAAAACCGCCATCCGCTACTCGATAGTTTGCCAGAAGTATTTTACCGCCCAGAAGATTTATATATGTCTCGGCAGTGGGGAATTAGAACCGAAGAATGGATGAGTTTCCGCCGCACTGCATCAGAAACAACGGTTTTAGCAGAACTTGCATGTGCAGCTAAAGGGGAAGCACCAGCATTGGCGATGGTAGATGGTTCTTTAATTTACTGGTTTTTAGAACAGTTACCGATGGAGGCGCGCGATCGCATTTTACCCCCGATCCTGGAAGCTTGGCAGCAAATGCGTGATGCTCAAATTCCCCTGATGGGTTATCTTAGCGCCTCTCGCAGCATTGAAACAATGAACTTTTTACGATTGTTGGCTTGTCCTCATCCAGTGCCAGACTGTAAAAGTCATTGCCCAAATCAGCTAGAAAAAGTACCTTGTAAAATTTTTGAACAGTTGCGAGATACTTCTGTTTGGGCAACCCGACTCAAACCAGGACAACGTAGTACCCTTTGGCGGAGTAATTCCCCAATTCTCGAACTCTACGGCGATCAAACCATTTATTTTTGCTATGTCCACGTTGGCACTGAAATCGCCCGAATCGAAGTTCCAGCATGGGTAGCGGAGAATGCAACCATGCTAGAGCAAGCATTAGGACTCATGCTAGCACAAGTACAAAAAGGATATGGCTATCCAGTAGCGATCGCCGAAGCGCATAATCAAGCAGTGGTAAAAGGCGGGGATAGAGCGCGTTTCTTTGCCCTCCTAGAACAACAAATGATTAAAGCTGGCTTAAAAAATGTCGGGACTTCCTACAAAGAAGCCAGAAAGCGTGGGAGTATTGCTTAATAATTACTCGCAATTTAAGCAAATTAACTTTTTCTTAAAAACTTTATTTTTATATATTTAAATCAATATTGGAGTTAGGTTAAATAACAAAAAACAACTAAAATATTCCTGGTTGTATTAAGTTCAAAAATCCTCAACCTAACTCCAATACTTTTTTCATGCTGATAGAAAATTATTAAGCGAGTACTCACTGTTTAAGGATGAGAACATATTAAACCATTAATTAATTTACATAACATTTATTATCGGAATTTAAAATATAAATGTTTACTTTATAGTTTTTTTGGGAAACCTATATTTAACAGAGAGTGAAGTTAATAGCAGTTAGCCTACTTAGGATAAAACAAGCTATATTTCTTTACCGTAATATTCAGTTGATTACGTCTATATTTAAATTCAATTTTATGGAGAAATGCTTAGTAGCACCGTGGCTCATTAGTAGATATCGTTTATTACGTAAAAGTAGAGTTCTGATTTTAGTGGTAATCATAACCCTACTAAGTCCAGGCTGTGCTGGAAAAATATCTGAAAATAATCAGCCTATTGTCGATAGTGTTTCAGCCAATAATAAACAAAACTTATCGACTTTAAAAATTGGGGTGCTACCTATCCAAAATCGGACAGAGCAAGAACGAATGATTAAACCCCTAAAAGAATACCTGGAGCAATCCCTTGGGCGACGGGTTGATACTAAATCACAGATAGTAGGGGTGCAAGGGAGACATAAAAAACTAGAGATCGAGAAAGTACAAGATGCGATCGCAAGTTCAGTAGATTTCCAGATTGCTAAGGATTACGAGCAAATCATTGACTGGCTGATTCAAGATAAGCTAGACATGGCTTATCTTGGTCCTGTAAGCTATCTTGAAGCAGTAGACAGGGGTGCTAAAGTTGAACCATTAGTTGCTCCCATCGATAAATATACGGGACAACCCTGGTATCGTGCCTGTATCATTGTGCAACAAGACAGTCCCATCAAAACCTTAAAAGACCTCAAAGGTAAGCGGATAGCCTTTGTGGACAAATTATCAACCTCTGGCTATTTGATACCACTAGCAAGTTTCAAAAAACTAGATATTGATTATAATCAAGATTTTTCTCAAGTCATTTATGCTGGTAGCCATAGCAAAAGCATTATTGCACTACAAGATGATATTGTTGATGCCGCAGCAACTAATATTCCTTCTTACATAAAGTGGCAAAAAAGCAGCAAGCTAACACCCAAAAAATTTAAAATACTATGGGAATCTGTCCCCATACCCAATTCCCTAATAGTAGTGTCTAAAAAACTGCCACCAGAGTTAATCCAGCGACTAAAGCAGGCTTTTATTAGTAGCCCAGAAGGACTTGAGGATATTATCGGAACTGAGTCAGCCGGATACACTCTTGTAAGCCCTTCAGATTACGCCCCTATTGAGCAACTCCGTAAATATCTCAACTTAATTTCTGTTCCGGCAAAATGAAAATCTCCACAAAGTTTTTTACAGGTTCAGTTGTATCTGTCGGACTGATAGTAGCTCTTCTTGTTGGTAATACTGTAGCTGTCCAACAGATCAAGCAGACTATCCGTGAAAAAAGCAATCAAACCACCGAAACTCTCAAAGTTACTCTAACTGCGGAAAATGCCTTGAAATCTGAAATTATTGAACTCAAAGATATTGTCTTACTGAGGACTCAAGACACAGGAATGGTCAAGTCTTCCAAACAGTTTCTGGACTCCCTCGATAAATTAGAACGCTTGATGCCAGATGCTACAGAAATTTCAGTGATTCGTCGCCGTCACCAATTTCTTACCCAGTTGGCAAATCAATTAATGCAGTGGGATTCCAGCGACACTTCTTTAGCAGATTCCCAGCAGTATTTTAGAGCTATAAATTCTTTTGACAGAGACATTGAGTTATTTCTCAGTCAGCTAATTGAACGTGCTAATCAGCAGAGCCTATTGGTAGAAAATGAATTAGAAAACCTATATCAAGTGCAGAGAATTATCTCCTTCGTAGTTGTACAAGTTATTGTAATTCTATTGATTGGAAAATTTATAGTGATTTGGCATCCAATCATCAAGTCTTTGCAAAAATTACAAGCAGGAACCGCAGAAATTGCAGATGGAAACCTAAATTACCGTCTCGATATTCAGACCGGGGATGAAGTAGAAGACCTTGCTAAGTCATTTAACTACATGTCACTGAAGCTAGCTGAATCTCGTGAAACGCTAATGAAAAATACTGAATTAATCCAAATGAACCAACGCCTAGAGTTAGAAATTTCTGAACGCAAACAGGTAGAATCCGAACTCCAGAAAGCCCTACAAGAACTCAAAAGTACTCAAGCCCAACTGATTCAAACTGAGAAAATGTCTAGTCTGGGTCAGCTTGTGGCAGGGGTTGCACATGAAATTAATAACCCCGTTAACTTTATCTCTGGCAATATCGTTCATGCTAGCGAATATACTCAACAACTGTTAGAACTTGTACGTCTCTATCAGAAAGAATTCCCAAATTATGGACATAAGATTCAGGAAAAGATTGAAGACATTGATTTAGAATTTATGCTAGATGACCTGCCTAAAATCCTCAACTCGATGAAAATGGGATCTAAACGAATTCAGCAAATTGTCTTATCTTTACGCACCTTTTCCCATTTAGATGAAGCAGACATGAAAGAGGTTGATATTCATGAAGGTATTGATAGTACACTGCTGATTTTGCAAAATCGATTGAAAGCCAAACCAGAGCATCCTAAAATTGAAATCATCAAAGAGTATGGCAAGCTACCTCTGGTAGAGTGCTATGCAGGACAATTAAATCAAGTGTTTATGAACGTGATTAATAATGCGATCGATGCTCTTGATATGTGCAATGCTAAACTTTCTCCGCAAGAGATTGAGAGCAATCCTAGTAAGATTATAATTAGTACTAAAGTTGTTAGCGATAACCGAGTAGTAGTAAGAATTGTAGATAATGGTCCAGGTATGACCCAAGAGGTTAAAAAGAAACTATTTGATCCATTTTTTACCACTAAGCCTGTGGGTCAAGGAACAGGTTTAGGCTTATCTATTAGTTACCAAATTGTCGTACAGAAACACTCAGGAGTACTACAGTGTGAATCAGAAATAGGCAAAGGAACCGAATTTTGGATTGAGATTCCTTTGCATCAAGTGGCAATACCAGTAGCCTCTAACGGATTAAAATTGTCCAATGATTCGCAAACCTTAGAAATCCAGATAAATTAATTAATAACTGTTGACAGCCTCTTGAAAATTATGAGTAAATTTGATGATGCTAAGTTTAAGAAATAAATTCAGAATGTAGCTTGATATTCGTATATCATAATTTAGCATATCAAATAGTAGTATAAATTGTTTTTATTAAAATTTTATCCTTAAAGAATGCAACACTATACGCACTTTGCAGTAAGATGATTTGCCTTATTTATCTAAAGTACAATCCTCATACTCAAATCCAACCACTTCGACTGAGTAATTGGCGCACTGCTAGAAATATAGTCAACACCAGTCTCTGCCACACCACGAATCGTCTCTAAAGTCACATTCCCCGAAGCCTCTATTTTCACCCGACTATCCTGCTGGCGAATCAACTGCACCGCCTCACGCATCATATCCACAGGCATATTGTCTAACATAATAATGTCAACGTCGTGCTGCAAAGCTTCTTTCACCTGCTCTAAACTTTCAGTCTCTACCTCTATTGTCAAGGGATAAGGTATTTGAGAACGAATACGGGTAACAGCTTTTTCAATTCCCCCTGCCGCTGCAATGTGATTATCCTTAATCATTACTGCATCATCCAACCCCATACGGTGATTAATCGCTCCACCCACAGCAGTCGCATACTTTTCCAACAGTCTCAACCCTGGTGTAGTTTTACGCGTATCTACCAACTGAGCAGGCAAATCAGCAATTTTCTCTACATATATATTAGTGAGCGTAGCAATCCCACTCAACCGCATAGCCAAATTGAGAGCAACTCGTTCCCCCATAAGTAGCGCATCTAGCGAACCATCAATTTCAGCTACCACCTGTCCTGGCTCACACCATGTACCTTCAGCTACAACCGCCGTAAAGCTGACTTTTTCATTCAAAATCTGAAACACCCGAGCTGCAATTGGTAAGCCAGCAGTTATCCCTGAAGCTTTAGCTATCCATTTAGCTGAACCTAGCGTCACATCTTCTACTAGTAACGTATTTGTTGTGCGATCGCCCCGGCCAATATCCTCCAACAACCAGCCACGCAAAAGAGGATCTAAAACTAGCCAAGGCGGTAAAACACCAGAACTGCTCACAAATGTATTGCTTCCTTAGTAACTTCCAGGAATACTATAGCTTAAAACTCTTACAGTCTAAGGCTTTGATGCCGATAGAAAAACAGTCCAAAAGAATTTTGGAAAAATAGTTGACACAAGGAGAAGTGTTCGCTATATTGAATAAGTGCCTGAAGCGGAGAGCTTAAAAGCGACCTGCAAAAAGGGATACCGAACCTTGAAAATATTATAGTTTGAAAGCAATTATACAGCAAGTGTATTGCGTCAAGAAAATAAAGATAACTAAGCTGAAGTTAAAAAAGAGCAGCTAAATTGAGCTATAAAGCTTTCCAATTCAAAACGGAGAGTTTGATCCTGGCTCAGGATGAACGCTGGCGGTATGCTTAACACATGCAAGTCGAACGGTGTCTTCGGACACAGTGGCGGACGGGTGAGTAACGCGTGAGAATCTGGCTCTAGGTCTGGGACAACCACTGGAAACGGTGGCTAATACCGGATGTGCCGAGAGGTGAAAGGTTAACTGCCTAGAGATGAGCTCGCGTCTGATTAGCTAGTAGGTAGTGTAATGGACTACCTAGGCGACGATCAGTAGCTGGTTTGAGAAGACGATCAGCCACACTGGGACTGAGACACGGCCCAGACTCCTACGGGAGGCAGCAGTGGGGAATTTTCCGCAATGGGCGAAAGCCTGACGGAGCAATACCGCGTGAGGGAGGAAGGCTCTTGGGTCGTAAACCTCTTTTCTCAGGGAAGAACACAATGACGGTACCTGAGGAATAAGCATCGGCTAACTCCGTGCCAGCAGCCGCGGTAATACGGAGGATGCAAGCGTTATCCGGAATGATTGGGCGTAAAGCGTCCGCAGGTGGCAATGTAAGTCTGCTGTTAAAGAGTCTAGCTCAACTAGATACAAGCAGTGGAAACTACATAGCTAGAGTACGTTCGGGGCAGAGGGAATTCCTGGTGTAGCGGTGAAATGCGTAGAGATCAGGAAGAACACCGGTGGCGAAGGCGCTCTGCTAGGCCGTAACTGACACTGAGGGACGAAAGCTAGGGGAGCGAATGGGATTAGATACCCCAGTAGTCCTAGCCGTAAACGATGGATACTAGGCGTGGCTTGTATCGACCCGAGCCGTGCCGTAGCTAACGCGTTAAGTATCCCGCCTGGGGAGTACGCCGGCAACGGTGAAACTCAAAGGAATTGACGGGGGCCCGCACAAGCGGTGGAGTATGTGGTTTAATTCGATGCAACGCGAAGAACCTTACCAAGGCTTGACATGTCGCGAATCCTGGTGAAAGCCGGGAGTGCCTTCGGGAGCGCGAACACAGGTGGTGCATGGCTGTCGTCAGCTCGTGTCGTGAGATGTTGGGTTAAGTCCCGCAACGAGCGCAACCCTCGTTTTTAGTTGCCAGCATTAAGTTGGGCACTCTAGAGAGACTGCCGGTGACAAACCGGAGGAAGGTGGGGATGACGTCAAGTCAGCATGCCCCTTACGCCTTGGGCTACACACGTACTACAATGCTCCGGACAGAGGGCAGCAAGCATGCGAATGCAAGCAAATCCCGTAAACCGGAGCTCAGTTCAGATCGCAGGCTGCAACTCGCCTGCGTGAAGGAGGAATCGCTAGTAATTGCAGGTCAGCATACTGCAGTGAATTCGTTCCCGGGCCTTGTACACACCGCCCGTCACACCATGGAAGCTGGTAGTGCCCGAAGTCATTACTCCAACCTTTCGGGGAGGAGGATGCCTAAGGCAGGACTGGTGACTGGGGTGAAGTCGTAACAAGGTAGCCGTACCGGAAGGTGTGGCTGGATCACCTCCTTTTTAGGGAGACCTATACCCCTTACATATCGAAAAACACACAGTTAAATAGATAGTAAGTTGGTCTAACCTAGGTCGGTCGCAGACATGTGCAAAATGTAAAAAGCTTTCAAACTATGATTTGGTTCTTTTAGGGGCTATTAGCTCAGGTGGTTAGAGCGCACCCCTGATAAGGGTGAGGTCCCTGGTTCGAGTCCAGGATGGCCCACCTGAATCAATTAAAAATGCAAAATTAAAAATGAAAATGAAATAAATTTTTAATTTTTAATTATCAATTTTTAATTGTATCTGGGGGTTTAGCTCAGTTGGTAGAGCGCCTGCTTTGCAAGCAGGATGTCAGCGGTTCGAGTCCGCTAACCTCCACCTGTGGTGATTGCCATTGATAAAATATATTGAGAGTTCAGCAACATGACATGACTTTAGTGTCAGACTGCTGAGTTGTATCTCAGCCAGAACCTTGAAAACTGCATAGAAA